>DASUIB010000107.1:0-6687 GCA_036273235.1 Sphingomicrobium sp. | reverse complement strand
CGCCAGGATCTCGCCGGTGTGAACGTCCATGACGACGCCGGCGGCGCCGATCGCCGAGAAATGCTGCATCGCGTCGCCGAGCTCGGCCTCGAGCGCCTGCTGGACGTTGCTCGAGATGGAGAGGACCAAAGGCTTGGCGCGCGTAAGCGGGTCAGAGAGCTGGGAATCGAATGCGCGCTCGACCCCCGCAGCGCCCCTCCCGTCGATGTTGGTGAAGCCGAGGACGTGCGCGGCGAGCGTCGTCTGCGGGTAAAGCCGGTCGGGCTCGCGCTCGAGCGCAAGGCCGGGCTCGCCGAGTGCGTTCACCGCCTCGACCAGGTCGGGCGAGGCCCGGCGGCGGAGGTAGAAGAAGGGCTTGTTGGAGCGGAGCAGCGCGAAATATTGCGCCGCGCTATGCTCGGGCATCAGCTCGGCGAGCTTCTGCGCGAGTGCCAGCTTGTCGCCGATCACCTTCATCGGATGGACGGCGATCGTCCACGCATCGATCGTCCGCGCCAACGGCTGACCGTCGCGGTCGAGGACGTCGCCGCGGTCGGGAATGAGAGCGGTCAACTCTTCCTTGCGGCCGGCGTGATCGCCGAACGCGGCGAGGTAGAGGATTCGAAGGGCGATCAGCGCGACGAGACCGGCATAGACCAGCATTCCGAACATCAGCCGCTGGTGCATGACGGCGAGCATTTGCCGCCGTTGGCCGACGAGTCGGAGCCGCTCGGGCCGGGGCGCGACGAGAGCGGGCGTCGGAGCGTTCATCGGCCGGTAGGTGCGTCCTTGGAATGACCTGAATGCTTGGCCGATAACGGCGCGAGCGGGTCGATTTTCGCAACCTGCACCCGCTTTGTCACCGGCTTGGCCGAGGCAAGCGCCGGCTTATCCACCGATTTCTTTTGCAGCATTTTGGCGGCCGCGAGGCCCGGCATATCCACGGACTTGGATGGGGCCGGCTTCGCCGCCGTAACCGGCCTGTCGGTGGACTTCGGTGCGGGTCGCTGGGGCACAGCGACAGCCGCCTTTGCCGGGACCTCGCGCGTCTCGGTCTTGAGGCTTGCTTCATGCAGCAAGGCGTCGGGAGCGGCCGCTGCCGCAGCCGGATCGTCCGTTTGAGGCTGTGCAAGCTGAGGCTTCTGCGGCGCGGGCGCCGAAGCGAGCACCAGCGGCGCCTTGAAGTCCGGCTGGCGCTCGGGCTGCGTGAGCTTCGCAAGCTCGAAGCTGCTCTGCACGAATTGGGTCGCGGCGGGCGCCGACAGCTCGAACGCGCCGGCATTCCACCGCTCGAGCTGCGACAGCCGACCGCGTGTTCCGATCTCGGTCTGGAGGAGGCGAAGGTCGCCCTGCGTGGAGACTATCCTGGCTTCGACATCCTCGACCGCCGCGCGCTCGGAGGCGACTCGAAGTGAGACGAGGTAACAGCCGAGCGCCGCTCCGGCGCAGCTTGCGACCATGAACAGCGAGCCAAAGCTTCTGGCGCTCATTGCAGGACTCCCTTCCGCGGTGGGGCCGAGGTCCGGACCGCGCTCCGCAGGCGCGCCGAGCGGGCTCGGGGATTCGCCGCAAGCTCGCGCTCCGCCGGCGAAACCGGCCTCGCGACCCGCTCGAACGTCGGTTCGACCGGATCGACGATCGCCGGACGGTGGCGCGAGCCGGCGGGAGCCGCTCCGCTGCGTTCGCGCAGGAAGCGCTTCACGATCCGGTCCTCGAGGCTGTGAAACGTGACCACGGCCAAGCGTCCGCCGGGGCAGAGGGAACGCTCGGCCGCAGCCAACCCCTGTTCGAGCTCGTCGAGCTCGGAATTGAGATGGATTCGGATGGCCTGAAAGGTGCGGGTCGCGGGGTCGCTCTTCTGGCCGGGGCGGAAGCCCGCGGCGCGGCGAACGATGGCGGCAAGCTCGGCCGTCCGCTCGACCGGGCGTGCGGCAGTGATGGCGCGGGCGATCGCCCGGGCGCGCGGCTCCTCCCCATAGTCGCGCAAGACCCGGGCGATGTCGGCCTCGTCGGCCGAATTGAGGAACTCGGCGGCGGTCAGCCCCGACTTCGACATGCGCATGTCGAGGGGCCCGTCGGCCTGGAACGAGAAGCCGCGCTCGGCGCGGTCGAGCTGCATCGAGCTGACACCGATATCGAGCGCGATCGCGTTGACCTTGCCGATGCCGCGCTCGGCGAGCACGCGATCCATTTGGCTGAACCGCTCTTCCACCAGGGTCAGGCGCCCCTCTTCGAAATAGCGGTCCGGGACGAGTGATCTGCCAGCTTCGATGGCTTCGGGGTCCCGATCGAAGCCGATCACTCGTCCCGCCCCCGCCGCGAGCATGGCCTGCGTGTAGCCGCCCGCTCCGAATGTGCCGTCGACGACCGTGTCGCCATCATGGATGGCGAGCGCACCGATCACTTCGCTGACCAGCACCGGCACATGTGGGGCCTGTTTTGTGCCGGTGCTGGTCATGACGCGCCCCGCTCTTCGAGGCGGAAGCGCGCGATGTCTTTCAAATCGTCCGGAATGCGCGGCTCGTCGAGCAGCCGCTGCGGGTTCCAGATCTGGAACGTCTCGCCGGTGCCGAGAAACAGGGCGAGATCGGCGATCTCGCCCTTCCGCCGCATCATCGGGGGCATGAGGATGCGGCCGGAACTGTCGTAGGGAACCTCCTCCGTGGCGGCGAAGGCCATGAGGTTGCGCTGCTGATATTCGAGCTGCGCGTCCGGGCTGGTCTCTTCCTTTTCGAGCAGGCGCTCGAGCTTGGCGTGCTTCAGCGCGGCATAAGCGGGGTCGTAGGCGCTGAGGCACGAGAAGGTTTCGTGCTTGGCGAGCATGATCGTGCGCGCGTCGCCGCGCCGTTCGACAACCGAGCGAAGGAATGCGGGAATCGACACGCGGCCCTTTCCATCGACCGCGTTCAGCGCGCTGCCCTGAAACAGATGCTCTAGCGCCACGTGCACTCCCCTTCGCAGCGCAAGCGGCAGCGTCCGCGCAAAACGCACGTCGTCACGCGCGCCGCGTCAGCTTCGAATCAACGGGTTAGCCCCCCGCGCTACAGCCCTTGTAGGTAACTCAAGCGCTTGCGGGATACAATGGGATTTTATGGGATTCTATGGGACCTAGCGGTAAATGGCGGATTTCTGCGGCCTTTCAGACCCGCGCAAACGGCATGTTCTAGCCTTGTTCCGGCGCTTGTGCGTTGTGGATAAGTCTGTGACTTAGCGAATCACAGGCGTTCTAGCTCGGCAAGCTCCTCGAGCACTCCGTCGAAGTTATGCGCCGCGTCGGGCCCAAGCTCCGCAGTGTTGAGCAGGTCGGCGTCGGCCACCACCGTCGCCCAGCCTTTGCCGACAGCGCAATGCGCGACGAGCCGGTCCGCGCTGATCGGGCATCGGCCGAACAGCGCGCCGGGCGAGTCCGTCACGACCTCGAACCTGCCGAGCTTCTCGGCCTTGAGCCCGGGCCGGTCGGGCGCATCGAGGCGCAGGCCCCAATGCGCGAGCAGCCCCGTATCCATGAACATCGGCGGCGGGCGCAGCATGTCCCCGAGCGGCCGCTTGCTCGGCCATTCGAGCATCGGATCGGCAAGCAGCAGCACGCGCCCGCCGGCGCGCACCCATCGGTCGAGCGCGACGAGATCCTCGGCCGGCTGGGCGAGTGGATGCGCCATCAGCAGCAGCCGTGCTTTGGCGAGCTCGGGCGGATCGGCGACGCTGATCGGGATCACGCGGTAGCGCGTCTCGAGCGCCGCCAGGGCCGGCGATCCGTTGTCGTGCAGCGAAAAATCCTCGCCGAAGATCAGCGGCAGGCTGGTGAGCAGAAGCAATGTCGGCCGCTGGTTTGCCGGACGCGGCGGAAGCGGCTTTGGGCCGCGAACGCTCAACGCCGCCGCAATCAATAGCGCGATCGACAGGACAGCGAGGATCAGGAGCGTGCGCCCGCGCGCACCACTCATTTCTTCTTTGCGGTGACATTGTTGGCGGTGTCGTCAGAGCCGCCCGGCGCGACTCCGAGCTCCGCCAGCGGCTCGGACGGTTCGTTCGTCGCCGCCTGCTGCGCCGCATTGGTCATGCCCTGGTGACTCGACCGGCTGATGATCGAGCCCAAAAGGACGAGGAGGAAAGCGAACGCGAGCCCCGTCAGCCCGATGCGAATGCGCTGCGCGCTGTTGCCGGCCTGCTGAGCCATTGATCGGCGAAGGGTATGTCCCGCTTCGACAATATGCAAGCGCACGGCTTGACGGCTCCGGTTCTGGCCGCAAAGGGGCGGAACATGACTCGCACCCCTCTGCTCATCACGCTTGCTGCGGCCGCTGCGCTAGCCGGCTGCCACAAGCACACGATCATCGCTGGTCCTCAGACCGAGAATGACACCAACACCGCCGCGAACGCGAACGTGCAGCTGCCGCCGTCGATCATCGCGACGAAGCTCTATCGCTGCACCGACAACAGCGTCGTCACGGTCGACTATCTGTCGGACAACAAATCGGCGAACGTTCGCGCCGGCAAGGACACGACCTCGACTCTGGTGGCGGCAACCGATCCCGGCAAGCCGATGACCGCGGCGGGCGGCTATTCGGTCGATGGTTCTCCGACCTCCTCGAGCGCGAAGATCGCCGTCCCCGGCCATCCGTCGCAGACCTGCAACGCCTAGCTCCGCTTCCTTGACGCTACCCTCCGCGCCCCTGAACAGCGGCTGCGGAGGGCTCAATCGATGCTGATCAGCAGGCGCGCATTTGCCGGTGGAGCGTTGAGCGCCGCGCTCGGCGGCCAGCTCGCCGCGCCGGCGTTCGCGCAAGACCCGAAACGGACCGCGGCGCTCGCCGCGATCCGCGCCTATGGCGAAGCGCATCTCGAGCATTTCCGGCTGCCCGGAATGACGCTCGGCGTGACCACGCCCGACGGGTTCGGCACGGTCATGAACTTCGGCTACGCCAATGCCGACGCGCGGACTCCGATCGCGCCGGACACGCTGTTCCAGATCGGCTCGATCAGCAAGTCGATGACCGCGACGTTGATCCACCAATATGCGGCCGAAGGCCGGTTCAGCTTCTCGAGCCGCATCAGCGATCTTCTGCCCGTCATTCCCTTGCCGAGCGGCAACGGCGTCACGCTCCAGAACCTGCTCGACCATACGGGCGGCTTGCCGGACGGCGCGCCGATTTTTGCCGATGGCGGTTTGTGGACCGGCTTCGCTCCGGGAACGCATTGGTCCTATTCGAACACCGGCTATGCCATTCTCGGCAAGCTCGCCGAACATGTCGGAGGCGAGCCGCTCGACCGCCTGCTCGCGGAACGAATTTTCGCTCCGCTCGGCATGCGCCGCTCGCATGGGGCGATCACCGGCAGCGATCGAGCGCTCTACGCCCAAGGCTATGAGGCCGCGGACGAGTTGCCGTTCGCGATCGGGGTTCCGCTCGCGCCCGCTGCCTGGGTCGACGTGACCGAGGGCGCCGGAAGCGTCGCTTCGACCGCACAAGACATGATGCTGTGGCTGCGCAACCTCGCCAATGCCGCGCAAGGCCGCGGCAGCATCGGCCTCGCGCCCCAGCTTGCGCGCGTCTACGCGACCCATGCGGTTCCGAGCGACGAGCGCGCGATGAGCTACGGCAACGGCCTCATGCATGTCGGCAACGGCGGCCGAGCCTACCTCCACCACACCGGCGGAATGATCAGCTTCGTCTCCTCCTTTCATGTCGATGTCGCGAGCGGCGTCGGCGCCTTTGCGAGCTCGCCGTTCAGCGCATTTGCCGAATATCGACCGCGGCTGCTCACCCGCTTTGCTGTGGATTCGCTCACCAATGCAGCGGCCGGCCGCGCGCTGCCGGCACCACCGCCGCTCGACACGCCGCTTGCCAATGCCGGCGCTTATGTCGGAAGCTATTCTGGCCCGGCGGGCACGTTCGAGGTCAGGCCGGGCAGTCCGCTGACGATTGTCGCCGACGGCCAGTCGGCCGCGCTCCAGCCCTGGGGCGCAGAGCTGTTCCGGACCACGCATCCGGCCTTCCGCGCCTTCAGCCTGATGTTCGAGCGCAAAGGCGGCGGCGTCAGCGCCGCGATGTGGGGCCCCGCCACCTACATGCGTGCGGGGAGCGGCGCGCAGGCGCCAGCGTCCGACCCCCAGCTCGCCAGGCTCGCCGGCCGCTATGTGAACGACAGCCCGTGGCTGGGCATGGCGCAAGTCGTCGAGCGAGGCGGCAAGCTGTGGCTCGGCACCGAGATACCGATGGAGCGCCTCGGCGACAATCTCTGGCGCGTCGGCGATGAGAGCTGGTCGCCCGAGCGCGGAAGCTTCGCCGACTTCATCGACGGCCGCCCGCAGGTGTTCATTTTCTCGGCCGAGAAGTTCCTCCGTCACGACATCTGACGACCGAAGAGCCGTCACCCTGAACTTGTTTCAGGGTCCATTTTCGTAAAGGCAGCATAGGTCTCCAAAATGGATGCTGAAACAAGTTCAGCAGGACGGTCGTGGACGGTCGCAGGCTTGGCGGCTAGGAGCCGCCCGCATGGACGTTCTGGAAGCGCCCCGAATCACGCCCGAAATGGTCGCCGAACACGGGCTCAGCGACGAGGAATATAGCCGCATCCTGAAAGCGCTCGGGCGCGAGCCGAACCTGGTCGAGCTCGGCATCTTCTCGGTCATGTGGTCCGAGCATTGCAGCTACAAAAGCTCGCGCGTCCATTTGAAGAAGCTTCCGACCGAAGCGCCGTGGGTGATCT
>DASUIB010000106.1:0-3323 GCA_036273235.1 Sphingomicrobium sp. | reverse complement strand
CGCGGCCTGCTGCTTCAAATGCGCGGCATCTTCGGCGAGCGCGGCGCGCGAACGGTGGATCATGTCGACCCAATCGTGGAATGCGTGTGCGAGGCTGGCGACCAGCTCCTTCAACGAACCATCGTTGAGCTGACCGTTCGCGTCGAAGCTGTCGTCGGTGACGTGGCCGAGATAGGCCTCGGGCTGCTGCATCACCGGCATGTTGAGAAATACGCAGGTTTGCCTGATCTGGTGATTGGCGCCGAACCCGCCGATGCTTCCCGGCGACACGGTGACGATCGCCGCGGGCTTCTTGTCGAACACGCTCCGGCCATAGGGTCGCGAGCCGACGTCGATTGCGTTCTTGAGCACGCCCGGGACGCCACGATTATATTCGGGGCTGACGAACAGCACGCCGTCGGCAGGCTCCACTTCCCGTCGAAACCGTGCCCATTGCTCGGGCGGGTCGTTGTCGAGGTCCTGGTTGTACAGCGGCAGATCACCGATCTCGACCATCGAGCAATCCAGATTGTCGTCCCGGATCGCGCAGATCGAGCGCGCCATCTTGCGGTTGAGGCTGCCCTCGCGAAGGCTGCCGACGATGATCGCGATTTTATAGGCCATTGCTCGCCTCCCGTTTGCGACCTCAATCCCGCTCGCGGTGAAAGGTTGCGGCGGCCTATCTGCGGCGCGACTGATGCCGGACATTCGCCGGCCTGCCGCGGCGGTTGCCGCTCCGTGGGCGGTCGCGGCGTTCGGGCGCCGCGCGCGCGCCACCTTGCTGGTCCGGCAATTCGAAGCGCAGCGAGCCGGAAACCGGATTGGACTCGGCGATGCGCAGCCGCAGCTTCTGCCCAAGCTTGTAAACTGTCCCGCTATCCTCCCCGACCAGCTGCAGCGCCTTCTCGTCGTAGCGGAAATATTCCTCGCCGATGGTCGAGACCGGGACCAGCCCGTCGCCACCGAACTCGACGACCGTGGCAAAGAAACCGAACGGCTGAACGCCGGTGATCCGGCATAGCACGACCTGACCCACCTGGTCGGCGAGGTAGGCGGCGACATAGCGGTCGACGGTCTCGCGCTCCGCTTCCATCGCGCGCCGCTCGAGCCGCGAAATTTGCTCGCCGATCTCGTCGAACTTCTCCGCGTCGGCCGGCGGCAACCCGCCCTCGCCGAGCTTGTAGGCGCTGACCAGCGCGCGGTGCACGAGCAGGTCGGCGTAGCGGCGGATCGGCGAGGTGAAGTGGGCGTAGGTCGGCAGCGCCAGCCCGAAATGGCCGAGCCGGTCCGGCGCGTAGCGCGCCTGCATCTGCGTGCGCAGCAACTGCTGCATGATCTCGGGTCGGCTGTCGGAATCTCCCACGCGTTGCAGGATCGCGTTGACCGTCGAAGGCTCGATCACCTGGCCGAGCGTGAACTCGATCCCGAAGGTCTCGAGATAGTCCTTCAGCGCCTCGAGCTTCTCGCGGCTGGGCGGCTCGTGGACGCGGTACATCGCAGGCGATCTTTTCGCCTCCAGCGCCCGCGCCGCCGCGACGTTAGCCGCGATCATGAAATCCTCGACCAGCCGGTGCGCGTCGAGCCGCTCGCGCGGGGCGACGGATTCGATCCGGCCCTTTTCGTCGAGCACTACCTGCCGTTCGGGAAGATCAAGCTCGAGCGGCTCCCGCCGGTTACGCGCCGCGAGAAGCGCTCGCCAGCAGCCCCACAGCGGCTTGAGCGCGCTCTCGACCAGCGCCTGCGGCACCGGTCCTTCGACCTCCGGCATCCAGCACACCGGCGAAGCAACCTCGACCCGCTCCTCCTCGGACGAGTCGATCGCCGCCTGCGCGTCCTCATAGGCGATGTTGGCCGCGACGCGGATCTTCGCCCGAGTGAATCGCCAGCCCTTGAGCGTACCGTCTTTCGCGATCGTCAGATGGCAGGCGAGCGCCGCGCGGTCCTCGCCTTCCTTGAGCGAGCAGATGTCGGCCGACTGCTCCTCGGGGAGCATCGGCACCACCCGGTCGGGAAAATAGACGCTGTTCCCCCGCGCCCGCGCCGCCTTGTCGAGCGGGCTGTCGGGGCGCACGTAGAAACTGACGTCGGCAATCGCGACGATCGCCTTCCACCCGCCCTTATTGTCCTCGTCCTCGTCGCGCGCCGCCCAGATCGCGTCGTCATGGTCGCGCGCATCGGCGGGATCGATCGCGACGATCGGCAGATGCGTCAGGTCCTCGCGATCCCCGAGCGAAAGCTTCGCGACGCGCTTCGCCTCGTCGACCGCCGCGTCGCTGAATTCGTGCGGAAGCTCATATTTATGGATCGCGATCAGGCTGAAGCTCTTGGGCGCGAACGGATCGCCGAGCACCGCGTCGACGCGCGCGCTGACCCGCCCGCGCTGGCCGGAGACCTCGCACAGCACCAGGTCGCCGGCCTCGCCGTCCGCCACGTCGCTGACCGGCAGCTCGCGCCGCTCCTTCTTCTCCACCGGCGTCAGCCAGAAGCGCGCGCCTTCCTGCCGAAGCACGCCGAGCACCAGCTCCTGCTTCTTCGCGAGCTTCTTCAGCGGGTGCGCGACGAACTTGTCGCCGCGCTCCTCGGTCCGACCGAGCACTCGGTCGCCGATTCCGAGCGCGCCGCGCCGATCCTTCTCGATGATCCGCAGCTTCGGCGCGGGCGTGTCCGCCTCCCAATGCTCCGGCTGTCCATAGACGTGGCCGCTATCGTCGACATCGACGATCTTCAGCACCGTCACCCGCGGAATGCCGCCGACCTGGTTGAACGCGCGCCCGCGCGAAGTCTCGATCAGCCCCTCGTCGGCCATGTCGTTCAGCAGCTTCTTGAGCTGGATCTTGGCGTCGCCGCGAATGCCGAACGCGCGGGAGATCTCGCGCTTGCCCGCCGGTTGGTCGGAGCTGGCGATGAAGTCGAGGATCTGCTTTCGGCTGGGCAGGTCGGCGGAGCGCTTGCGGGGCATCGAGTCCTCTACTCCGTCATGCTGAACTTGTTTCAGCATCCATTCGGGAGACGCGCACCGCCCTTCACGGAAATGGACCCTGAAACAAGTTCAGGGTGACGGGTGTCCGGGGGACAGCCGGCAGACTGAACTCAGGGTGACGGTTTAGCGAAGCTGGCTATCCTTGCTGCCGCGGCGGTTGATCGTCGAATGGACGACGGCCTTGTCGCGCTCGGCCTGGCAGGCGACGCAGGTGCGGACGCCTGGAAGCGCCTCGCGCCGCTTCTTCGGGATCGGCTCGCCGCAATCGTCGCATTCCTCGGCGCTGTCGCCCTTCGGCGTCAGTGCGCGAGCGCGAAGCACAGCGTCTTTCACCGTGTCGTCGATCTGGTCCTGAACCGCGCCG
>DASUIB010000105.1:0-4112 GCA_036273235.1 Sphingomicrobium sp. | reverse complement strand
GGCCTGCTCTCGCGCGCTTTCAACGACGAAAGCGCTGAAGCTCTTGTTGACGGTCGCTGCCGCCTTCTCAATCAGCTCCTTGGTTTGCTGCGGCATGCGCATCGTTACGCTGGTATCGTGGCGTGGCCGCGCGACGGTTGCTGTCTCCATATCTGGTCCTTCGTGAGCGCGGGCAGGGATGACGGGGGTGACGCGCTCAGCTCCTTTCTGATCCAAGACTGTAAATACATTGTCAATACAAAACCGCCGATGAACGGCGAAGTGCCCCGTCGGGCTTGGGCAGAGCTGATCGCGGATGTGCGAATCTAGGCGCAGTACGCGAGCCTGCCTTCTATGTACCAGAACAGCGTTACTATGTCAAGCAAAAAGAACCTAAAGGGTTCGAACCCGATTAGTCTTCGGGCATGCCCAAGCGCTCAAGCTCTGCTTCAAAGCGCGCCTCAAGCGCGGCTGCATCCAGAGGTGTAAGCATTTGCTTCAGTGCATCGAACCGGCGTTTCTGCCATCCCAGCAGCCGTGCACTCCATGGATGAGATCTGGCCGCGGCCAGAGTTTCCACCATCTGCAACAATTCACCGCGCGCGCGCTCGTCGCTGGATAGCCGCGGGCCGGGCGGTAGGTCGATAGGCAGCGCGTTCTGGCGGTCGTCGACGGCAGCTGCGCTCTTCTTCATCGAATCCTCCGGCACGAAAACTAGCAAACCCCAAAGTGGTTCGCCATTGCGTCCACGGCTGTTGCCGTCTTAGCTGTGGATAATGCGGCTCCAATGGTCCGAAATCCGCGCACGCGCGGCCGCCTTCGCCGAACGGCACAAAAGTGCGCGTTACGAGAAAGGCGAGACGCAGACCTTCTATAACGACTTCTTCGAATGCTTCGGCGTCAATCGGCGGCAGGTCGCCAACTACGAGCAGCGGGTCAGAAACCTGCCGGGAAACAAGCAGGGCTTCATCGACCTGTTCTGGCCCGGCACCCTTATCGTCGAGCAGAAATCGGCCGGTCTCGACCTCAGAAAAGCCAGTGATCAGGCACTCGATTATTATGACTGGCTGCCGGATGACCAGCGGCCTCGCTACATCCTGACCTGCGACTTCCAGCGCTGGCACTTGCTCGACCTGGAGGAGGGCCGCGAGTGGCGCTTCCTTCTTTCAGACCTGAAGAATAATGTCGAAGCGTTCGCCTTCATCCTCGGCGTCCAGCCGCGCCTCAATCGGCGGCAGTCTCCCGCGAACGTCAAGGCATCGCAACTCATGGGGAAGCTGCACGAGGCTCTGGCGGAGACCGGGTACGGTGGCCACGACCTCGAACTGCTGCTTGTCCGCCTGCTGTTCATCATGTTCGCGGACGATACGCGCATCTTCAACAACAAGGACCAGTTCCTCGACCTGATCGAGCGTCGCACGGCTTACGACGGCTCGGACCTCGGCCGCTGGCTCAGCGACCTGTTCGAGGTGCTGAACACGCCCGACGGCCAGAACGGGACCGACAACAGGCGCCAGTCGACGCTCGACGCCGACCTGGCGGCATTCCCGTACATCAACGGCAAGCTGTTCGAAGAGCGCATCCGCATGCCCGCGTTCGACAATGCGATGCGGACGATCCTGCTCGAGGCCAGCGAGTTCGATTGGGGCGAAGTCTCACCGGCGATTTTCGGCAGCCTGTTCGAAAGCGTCATCGACAAGGTGACGCAGCGCAAGCAGGGCGCGCATTACACGCCCGAAGATGCGATCCTGCGGCTGATCGGCCCGCTGTTCCTCGACGAGCTGCAGGCGGAGCTTGAACGGGCGAAGTCGCTGAAATCTGCAAGGGACGAAGCGCTCGGCTGCCTCCACGACAAGCTCGCCCGTCTGACCTTCCTCGACCCGGCATGCGGCTGCGGCAACTTCCTTGTCGTCGCCTATCGCGAGCTGCGTGAGCTCGAGCGCGAAATCGTCAAGGAGCGCTATCTGCGCGCTGGCGTCGCTCGAGGGCAGGGCGCCGATCCGGCCAAGCTGTCCCGGCTCAACGTCGGCCAATTTTTCGGGATCGAGATCGACGAATTCCCGGCGCGCATCGCCGAGGTCGCGTTGTGGATGACGGATCACATCGCCAACACCCGACTCGGCGAGGATTTCGGAGTAAGCTACGCACGCATTCCGCTGATTCACGCGCCGCACATCCGGAACGCCGACGCGCTGGAATTCGACTGGAACGACCTACTGCCGGCGGGACGCTGTTCATTTGTTTTGGGCAATCCGCCGTTTGTCGGTGCCAAGCTGCAATCGGCTCATCAGCGCTCACAAGTGCGGGCACTCGCCCGGCTCGGCGGGAGCGGCGGCACGCTCGATTATGTCGCGGCATGGTTCATCAAGGCGGGGGAATATATTCGCAACTCTCCCCTCCCTGGAAGGGAGGGGGCGGGGGTGGGTGCGGAGCGTAGCTCCGCGTCGGGCATTGAGCCCGCCACTACGCTACCCATCCCTCAATCCCCTCCCTTGGCAGGGAGGGGAGAATCACCGCGCATCGCGTTCGTCGCTACCAACTCGATCACGCAGGGCGAGCAGGTTGCGCAGCTTTGGCCGGTGCTGTTTCACCGATTGCGGCTGGAGATCGCCTTTGGCCACCGGACGTTCGTCTGGCCGGGCCGCGCAGGGGTTCATTGCGTAATCGTCGGTCTGGCGCGAGCGGGTGAAGAGCCGGCGGAGAAGCGATTGTTCTCCTACATCGATGGCAAGGGTGAACCGGTTGTGACGCGGCACGATTGGCTCGCCGCATATCTGTTCGATGCCAACGACGCGGACCGGCATTTGGTCGTCAAAGAAGAAGGTCGGCCAATTAACGGCGCGCCGCGCCTTATCATGGGCTCAAAGCCAATCGATGGCGGGTATCTAATCTTCGACGCGAACGAGCGGGCCAAGCTGCTGGCAGCGGAGCCCGCGGCGGAGCCTTTCCTTCGACCGTATATTGGCGCCGAGGAATACATCAATGGCGGCATGCGCTGGATTCTCGCGCTGCAGAGCTCCGGTCCAAGCGAGTGGCGATCGCTTACAAAGGTTCGCGAACGAGTGAACTTCGTCCGAGCCTACCGCCGTGGCGAAATTCCTGCCTTCGGCAAATCAGAGCGTAAACAGAAGCCCGGCATCTCATCGATTGCATTGGCAGAAACGCCGATTGCCTTTCATGTAACCGTTATTCCGGATTCGCCATTTCTAGCTATTCCAGAAGTCAGCTCAGAAACACGCAACTATGTACCGATTGGGTGGCTGCAACCCCCTACCATTCCAAGCAATAAGCTGCGGCTACTTCCGCATGCAACTCTCTGGGAATTCGGCATCCTGACTAGCTCCATGCACATGGCATGGCTCAAAGATATCGGCGGCCGGTTGGAAAGCCGATACCAGTACGGAATCGGCATCGTCTACAATACCTTCCCTTGGCCCGACGCTGGTCCCACCCAGCGAAAGAATATCGAAGCGCTGGCACGGGCAGTGCTCGATGCGCGCGCACTGCCGAAGAACGCGACCTCCACCCTCGCCGACCTCTACGATCCCGACACCATGCCCGCCGAGCTGCGCAAATCGCATAGGGAGCTCGACCTCGCCGTCGACAAGCTCTACCGCGCGCGTCCCTTCGGCTCCGACCGTGAACGGGTCGAGCACCTGTTCCCGCTTTATGAGGCGCTGGTTCAGCCGACGTCGGCGGCAGCAAAGGCCAACAAGCGAACGGCTCGTCGAGCGGCCCGAGCGGGGCAGTCTTAGGACCAACTTGCCCCGTGGACCGACCCGCGATGCGCCCCGGCATCGCAGCTTGCGGTTGGCCCCCCTCTAAGCTAATGCGCGCGCCGTCCGGCGGACGCTAAGTCGTTCGCGGCAGCCCGCTTTTCTTGCGAGCGCGTGAGAGTTCCGGAAGAACACCGGCACTCGAACGCGCCGTTTTGTCTGAGCGGCCGCCGCACGCCAGCATCCAGCGGACGCCGCTTTTCGGATGAGCCGATCGCGGCAGTGCATTTGACCAGGTCCGCATGTGAAGCCCCGCCACGGTGGCGCGGCACGCGGCAGGCCCGATGGATTCCCACCGGAGTGATACTTCGGCGGGGGCCCGGTTAAGAGATCGAAAGAACCACCCCTCATGGCGAC
>DASUIB010000104.1:0-5334 GCA_036273235.1 Sphingomicrobium sp. | reverse complement strand
AGCTGAAAGAAGATGGCCGTTACGCCGCTTATGCCCGTTTACCCGCGTTCGCCGGTTCGGCCGGTGCGGGGCGAGGGAGTCTATCTCTTCGGCGAGGATGGCGAGCGGTACCTCGATTTCGCGGCCGGGATCGCGGTCAATTTGCTCGGCCACGGCCATCCCTATTTCACCAGGAAGCTTCAGGAGCAGGTTGCGACGCTGATGCACGTGTCGAACCTCTACGGCAGCCCGCAGGGGGAGGCGCTGGCGCAGCGGCTGGTCGACCTGACCTTCGCCGACACGGTGTTCTTCACCAATTCGGGCGCGGAAGCGGTCGAATGTGCGATCAAGACGGGCCGGCGCTACCATTATGCGAAGGGCAATGCGCAGAAGCACAATCTCATCACCTTCTCGAACGCCTTTCACGGGCGGACGATGGCGACGATCAGCGCGACCGACCAGGCGAAGCTTCGCGACGGCTTCGCGCCGCTTCTGACGGGCTTCACGGTGGTCGACTTCAACGACCTCGACGCCGCGCTTGGCGCGATCGACGAGAATACGGCCGGTTTCCTCGTCGAGCCGATCCAGGGCGAGGGCGGAATCCGCCCGGCGACCCATGAGTTCCTGTCGGGGCTGCGCGCCGCCTGCGACGAGCATGATCTGATGCTGGTCTATGACGAGGTGCAGTGCGGGGTCGCGCGTACCGGCCAGCTCTACGCCTATCAGGTCTACGACGTGGCGCCGGACATCATGGCGACCGCCAAGGGCATCGGCGGCGGCTTCCCGATGGGTGCTTGCCTCGCGACCGAGAAAGCGGCGGCGGGGATGGTGATCGGAACGCACGGGTCGACGTTCGGCGGCAACCCGCTGGCGATGGCGGCGGGGCAGGCGGTGCTCGACGTGGTCGCCAACGACGAGTTCCTCGCGAATGTGCGGGAGAAGGGTGAGCGGCTGCGCTCGGCGCTCGAGCAGATGATCCCCAACCACGACCATCTGTTCGACAGCGTCCGCGGAGTGGGACTGATGCTCGGGGTCAAGCTCAAGACCGACAGCCGAGCCTTCGTGAATTACCTGCGGACCAAGGGGCTTCTGACCGTCGCGGCGGGGGAAAACGTGATGCGCGTGCTCCCGCCGCTGGTGATCGAGGAAAGCCACATCCGCGAGTTCGTCGAGACGCTGTCGGCCGCGGCGGCGGAATATGAGGTGCCCGCGGCGGCGGCTTAACCGCCGATCGTCGCGATGAGCGCTTGGTCGAAAATGCTGTGCCAAGGCTCGCTGATCCGATCAGCGACTTTGCCGAATTCGGCGGCTTCGACCATCGCCAGGCCGTTTGGATCCTCGGCAAATGCCTCGATCAGAAACATATGAGCGGCCTCGGCCACGGCTCGCCTCACGTTGTCGAAAGGAGAGGCCGCAAAACCGATCTCGAGCTGAGCGATGGCGAATAGCTCCGTAATTCCGCCTTTCGCGCGTTGCTCGATCAGCGAGGCAATGAATGACAGCAACCGGTCGGGGTTTGGGCCCACGACGAAATCCGCCTTTTGCGGGCCCGCGATGCGGCGCTCCAGCTCCTCGAGGAACTGGTCGTACGTCGTCGCCGGAGGGATGAGGCGCACATATTGCCGGCGACTGCCGCATAATTTGAGGGCCGCAGCACGGATCGCTTCCAGACGATCGGTCGGCAGCGGATGAGTGTCCTGATCGAACCGCACCCCCAGATGTTCGAGGCCCGCGAAGACGCGCACCGCGAACTCGGCGCCCGCATAGGCCATTCGCCTTATGCGCAGAGGTTGTTCGCCGAGCATCCCGAGGACGATTGTCAAGGCAATCTCGTCCGCCTTCAGCTCGAATTCGGGGGTGCTTCTCCGAGGAGCGTCGGGCGAAGTCTCCCAGATTTGCACATGGCCGATTTCATGGGCGACGAGAAAGGCCACGGCGTGATCCGTCAGGGCGCTGGCGAATTCCTTCTGCTCTTTCGAGATCGGGTAACCGGCCGGCTTGGCGACTTTTCTGGTCCTCTCATAGGTTCGCAAGATCGTCTCGATCGCCGCGACCGTTCGGTCGAGATCGACCGGCTCCAGCGTCTCCGGCGAGGTGGCATCCGCAGGGTGGAACCGCGCCTGAGAATGGATCGCCCTGCTGATCGAATAGAAAAATTCCGGAAGGCCGGTGAAGACCTCGATCAGATAGCCGTCACCGATCTCCTGCACGAACGCACCCGGCTCGGCTATTCCGACCTCACCAATGACTGCCCGGCCGGACTCAAAGGCTTCCCTGGTGGCGACCGGCAGTCTGGATTCGACAAATTCGTAAGACCATTTTCCCCAGTCGCCGGGGATGCGCCTTGGCGGATGCTTCCGTTGCCGCTTTTGCAGCCGAATCGCCGGGCTTGGCGACAGTTTCCCGCCAAGCCACCGGCCGAACGCACCGGTCAGGACCACGACAGCAGATCGACCAGCTTTTTGTCCGGCATGGCGCCCGCGCGGCGTGGAGTGGCGGTCGCATACCCGGCAATGATCGCCGGTGCCGCAATACCGAGCTGCAGGGCACGCAAGACCGGGACATGATCGGTTCCGTTGAGCGCCGCGAATGCCCCTCCGAGCACGAACAGCGCGGCGGTCCCGACCCAATAGAGCGGCCTGCGGTAGTAGTTCGATACCTTCCTAAGATTCCGCCACGCGGCGATCTTCACCAGCTCCATCAGGAGCGGGCCGAGCATCCCGCCGACGAATACCCAGAATCCATTGAGGATCATCATAATTCCCCCGTTGGCCGGCTGCGGGCTTCGGGACCGGCGTCCATCGCAGCGGCGGCCCCGCCATTCTAACGCACTTGTGCAGGCCGACAATGATGCTGCTGGAGCGGAAATTCCGTTTCGATTATCCGGTGAATTGGAGTCCATCCGCCGACTCGAATTTTGAGGAGCCCGGCAATGCAAAATCAGGCAGAGCTCGATCGTCCAGGAACCGTGCCGAGGCGCCATAGTCCTGCAGACGGCGGTGCGCCGCTCAGCTTCATCTGGCTCGAGCTGACCTCGCGCTGCAATCTGGAATGCGTCCACTGCTACGCCAATTCCGGTCCGCACGAGCCACTTAGCGAGGGAATGACCCGCGACGATTGGCGCGATGCGCTCGAGGACGCGGCGGCGCTGCGGTGCAAGGCGGTGCAATTCATCGGCGGCGAGCCGACGATCCACCCGGACCTGCCGTACCTGATCGAGCATGCGCGCTCGATCGGCTTCGAGCGGGTTTGGGTCTATACCAACGGCACCCGTTTCACGGATGCACTCAAGAAGGTCTTCCTCGCCAATCGAGTGAGCCTCGCCTTTTCGGTCTATGGGTCGGAAGGTCCGATCCACGACGAGATCACGCTCCGCCGAGGCAGCCATTCCAAGACCTTGGATGCGATCCGCTGGTCCGTAGCGGCCGGGCTGACGGTGCGCGCCGGAATCATCCAAATGAAGTCCAACGCGAATGACGTCCAGCGGACCCGACGGATGCTAAACGAGCTGGGGGTGAGCGCGGTTCACGTCGATCGGCTGCGCAAGGTTGGGCGTGGCGCCGAAGACTTCCAGCGGGAGCCCGAGCTTCGCGAGCTTTGCGGCCGGTGCGGCAAGGACAAGGTGTGCGTCACGGCGGCGGGCGAAATCTATCCCTGCGTTTTCGCCCGTTCGACCAGCATCGGGGGGGTGTTCAGCGAAGGATTGGCCGCCGCGGTTGCGGGGCCGCGATTGCGCGGCTTCAAGAAGCAGCTTGCGCTCGTGCGAGCGGGACCTGATTGCAGTCCAGAAGAGGACCCCGGCCCCTGTTCCCCCGACACCGATCCAGGCCCGTGCAGTCCGGAACAGGACCCGGGCCCGTGCAGTCCCGAGCAGGACCCGGGCCCGTGCAACCCGGATCGGGATCCGGGGCCATGCGGTCCGGACCTCGGTGTTTGCTTCCCCGATGAACCGCCGCCGCCCGACCCGCCCAATTGATAATCAGGCTTGGTTGAGCAGGAGGCAGATGCTTCCTATCTAGTTTGAATGCCGACAGTTGAGCTTCTCTCCGACGTCGCGCTCGGCGTGGCAATCCCCTCACGCAATGCGCGCGGGCGGATCGCCCGCCTTGCGAGCGTGGTGGATTCGATCCTCGCCAGCCATGATTATCCGCGGGTCATCGAGAAGCTGCTCGCCGAGGCGCTGACGCAGACGGCGCTGCTCGGTTCGCTGCTCAAGGAGCCGCAGGGGCAGCTGACGCTTCAGGCGCAGACCGAGGGCGGGGCGATCGACCTGCTCGTCTGCGATTATCTCGGCGGCGAGCTTCGCGGCTATGTGCGGCACGACCCCGAGCGGCTGGGTGCGCTTTCAGCCGAGCCGACGCTCGAGGAGCTGTTCGGCAAGGGCTATCTCGCGATCACCTTTGACCAGCCGCTGTCGAAGGAGCGCTATCAGGGGATCGTTCCGCTCGAGGGCAGGAACCTCGGCGATGCGGCGCAAAGCTATTTTTCGCAGTCGGAGCAGATCCCGAGCCTTGTCCGCCTGGCGGCCGAGAAGCGTGGCGGCCATTGGTTCGCGGGCGGGCTGCTGCTCCAGCACCTGCCCGAGGGCGAGGAAGGGCGCGAACGGCTGCACACGCGGCTCGACCATCCCGACTGGCCGCACGTCGCGATCCTCGGCGGGTCGGTCAAGGCCGAGGAGCTGACCGACCCCGAGCTGCCGCTCGACGACCTCATCTGGCGCCTGTTCCACGAGGAAGAGGAAGTGCGGACGCTGGCGGCGATCAAGCTCAGCCGCGGCTGCCGCTGCGATCCCGATTATGTGCGCTCGGTGATCGCCCGCTTCCCCGAAGACGAGCGCGAGGAGATGGTCGGCGAGGATGGGCTGATCCGGGTCGATTGCGCCTTCTGCTCGTCGAGCTTCGCGATCGAACCGAAGGAACTCGGCGAACAAGGTGGCAAGCGGAGTATCGGCTGACGATCATTTCATTTTCAAGCGGCGACCGGAGCGTGCTAAAATGGCGGTGATGGGGCGTTCGGCGATTCTTGGCGTTGCGATAGCCGTGTCCGCGGTCGCGCCCGCGGCGCAGCCGTCGGCGCTCGGCCAGGTCGCGGGGGGCATCTGGGAGGTCAGCGGCGCGCCCGGAAACCAGGCCGCGATCCGCCAATGTTTCGCGGACGTACTCACGCTCGCGCAGTTCGAGCACCGGACGCGCAATTGCTCGCGGACGGTGCTTCGCGACAAGGGGGCGTCGACCGTCATCAACTACAGCTGCGGACCGGCCGATTTCGGCCAGAGCCAGATCGACGTGATCACGCCGCGCTCGCTCCGGATCGCGACTCAAGGCATCTCCGACCAGCTGCCGTTCAATTACGTCC
>DASUIB010000103.1:0-6609 GCA_036273235.1 Sphingomicrobium sp. | reverse complement strand
GCCGACAAATATCGCGGCAAGCTGAAGCCCTGGGACCTGCCGATGGATAAGCTGCTGTCGGTCACGCTCCGTCGGAAGGTACGGGCGAAGTTTGGCGGGCGGCAGAAGGCGTGGGTCTCGGGCGGCGCGCCGCTCAATCCCCAAGTCGGGATTTTCTTCCAGTCGCTCGGGATCACCTTCCTCCAGGGTTACGGCCAGACCGAGGCCGCGCCGGTGATCAGCTGCAACCGGCCGGGCGTCGGGATCAGACTGGAAACCGTAGGCGTGCCGCTGAAGAATACCGAAGTGAAGATCGCCGAAGACGGCGAGATCATGGTCCGTGCCGAAAATGTGATGCACGGCTACTGGCGCATTCCCGAGGAGACTGCGCGCGTGCTCCGGGACGGCTGGCTCGCCACGGGCGATATCGGCCATTTCGACGAAAAGGGCCGGATCGTCATCACCGACCGCAAGAAGGACCTGATCGTCAACGACAAGGGCGACAATGTCTCGCCCCAGCGGATCGAGGGGATGCTGACGCTTCAGCCGGAGATTGCGCAGGCGATGGTCTATGGCGACCGGCGGCCGCACCTGGTCGCGCTTCTGGTCCCCGATCCGGAGATCGCGTCAGCGCCCAATCTTCAACAGAAACTGGAGGCCGCGGTCGACCGCGTCAATTCGGACGTGTCGGTGATCGAGAAGGTCCGCCGCTTCACCATCGCCGACGAGCCGTTCAGCATCGAGAACGAGCAGTTGACGCCGTCGATGAAAATTCGCCGTCACATCATCTCAAAAGCCTATGGTGACCGGCTCGACAAGCTTTACCGCAATTAGATCGGCCGGGTGCTACGGTCTGGTAAAGGGAACGATGTCGGTGATCGTGCAGCTTCCCACGCTAATGTGATTCATGGTGTCGACGACCGACTGGATGTCGCCTTCACACATTCCGGGGCCGGCGATCTGCCGTGATAGAAGCGCGTAGGTGCCGCTGCCGAGCATCTCGCAGCCTTGGCTAAGATGCATGATATAGGTCGTGCGGCTACCCATGCGGAACGCAATCGTTCGGCCGTCGATCACCGTCATGTCGTTCGCGTCATAGTGCGGCAGACAGCTTATCGGCCTACCCGGCACCTTGCCAGCAAGCAGAGTCTGATAAGCGCGCTCGCCGCTTGGACTCCGTGCCATGTACGGCGGCGGCGGCACATTGGTGCAGGACGCGAGGATCGTGCCTGCGATCAGGAGCGGAATGCTGCGCATCTTGACCTCCTCCGATGTTTCGCAGGCGTCCCGAAAGCGCTTTCCCTTATGAACGAAAGCTGTCTTTCGCAGCCCTGCGACGCGCGAATTCCTCTTCGTTAGTGCTGCGAACGAAGGGATTGGTTTCGCGTTCCTGAGCGACCGTTGTCGGAACTGTTATTTCGCCTGCCGAGCGCATTTCCTGAACGCGCGCGAGCCGGCGCGCGATGGCGACATTGTCCGGCTCCGCATGTGCGGCAAAGCGCGCGTTCGAAAGTGTATATTCGTGTGCGCAGTATAGCCGAGTCTCATCGGGCAGTTCCGTCAGCCGCTGAAGCGAACGGTACATCTGTGCAGGCGTACCCTCGAACAACCGGCCGCAGCCCATCGCGAACAATGTATCGCCGACAAAGGCGATTCGATCGTCGTCGAACACCAGCGCGATGTGGCCGAGCGTATGCCCCGGAACCTCGATCACACGCCCGACATGCCTGCCGAGGCGGACCTCGTCTCCTTCGCCAAGAGCAATGTCGCGCCCCGGAATATTTTCCGAGGCTGGTCCGGAGATACGGGCATCCGTGGCGGCCTTGATCTCGAAGTTTCCACCGGTGTGGTCACGATGCCAATGCGTGTTCCACACCTGCCCGACGGTCCATCCGAGCCGCTCCGCTTCCGCAAGGACGGGCGCGGCATCGCCCGGGTCGACGACTGCCGTTTCGCCGCTTTCCTGGTCGTGGACGAGCCACAGGTAATTGTCGCTGAAGGCGGGTACCGGGACGACTTCAAGCATCACCATTCACCCGTATTCGCCATCGACGCCCAAGGCTCGGCCGGCGCAAGCGCCGCGCCCTTCTGGAGCAATTCGATCGAGATATGGTCCGGCGTTCGAACGAAAGCCATGCGGCCGTCGCGCGGCGGGCGATTGATGGTGACGCCCGCTTCGATCAGCCGGCGGCAGGTCTCGTAAATGTCGTCCACCTGATAGGCGAGATGACCGAAGTTGCGGCCGCCGCCGTACCCGGCCTCGTCCCAATTATAGGTGAGCTCGACCTCGCCGCCTTCGTCGCCTGGCACGCCGAGGAAGATCAGCGTGTAGCGGCCCGCTTCATTCTCCATCCGCCGCCGCTCCTCGAGGCCGAGAAGGTTGAAGAAGCGGATGGTCGATTCGGGATCGCTGACCCGAAGCATCGCATGAAGAAAGCGCATGCGCGCTATTTAGGCGGGTTGCTGTCCAATTTCACCGTCGGCGTAACGCCGAGCATCTCGACCGCCTTGGCGGCGGCCTTGCCGATCTCGCCGTCGGGGTCGCTTCCGGCGGCACGCATCCAGTAGCTTCGGGCCCGATCGTCATCGCCTTCAAGGTCGGCCACATGACCGGCCTCGAACAGGATCGTCGGATCGGACGGCGCCAGGGTCAGCGCCTTGTTGATCGCCATTTGCGCGGTGGTCGGGTCGTTCTCCCGGATCGCGAGCGCGGCCGAGAAATACCAGTAGAAGGGATCGTCAGAGATCGTCTGGCCGGCCTCTTTCACTTTGGCCCGCGCGGTTTGCAGGTCGTCCTGCGCCTCGGCGGCGCGGGCGCGGTCGAGCAGCGCCTCGCCGCGCTGCTCGGCTTCGAGGCCCGGCAGCGCGAGGGCCTTGTCGAGATCGAGCGCGGCCTTGCCGGGCTCCTTGGCGGCGATCCACAGATTGCCGGCCGCTGCCCACATGCGCGCGGTCTTCGGATCCTTCTCCGACGATGCCTTCGCCGCTTCCTCGAACGATTGGGCGGCGCCGGCATGATCGCCGCTCTTCTCTGCCTGCAACGCATCGCAAACGAGCGCGTCGGGCGTGACCACGTTTGGGCAGGCGCTCGCCGACGGAGCGGTGCTCGCCGCCGGAGAGGCGGAGGCAAGGGCTGCGGCAAACAAAAGAATCAAGCTCATGGCTCCAGAACGGCTTCGACGGTTCGCAGGATCGCGCGGATCTCATGCGGCTCCGACAGGCGATGTCCGCCGCCCTTGAGCACATTGAGCTGGACATCGGATGAACGAAGCGCGCGCATCAGGCGGAAGGCGATGTCGAGGGGGACCTCGCGATCCGCTTCCCCGTGGAGCAGCCGCACAGGGGCGTCGATCGCGATTTCGTCGTCGAGGAGCCGGAGGTGCTGCCCCGATTCCCAGAATGTATGGGTGAAGAGCTGCGGTTCGGGTGCGTAAGGATTGGGCTCTTCGATCTTGCTGTCGCGCTCGAGCGCTGCTCTTCGGTCGGCGGGGAAGCCCCAGTCGGTAAAATCCGGCGCGGCCGCGATTCCGACGAGCGCGCGCACGCGCTCTGGCCGGAGCAGCGCGAGATGGAGGGCGATCCAGCCGCCCATCGATGAGCCGACGAGGATCAGCGGCCCGTCCGTCAGCCGGTCGACCGCGGCGAGCGCCTCTTCCAGCCACAAGGCCAATGTGCCGTCCGCGAAGCGGCCTCCGCTCGAGCCCGTGCCCGAATAATCGAGGCGAAGCATCGCCAGCCCGCGATCTTCGGCGAATGCATCCACGGCGAGCGCCTTCGCGCCTTCCATGTCCGAGGCATAGCCCGGCAGGAAAACGATCGTCGGAACATTTCCGGGACGCAGCCGATAAGCAATCGAACGGCCGCCAACGTCGGTATAGGCGATCTCGACCTCACTCATGAGTCGGCCATCTAGCGGAGGAGCGAAACTCGATGAAATATCGCAAGCTCGGCGACAGCGATCTCGAAGTGTCGGAAATCTCGCTCGGCTCCTGGCTGACCTATGGAGTGGGCGTCGAGGCGGACGAGGCGCGGGCGTGTCTCGAGGAAGCCTTCGAACAGGGTATCAACTGCATCGACACGGCAAATATCTATGGGCGCGGTGCGGCAGAGACGTTTCTCGGCGAAGCGCTCAAGGGCCGCGGTCGCGGTTCCTATGTGCTTGCGACCAAGCTCTACTTTCCAATGACGTCCAGCGATCGCGGGCTTTCGCGCGAGCAGGTGGAAAAGCAGCTCGATGCGTCGCTGGAGCGGCTGCAGACCGACCATGTCGATCTCTATCAGTGCCACCGCTACGATTGGGATACCCCGCTCGAGGAAACGATGGAGGCGCTGACTCGCGCGGTCGAGAGCGGCAAGACCCGCTACATCGGCTTTTCGGAATGGCCGGCGGAGCGGATCCAGGCCGCGCTCGACATGACCGGCGTCACGAAGTTCGTGTCCAGCCAGCCGCAATATTCGCTGCTGTGGCGCGAGCCCGAGGACGAGGTCATTCCACTGTGCGCCGCCAATGGCATCTCGCAGATCGTCTGGTCGCCGCTCGGCCAGGGCGTGCTCAGCGGCAAGTACGATCCGGACAAGCCGCCGCCCCGCGATTCGCGCGCGGCGAGCGAGGAGATGGACGGGTTCATGGATCGCCTGATGCAGCCCAATGTCCTGCGCGCGGTGCAGCGGCTGAAGCCGATCGCCGACGAAGCCGGCCTCACTCTGCCGCAGTTCGCGCTCGCCTGGGTGCTGCGCGAGCCCAATGTCGCCTCGGCGATCATCGGCGCCTCGCGGCCGAGCCAGGTGCGCGAGAATGCGGAGGCCTCGGCCTTCGTCGTGGACACGCAGCTGTTCCTCCGCGCCGAAGCAATCGTCGATGAGGCGCTCGGGAGGGTAGAGACCGCCTAGATCGCCTTGGAGCTTCGCCGCGACGGAGAGACGAAAATCTCCTCGATCGGAAGATCGAACAGCTCGGCGATCCGGAACGCCAGCGGGAGCGAGGGATCGTACTTGCCGGTCTCGACGGCGTTGACGCTCTGGCGTGAGACCTCGAGCCGTTCGGCCAAATCCTGCTGGCTCCAGTTGTGCTCGGCGCGAAGGACTCGGAGGCGGTTTTCCAAGATCAGCACCCCGGCTCGCCGAACAGCCAGCGGTTGGCGATTTGCCCGATTCCGAGGCCGATCGCCCACACCGGGAACACGGCCCACAGCCAGATGTGGGGGACAAGATTGAACATCTCGAGGAAGCCCCAGAGGCTTGCGAGGACGAGGACGAGTCCTGTCGCGACCAGCGACGCGCGGACGAACCGCATGCGCTGATATTCGTCCGTCTCTTCAACAAGCAATCGGCCCATTGCGAGAATCATGCCCAAGATGGGAATGGTGGGAAGGAGCGCCATCACCCACAGCAGCGGCCCCTGCACTTCAAAGCGCCGAGTCACGCCGAGCGTCACGAATAGCGCAAGCAAGTAGCCGAAGCTGACTACGAGCATTCGGCGATTGTAACGGTGCGTCGCCGGGGTTGCGCAACCAATCGCGAGCTGGGCGCGCTCGGCGGAACGAACCATGGGAATGAGAAGGAGCATCGGCACGAGCGCCACAACGAATGAGCCGATCAGCCCCAGATGGACCGAGTTGATGACGCCTCCGGCGATGCCCATTCCGATGACGAAGGCCGCGGCCCAAACGAATCGTGCGCGCTTGGCATCCGGCTCTGCAGTGACTGACATCATGTCAAGTTCCTTAGACGATCTGTAGTGGGACCTTTACTTACAAAAACGAGTTTGTCAAGTGACCTTTACCTACTCTAGCTGGTTGAGAGCGATGCGGCACGACGCTACATGGCGGGCGCAATGACCAAGATGTTCACGATCGCGCTTCCCGACGGATCGGTGAAGGAGATGCCCGAGGGCTCGACGCCGGCCGACGTCGCCGCGGCGATCGGGCCCGGTTTGGCGAAGGCCGCGCTCGCGGCGAAGATCGATGGCGAGGTCCGCGACATCATGCGGCCATTCGAGGGTGACGCCAGCCTCGCGCTCATCACATCGCGCGACGAGGCCGACGCGCTCGAGCTCGTCCGCCACGATTATGCGCATGTCCTCGCCGAGGCGGTGCAGAATCTCTACCCCGGAACGCAGATCACCTTCGGTCCGGCAACCGACGACGGCTTCTATTACGACTTCGCTCCGACGGCGGAGCACGGACCCTTCACCGAGGAGGAGCTTCCGGCGATCGAGGAGGAGATGCGGCGCATCATCGCCGCCGACAGGGCGCTGGTCCGCGAGGTATGGACCCGGGAGCAGGTGCGCGCCTTCTTCGAGAAGCAGGGCGAGGCGTTCAAGGCCGAATGGGTCATGGGGCTGCCTGACGGCGAGACGATCACCATATACCGCACCGGTGATGGCGATGACGCATGGATCGATCTCTGCCGCGGGCCGCACCTCGCCTCGACCGGCAAGCTCGATTCCAATGCGTTCAAGCTGACCCGGGTTTCGGGCGCTTACTGGCGTGGCGATCCCAAGAACCCGATGCTGAGCCGCATCTACGGGACGGCGTGGCTCAACAAGAAGCAACTCGACGCCTATCTCGTCCGGCTCGAGGAAGCGGCCAAGCGCGACCATCGCAAGATCGGCGCGGAGATGGACCTGTT
>DASUIB010000102.1:0-14096 GCA_036273235.1 Sphingomicrobium sp. | reverse complement strand
GCGGCGGCGGAGCTGGGTCTCGAGCATATCGTCGTCACCAGCGTCGACCGCGACGACCTCCCCGACGGCGGAGCCTCGCAATTCGTGAAGGTGATCGAGGCGCTCCGGCGCAACACGCCCCAAACGACGATCGAAATCCTGACACCCGACTTCCGCAACAAGAGCGAGGCCGCGGTCGAGGCGATCGTCGAGGCCGGGCCCGATGTCTACAACCACAATCTCGAGACCGTGCCGCGGCTCTACCCGACGATCCGGCCCGGAGCGCGCTATTACGCCTCGCTGCGCCTGCTCGAGAGCGTGAAGCGCCATGCCCCGCACATCTTCACCAAGTCGGGTCTGATGGTCGGGCTCGGCGAGGAGCGCCTCGAAGTCCATCAGGTGATGGACGACATGCGCTCGGCCGGAGTCGATTTCCTGACCATGGGTCAGTATCTGCAGCCGACCCCCAAGCACGCCAAGGTCGAGGAGTTCGTCAGCCCGAAGGCGTTCGACGCTTATGCGGCGATTGCTCGGGCGAAGGGATTTCTGCTCGTGGCCGCTTCGCCGCTGACCCGCTCGAGCTATCATGCGGGCGACGATTTCAAGAAGATGCGGGCGGCACGGATGACCCAGCTGGAGCGTTCGAACGGCTGATGCCGCGCCACAGCGAAACCAGGCACTTACCCTACACGCCCGAGCAATTGTTCGACCTCGTCGCGGACGTGAAGGACTATAACCAGTTCCTGCCCTGGGTCGTCGCCGTCCGGGTGCGCTCGTCGAGTGAAAGAGAGACCGTCGCCGACCTCGTCGTCGGCTTCAACGCGTTCAAGGAGCGGTTCACCAGCCGCGTCGTCAAGGACCGTCCGCACCGGATCTGCGTCGATTATGTCGAAGGGCCGCTCAAATATCTCCACAATGAGTGGGCGTTCGATCGGGCGACCGACGGCGGGACCAATCTTCACTTCTCGGTCGATTTCGCGTTCAGGTCGCGGCTGTTCGAGACTCTCGCCGGATCGATGTTCGACCGGGCGCTGAGGCGCATGACCGACGCGTTCGAGCAGCGCGCGGCTGCGCTTTACGGGATCAATAGCTCGAGGGCACAAAGCGCCGCCTGAAGGCGCACGCCCGAGCGGGTCTTTTCGTCGAAGAATTTCTGATCGGCGACGATCTTCGCCGGATCGGCATCGCGCTCCGCACGGGCGAAGACCACCGTCCCGACCGGCTTTGACGGCGTCCCGCCCCCGGGTCCGGCAATTCCGGTGATCGCGACGGCGACGTCGGCATCGGATGCCGCAAGTGCCCCGCGCGCCATCGCCCAGGCGGTCGCGACGCTGACGGCGCCGAACGTGTCGACGACTTCTTCCGACACTTTCAGCTGGCTGATTTTGGCAGCATTCGAATAGGTTACGTAGCCCGCTTCGAACACATCCGAAGATCCCGGAATCTCCGTGAGCGCGGCGCTGACGAGTCCGCCGGTGCAGCTTTCCGCAATCGCGATTCGCCGTCCCGCGGCGCGGTTCGCGTCGACCACCTCGCGGGCTTTGGTCACAAGCAGGTCGGGAAGGAGGAATTCGCTCAATTCGAGTATCCCATTCGAACGCTCGCCACCGCTTGGGCGGCGATGCCTTCGCGCCGTCCGGTAAAGCCCAGGCCATCGGTAGTCGTGGCTTTGATGCTCACCTGATCGATGCTCAATCCCATGATCTCCGCGATGTGTGCGCGCATCGCATCGCGGTGCGGTCCGACCTTCGGCGCCTCGGCGATGATCGTACAATCCACATGGTCGATAATCGCTCCGCGCTCCCGAAGCAGCTCGACCGCATGCGCCAGAAATAGCGATGAGGCAGCGCCTTTCCAGCGCGGGTCCGACGGCGGGAAATGCTCGCCGATGTCGCCTGACGCCGCCGCTCCGAGCAGGGCGTCGGTGATCGCATGCAGCACAACGTCAGCGTCACTGTGACCCGCGAGGCCGCGGCTATGCGGCACTTCGATCCCGCCGAGCATGATTGGTCCTTCGCCCGCGAAGGCGTGGACGTCGAAGCCGGTGCCCGTGCGCGGCGAGAGCCGTCCCGCTAGCCATTGCTCTGCTCGGTCGAAGTCGGCCGGGAGCGTCAGCTTTTCGAGCGCTGGATCGCCCGCGACTCCGGCAACTCTCATGCCGGCAGCTCGAGCGACGCTCGTCTCGTCGGTAGGCGAGGGACCGGACCAGCGTTCATAGGCGGCTCTTAGCCCTTCGAGCCGAAACGCCTGGGGTGTTTGCACCCGAACAAGCCCGCTGCGGTCCACCGGCGCCTCAAGCACCTCGCCGAGCCGGGAAAGGGCGTCGTCGACCGGCAAGACCGGGGCGGCACCGTCGTAGAATTCGAGGTTGGCGATGAGCCGATCCACAACCGCCGAAGGACAGAAGGGGCGCGCAGCATCGTGGACCAGCACCGCATCGCCCTCGATCGCGGCAAGTCCCGCGCGCACAGAATCCGCGCGTTCGACACCGCCTTCGATCAGCGCTCCCACATCGAGCCCACTGACGGCGGCCGATGCCGTGCCTTGCTGCCCCCTGCCCACGACCACGCGGGTGGTTCGAAGGGCTGGATGGCGAATCAGCGACTCCACCGCCCAGCGCAGCACCGGCTTGCCGCCGAGTGGCCGATATTGTTTCGGCACCTCGCCGCCCATCCGGGAACCGGTCCCGGCGGCGACGATGAGGGCGGTGACGGTCATTACCGCGGCGCGTCTAGGCGGGCTTGCCTTGTCCGCCAAGGGCTCTTCCCCTATCTCCCGCCGACCCATGAGCCCCCTGAAGCCCATCAAGATCGGCCCCCTCGAGGTCGCATCGCCGGTGATCCTGGCCCCGATGACGGCTGTCACCGACCTGCCGTTCCGGCGGGCGGTCAAGCGCTACGGCGCAGGGCTGACCGTCACGGAGATGATCGCCAGTCAGGCGATGATCCGCGAGACGCGCCAGTCACTGCAAAAGGCGATGTGGGACCCGTCGGAAGAACCGGTCTCGATGCAGCTCGCCGGCTGCGAACCGCAGGTGATGGCCGAAGCCGCCAGGCTCAACGAGCAGCGCGGCGCCGCGATCATCGACATCAACATGGGCTGTCCGGTGAAGAAGGTGGTGAACGGCTGGGCAGGCTCCGCGCTGATGCGCGACCTCAAAGGCGCCGCCGCAATCATCGAAGCCACCGTCGAGGCGGTGAAGGTGCCGGTCACGCTGAAGACTCGGATGGGCTGGGACCACAACAGCCTCAACGCGCCCGAGCTTGCGCGCATCGCCGAGGGCCTCGGCGTCAAGATGATCACGATCCATGGCCGCACCCGGTGCCAGATGTACAAGGGCGAGGCGGACTGGGGGTTTGTACGGAAGGTAAAAGAGGCGGTGTCGATCCCCGTGATCGTCAACGGCGACATCAATTCGATTGATGATGCGCGCCAGGCGCTGGCGCAGTCGGGCGCCGACGGCGTGATGATCGGCCGCGGCGCCTATGGCCGGCCTTGGTTCGTCGCCCAGGTGATGAGCGAGTTCGGTGGGGGAGGGCACCGCCCCGACCCGAACCTCGACGAGCAGCTCGCGACCATGCTCAGTCAGTATGACGAGATGCTGAGCCTCTACGGCACGCAGACCGGCGTCAATCTCGCGCGCAAGCATATCGGCTGGTACACCAAGGGCCTGCCCGGCTCGGCGGAGCTCAGGAACCGGGTGAACCAGCAGGATGATCCCGCGGTTGTGGTTTGCATGTTGCAGGATTTCTATTCGCCGTGGCTCGCCCGCTCTGCGGCCTGACGCAAAAAGCTCCCACTCAACTGTGTTTTTGATGCAACGGTCGTGCTAGGGGCGCCGCCGAATGGATGCGCGTACGGCCGAATCGCCGGTGACAATGCAGAAGGAAAGCTGGCTCCAGCGGGAGCGGGCGAGCGGGCGGTTCTACGACCGGCTAATGGGTTTGCTCGGGCTGGTGCTGGTGGGCATGTTGGGCTTGAGCGCGTGGCTGCTAAGCCGCAGCGCTGAACCCGGCACTCTGCTGTCGCCACCGCTGATCGCGGTGCTGCTGATCGCGATTCTTCTGCCGGCAATCGCGCTGATGGCTCTCTACTCGCGCAAGGTGGCGGTTCGCCGGGCAGAAGCGGGGGGCCTCGGCAGTGGGCGTTTGCATGTCCGCCTTGTTGTCCTCTTCACCGCAATCGCCGCCGTGCCGACTGTTCTCGTGGCGATCTTCGCGTCGGTTCTGTTTCAGAGCGGGCTTGAATTCTGGTTCTCTAATCGCGCGCGTAATATGCTGGAGAACACCGTTCAGGTTGCCCAGGGCGTTTACCGCTATGAGCTGGGTCAGGTTGGTGACCAGGCGACGACAATGGCGGGGGACCTCACGAGCTATCTGCAAAAAGTATCGATTGACGATCCACAGTTCGCAACGGGCCTGACTTACCAGGCCTACCAGCGCTCCATGAATGAAGCCGCCCTGTTCAAGATCGGCTCGGGGGGAGAAGTACAGACGCTCGCGTTGGCGAACGGCTACGTCGGAATGCTGAACGAGCAGCGAATCCACAACGCCGTCGCTCGTCTCAACAAGCTGCCCGAAAATGCGAGTGTGGATGCGGAAACGCCAAACCGCGTTTCTGTCATCACGCGATTGGCTCCCGGAACCGGCACCTATCTCTATGTTGGGCGATATGTAGACCCTGAGATCGCTGCGCAAACGAATCGAGCAAACGATGTGCTTCGCGATTATCACGCGCTGCTGAAGCGCTCGAGGGTGAACCAGCTGCGCTTCAACGCCGCTCTCTTGCTCGGCTCTCTAATCATCGTTGGGCTCTCGATCTTGACCGCGCTCAAGCTCGCGGACCGGCTCGTCAGACCAGTTGGGGAGCTGGTCGACGCCGCTGGTCGCATTGAAACCGGTGATTTCTCGGCCCGGGTTCCGGTCGCGAACACCGAGGATGAGGTTCAGACCCTCGCGACCGCGTTCAACCGGATGACCGAGCGGCTCGATGAACAGACGACTGAGCTGCGCAGCGCGAATGTTCAGCTGGAAACCCGCCGGGCGTTCATCGAGGCGGTGCTGTCAAGCGTCACCGCAGGCGTGGTCGCGGTCGACACGCAGCACAATATCCTGCTGTTCAACCGCTCGGCCGAGACCTTGCTCGAGCATGGCGAACCGATCGAAGGCAAGGCGCTGGGCTCGGTTTCGCCCGAGCTCGAAGAATTCATGCGCGGCCAGCAGTCCGAGGCGAACGTGCTCATCGCGGCCGACGGCATCCAGCGCACGCTCGCGGTCAAGCGCGTGCGCTACCAGGATGGCTCGGTTCTGACGTTCGACGACATCACCGACCAACTCACCGACCAGCGGCGCGCGGCCTGGTCCGACATTGCCCGCCGGATCGCGCACGAGATCAAGAACCCCCTAACCCCGATCCAGCTCGCGGCCGAGCGGCTGCAGCGTCGATTCGGCGGTGAGATTGCGTCGGACAAGGAGACGTTCGAGCGCCTCACCGGCACGATCGTGCGCCAGGTCGGGGACCTCAGACGCATGGTGGATGAATTCTCCAACTTCGCGCGTATGCCCAAGCCGGTGTTCCGCGAGGAGAATGTGCACGAGATCGCGCGTCAGGCGCTGTTCCTTCACGAGGTTGCCCATCCGGCGATCAGCTTCTCACTCGAACCGCCGACCGGCTCCTTGCAGATGGTCTGCGATCGCAGGCAGCTTGCGCAGGCGCTGACCAATGTCGTGAAGAACGGTGTCGAAGCTATTGAGACCAGGCGCAATCGCGGCGAGCACAACCTGGCCGGCGACCGCGTGGAGCTGAAGCTGCACGAACGGGATGGCCTGCTCGTCATCGACGTGCTCGACACGGGTGTCGGCCTCCCTGAGGACCGCGAGCGCCTGACCGAGCCTTATATGACGACGCGCGTGCGCGGGACCGGCCTTGGCCTCGCGATCGTCAAGAAGATCGTCGAGGAGCATATGGGCGAGATCGCCTTTCTCGACCGGCCCGGCGGGGGAACCCACGTCCGGATCTCCTTCGATACGGCGAAGCTCGCCGCGCTCGCGAAGGATGGTGACCCATCGCACAGCCAAGAGGAAAAAGATGACGTTGAGGATGCCTGATGGCGCTTGAAGTGCTGGTCGTGGACGATGAGGCCGACATCCGCGAGCTCGTCAGCGGCGTGCTCGAGGACGAGGGCTATGCCGTGCGCACGGCGGCGGACAGCACCCAGACGCTCGACGCGATCGAGGAGCGCAGGCCGTCGATGGTGCTGCTGGACGTGTGGCTGCAGGGTTCCAAGCTCGATGGCCTCCAGTTGCTGCAGGAGATCAAGCGGCGCGATTCAACCGTCCCCGTGCTGATGATCTCGGGCCACGGCAATCTCGACACCGCCGTTGCGGCCGTCAGGGAAGGGGCGATCGACTTCATCGAGAAGCCGTTCGAGGCCGAGCGGCTGATCTACCTCGTCGATCGCGCGACCGAGACCGACCGCCTGCGCCGCGAGAATGAGACGCTGCGGCGGCAAGCCGGGCACGAAGACCAGCTCCACGGCAGCTCGGTCGCGATCAACACCGTCCGCGCGACTTTAAAACGGGTCGCTCCGACCGGCAGCCGAGTGCTCATCTCGGGCCCGCCGGGCGTCGGGAAGGAGATCGCGGCGCGGATGATCCATCAGTGGAGCCCGCGCGCGAAGGCGCCGTTCATCGTCCTCTCTGCGGCGATGATGAGCCCGGAACGGGTGGAGGAGGAGCTGTTCGGGAGCGAGGCCGAGGGGACGATGCGCCCAGGCCTCCTCGAACATGCCCATGGCGGGACCCTGTTCCTCGACGAGATCGCCGACATGCCGCCGACGACACAGGCGAAGATCCTCAGGGTTCTGACCGATCAAAGCTACCATCGAGTAGGGGGACAGCGCCCCATCCGAGTCGACGTTCGGGTGCTTTCGGCCACATCCCGGAACCTTCAGGAAGAGATCAACGAAGGCCGCTTTCGCGAGGACCTGTTCTACCGGCTGAACGTCGTTCCGGTGAGACTTCCGCCGCTCCGCGAACGGCGCGAGGATATCCCCGAGCTCGTCAGCCATTTCCTCGCCCGCTTCGCGGTGGAACGCCGAATGGCGCCCCCGCGGATTTCCGAGGAGGCGATGGCCGCCCTCCAGGCGCACGACTGGCCTGGCAACGTCCGGCAACTCCGCAACATCATCGAGCGGACGTTGATCCTCGCTCCCGGCGATCGCGTCGCCTGCATCGAGGTCGACCTGCTGCCCCCTGAAATCCTCGACAGCCACAACGTCATGGGCGGCCCGGCGACCGCGATGGCAATCATGGGCAGCCCGCTGCGCGAGGCCCGCGAATCCTTCGAGCGCGAATATCTCAAAATCCAGATCCGGCGCTTTTCCGGCAACATCTCACGCACCGCGTCGTTCATCGGCATGGAGCGCTCGGCGCTTCACCGGAAGCTCAAGGCACTGGGCATCGGCGAGAAGAGGGAGGGCGAAGAGTAGAGGTCGGCGACTATGGCTGCTCGCTCGCTCAGTCTTCAGGATCACTTCCTGAACAGCGTCAGGCGCGCGAAGCTTCCCGTCACGATCTTCCTGGTGAAAGGCGTCAAGCTGCAGGGGGTGATCACCTGGTTCGACGCTTTCTCGCTGCTTCTGAGGCGCGAGGGTACCTCCCAGCTGGTCTACAAGCATGCGATCTCCACCGTCTTGCCCATGGAATCGCCGCCCGATCTCGTCCCGACCTCGCTGCCGGCCGATGGTGCGAAGGCCCAGCTTCAAGACGTTTTCCTCTCCGCCGCGGCGCGCGAGAACGGGCGGATGACCTTGTTTCTGGTCAACGGCGTGATGCTTCAGGGGGCCGTCACCGGCTTCGACCAGTTCAGCCTGATGCTCGAGCGCGGCGGCCAGGTGCAGCTGGTCTACAAGCACGCGATTTCGACGCTCCAAGCGCCGCATCCGCTCAAGCTCGGCAATGATGAAGCCGATGGGGAGGCGGGCTCCTGAACGCGCTCGACGGCAATGGCGCGATCGAGGTCGCTCGCGGCGAACGGGCCATCATCGTCGTCCCGGAGCTGCCGCGTGAAAGCGCGCGCCGCTCCGCCGCGGCGCGTGTCGAGGAGGCGGAGGGTCTTGCCGAAGCGATCGGGATCGAGGTCGTCGCGGCGCGGCCGCTGCGGGTCCGGAGCGTGCGCCCGGCGACCTTGCTCGGCAAAGGGCAGGTCGAGGAGGTTGCCGGGCTGGCGAAGGACAAAGAGGCTCGGCTTTTGATTGTGGACTCGGCGCTGACTCCGATCCAGCAGAAGAACCTCGAAGATGAGGTCGGCGCCAAGGTGATCGACCGCACGGGCCTGATCCTCGAGATTTTCGGGGAGCGCGCGGTGACGGCCGAAGGACGGCTGCAGGTCGAGCTTGCGCATCTCGACTATCAAGCGGGGCGGCTGGTCAGGAGCTGGACCCACCTTGAGCGGCAGCGCGGCGGCTTCGGCTTCCTCGGCGGTCCGGGCGAAACCCAGATCGAGGCCGACCGCCGGATGATCCGCGACCGGATGGCGAAGATCCGCCGCGAGCTCGACCAGGTGAAGCGTACGCGCGGTCTGCATCGCGACCGGCGGCAGCGGGCGCCGTGGCCGGTGGTCGCGCTCGTCGGCTATACGAACGCCGGGAAATCGACTTTATTCAACCGTTTGACCGGTGAATCTGTCTTTGCCGAGAACCTGCTATTCGCAACGCTCGATCCCACGATGCGCGACATCAAGCTCCCCGGCTTCGACAAGGCGATCCTGTCGGATACGGTCGGGTTCATCTCCGATCTTCCGACGGAGCTGATTGCCGCCTTTCGCGCCACGCTGGAGGAGGTGCGCGAGGCCGACTTGCTCGTGCACGTGCGCAACATGGCGCATCCGGATCGTGAGGCGCAGCGCGAGGACGTCGACGACGTGCTCGCTTCGCTCGGGCTTGCCGAAGAGGAGGCGCCGCCGCGGATTGAAGCGTGGAACAAGGTCGACCTGCTTTCGGGCGCGGAGCGCGAGCGGCTTTACGAGGAGGCTCGGCGGCGCGACGACGTGGTGCCGGTCTCTGCCATCACGGGCGAGGGTCTCGACGAGCTTCGCCGCCGAATGGCCGAGCGTTTGAGAAGCGGCGAGCAGATTCACCAGATCCGCCTGCCGGCAAGCGCCGGCGGCAAGATCGCGTGGCTTCATTCACGCGGCGACGTGCTTGAACAGAGGTTCGGTGAGGACGAGGTAGAACTTTCGGTGCGGCTTTCGCCCGACAATTGGGCCCGGTTTCAGGTGCTTTAGCATCCCTGCGAATGCAGGGACCCAGTTTTCTTTATTGGGTCTGGGCTCCTGCCTTCGCAGGAGCACGGTTCTTGGCCGCGACCCAGAGCTCTTCCTTCTGGTCGAGGCTCATCTCGGCGAAGCCGGGCGTTTTCTCGATTGAACGAAAACGCTGCTCGAACTTCACATTAGCTTCACGTAGCGCAGCTTCCGGCTCGATGTTGAGATGACGCGAGAGGTTCACAACGGCGAAAAGAAGATCGCCGAGCTCGTCGAGCGTGCGGTGATGGTCGGTCTCGGCATCTAGCTCAGCAAGCTCTTCATCGATCTTCGCCCGCGGACCTGATGCGTCCGGCCAGTCGAACCCGATGCGAGCCGCCCGGCGCTGCAGCTTGGCGGCGCGTTCGAGCGCCGGAAGCGCGAGCGCGACACCGGCCAAGGCGCTGTCATCAGGGGATTTCTTGCGCTCAGCAGCCTTCAATTCCTCCCAGCCGGGGCTGTGCTCCACATCGCCGAAGATGTGGGGGTGGCGGCGCTCGAGCTTGTCGGAGATGCGGGCGATCACGTCGTCGAGCGTGAAAGCGCCGGCTTCCTCGGCCATTTGCGCGTGGAAGACGACCTGGAGCTGGAGGTCGCCGAGCTCGTCGGCCAGCGCATCCATGTCGTCGCGCGTGATCGCATCGGCGACCTCATAGGCTTCCTCGATCGTGTAGGGGGCGATCGTGGCGAACGTCTGCTCGCGGTCCCATTCGCATCCGTGCTCGGGATCGCGCAGCCGGCGCATGATCGCGACGAGCCGCTCAAGCGGCATGAGGGGCGCCCTCGCTCTTACAATCTCTAAGTATGATAATATGCATTATGTAAAGTTCAAGATGGATCAGGAGACGAGGATCAGCCAGCGCCCTTCCACGCCCCAGCGGCTCAAGGACGACAGATAATTCATTCCGAGGACGTTGAGGTCATCGTTGTCGGCGACCTGTAGGCCAACGTTGCGGCGCACGATATGCCCGACGCTAAGCTCGTCAGCCTCGCCGCTCGACACACGGATGATGCCGTTGCCGGTGCGTACGAACTCGTCGGCCTTCGGCGAAACCCGGATTCCCGCGGCATTCGCCGTGTCGCGGTCGATCGTGGTCATGGTTGCGCCGCTATCGACCAGGAACTTGACGTCACGGCCGTTGAGCTTGGCGTGAACCCAGAAATGGCCGTCGATCGCCATCGGGATGCGGGTCTCCTGCCCCTCGCTGACCGGAGTCCCGATCGCCTCCGCCTTGAGGCGCTGGGCGAGATAGCCGAAATCGTCGCGGAACGTGAACAGGACGAACCCTGCGGCGAAGATGATGATCCAGGCGAAGGCCATCGTCACCAGCTTCGCCAGCGGCTCGCGCCGCGCCATCAGCGAGCCGAGCACGAGCATGATCGCCATCAGGATATAGACGCCGCCGAGCATCAGGTCGTTGGTCATCACAAGGCGATCTCCAGCCCGTCATAGGCCGGCGCTGCCCAGTCGGGCAGCTCGGCGACCAGCGTTCGATAGTCGAGGCCGTTGCCCATGTGAACGAGATAGAGCTGACTAACGCGCAAATCGCGAGCCCAGCCGAGCACGCCGTCGAGATGCGCGTGGGTAGGATGCGGCTTGCGCGTCAGGCAATCGGCAATCCACACGTCGGCGCCTTTATATAGGTCAGCCATTTCCTCGGTTAAGTCACTGAAGTCGATTGCGTAACCGACGGAGTGGCTATCCTCGTCAAAGCGCAGCCCGAGCGATGTGGGTCCGCCGTGCGGCTGGTCCACGAACCGCACGCGCGCATCGCCGAAGCGGAACTCGTCACGAAGCGCACGCGCCTCGACGATCGGCCGATAAAAATCCGATTGGGCGAAGGCGTAGCCGAACCGCTCCTTCAGCTCCTGAACGACCTCGGCACGGGCGTGGAGCGGAACAGGGCCGCCGATCGCCTGCGCAACCGGCCTGAGCTCGTCGATTCCGTGACAATGGTCGCCGTGTGTATGAGTGACGATTATGCCGTCGAGCCGATCCACCTCCGCGGCAAGCAGCTGCTGGCGGAGGTCCGGTCCGCAGTCGACCAGCATGCGCTCGCCGCCGCTTTCGACGAGGATTGAGGTCCTGAGGCGAGCGTTGCGCGGCTCGTTCGGGTCGCACTGGCCCCAGTCGTTGCCGATCTTCGGAACGCCCGTCGACGTTCCGCAGCCGAGGATGCGGACCTTCAAGCTACTGCCCTTGGGCTTTCTTGAACAATTGGAAAAAGTTGGTGGTGGTCGCTTCGGCGAGCTGCTCGGGATCTTCTCCCCTCAGCTGAGCTACAAAGCTGGCCGTATCGGCGACGAATGCGGGCTCGCACTTTTGTCCCCGGTGCGGGACCGGCGCCAGAAACGGGGAATCCGTCTCGACCAGCATCTGGTCGCCAGGCAGCCATTTGGCTGTTTCCTGCAGGTCCTGCGCATTCTTGAAGGTCACGATGCCCGACAGCGAGATGGTGAAGCCGAGATCGAGCCCCTTGCGCGCCAGCTCGGCCGAGCCGGTGAAGCAGTGGAGCACACCGGTGACCCCCCCCTCCTTCACGGCGGCGTCGAGCATTTCGGCAGTATCCTGCTCGGCATTGCGGGTGTGGACCACCAGCGGCAGTCCCGACTGCCGCGCAGCGTCGATGTGCGCCTGGAAGCGTTCGCGCTGCGCTGCACGGTCCGACTTGTCGTAATAATAATCCAGCCCGCACTCGCCGATCGCGATCACTCGCGGGTGATCGGCCGCCTCCACCAGCGCCGCCGAGCCGAGGTCCGGATGGGCGTCGGCTTCGTGCGGGTGGACTCCGACGCTCGCCCAAACATCGGGCTCGCGCTCGGCGACCGCGACGATGTCGCCCCACTCGCGTTGCCGCGTCGAGATGTTGAGAAAGCCCGAAACGCCGCGTGCCCTCGCGTTGTCGAGCACTTCGGCCTGGCGCTCGACCAAGCCTTCGTAATTGAGGTGGCAATGGCTATCGATCAGCCTCATGCCGCCTCCTCCTCTTCGAGCTCGAGCCTCGGGAAGAGCGGCGCGGGCTGCGCGATGGGGGTGCCGCCCTCGCCCGCCTCGATCAGGCTCAGCAGCTTATCGGCCGACGTCGGAATGATCGGGGCGACCGCACGCGCAAGCTCCCGCACCGCAGCGACCAGCGTTCCGAGGATGGCGGCCATGCGCTCCGGGTCGGTCTTGCGCAGCGCCCAGGGCGCCTGCGTATCGACATACGCATTGCAGGCGAAGACGGCCCGCAACCAGGCTTCGATCCCGACCGAAAAGGCGAAGCGTTCGAACGCCTCCGGCACCTCCTCGTCCGCCGCTCTGCGAACCTGCTCAAGCAGCTCCCGATCCTCAGGAGAATTTCCAGGTCTCGGAAGAACCCCATCCAAATTCTTGTAAATCATCGACAATGTGCGTTGCGCGAGATTGCCGAAGCTGTTCGCGAGCTCGGCGTTGGCGCGATTGACGATCGCTTCGGCGCTGTAGCTGCCGTCCTGGCCGAACGGCACTTCGCGCAGGAGGAAATAGCGTAAGGCGTCGACGCCGAAGCGGTCGGCGAGCACCATCGGGTCGACGACGTTGCCGACGCTCTTCGACATCTTCTCGCCGCGGCTGAGCAGGAAGCCGTGGCCATAAACCTGCTTGGGAAGCGCGATCCCGGCGCTCATTAGGAAGGCCGGCCAATAGACGGCGTGGAAGCGCACCACGTCCTTGCCGATCAGATGCACGTCGGCGGGCCAGTATCGGCGCCACAGCTCGGTGTCGTCGGGGTAGCCGAGGCCCGTGATGTAGTTGGTCAGCGCGTCGAGCCAGACGTACATTACGTGGTCCGAACTGCCCGGCACGGGAACGCCCCAGTCGAAGCTGGTGCGCGAGATGCTGAGGTCCTTGAGCCCGCCCTCGACGAAGCGCACGACCTCGTTGCGGCGGCTGTCGGGCCGGATGAACTCCGGATTCGCCGAATAATGGTCGAGCAAGGGCTGCTGGTATTTGGACAATCGGAAGAACCAGCTCTCCTCCACCGTCCATTCGACCGGCGTTCCCTGCGGCGAGAGCTTCGAGCCGCCCTCCGCGCTGGTGATCTCGTCTTCCTCATAATAGGCCTCGTCGCGCACCGAATACCAACCTTCGTAGCGGTCGAGATAGAGGTCGCCCCTCTCCTCCATCGCTTTCCAGATCGCCTGGCTCGCGCGGTAATGATCGGGTTGCGAGGTCCGAATAAAGAGGTCGTACGACACGTTAAGAGTATCGCACATCTGTTGGAAAAGACACGACATCTTATCGGCAAATGCTCGGGGTTCGACGCCTTCGCCGCGCGCGGCCTGGGCCATCTTCAGCCCATGCTCGTCGGTGCCGGTCTGGAAACGGACGTCCCGGCCCTGTTGCCGCTGAAAGCGGGCAATCACGTCGGCCGCAATCGCTTCATAGGCATGGCCAATGTGCGGCGGACCATTGGGATAGCTGATCGCGGTAGTGATGTAGAAGGGCTCGCCCATCGCGAAGGCCCTAGCCGCCCGCTCCTACCGCTTCAAGGAAGCGCCTCCGGAGACGGAAGCCAGAATGCCGCCGATCTGGAACACGGTCGCGGCAGGGTCGAGCGACACCCGCGGGGCAACGGTGGCAAGCTCACGCGCTTTTGCATAAGCATCGAGCGCCCGCTCCAAAGAAGGTCCACGAAGCGAACGCGCTTCCCGGACGATCAGCGACGGCGCAAGCTCGAGGAATGCCGCATAGCGTTCCGCGGACGCCTTCTTCCCCAGCTCACCGGCGAGTTCCGACCGTCGCGCGTTGGTCGGGTCGCCTTGCCGCAGAATCGCAAGCGCCGCATCCTCGA
>DASUIB010000101.1:0-3671 GCA_036273235.1 Sphingomicrobium sp. | reverse complement strand
ACTTTATGCCTCGCCAGCGCCCACGGCCGTGGGCGCTCTGCCGCTTCAGAATTCGGCGGAGTTTATTCGATGGATTTCAGACTACATCGAGAAGGTCGGTGGGATTTGTTTCGGTCTCGGCATGCTTCTGTTCTTCTGCCTATTTCTTCGGTCGAGATATCTGCCGAAATTGTTGTCCATTTTCGGCTTGTTCGTCTTCACAGTTTGGATTGGCCTCTATTTCGCTATCCTGCTAAGGCCGGAATACCGAACGACGCTTCAATATTTCGCGTTCGCGCTAATCGCCGTCACCAACGCTGCTTCAGGCATTTTTCTGATCAGGTTCGGCCTCGTTCGAAACATCCGCCAATGAGGGTGCCTCAACGAAGCGCTCCGGCGCTTCAAGCGTTCGCCGGCGCCGGTTGCGGGGCCTGGGCGGGCGCTTTGCCCTGCTGCATCTGGCGGGAAAAGATGCTCCGCATCTCGGACAGCGAGAAGAGATGGGCGTGGATGAGCGCCAGGAGGCCGCTCTGGTTCATCTTGCGGAGCTCGTCCCCGCGGAGGTTGCGGAGCTTCTCCTCGTCGACCATCCGGAAGCCGCGGTAGACGAACGGCTGCTGAAAGCCCTCGGGCTGGATCGCGACCTCGCCGTCCATCAGGAGGTCGGCCTTGGTCAGCTCCTCGACGAAGGCGGCGGTGCGCTGGCCGGCGGCCTCGAACTGCTCGCAGAACTGGAGGATGGCCTTGGTCGCCTCGGTCGGCTGTTCGCCGTCGAACAGGGCCTCGCCCTCGTCGAAGTCGCCGACCGCGTTGGCGCTCGGGTCAAAGCACAGAGAGAGCTCGTCGCTGTCGGGCCTCAGCCGCGCGAGCAGGAACGGATAGCGGCGGATGTAGGCCGGGATGTAGATCGCCGGGTCGAGCGCCCGCCCGTCCTCGTCGAGGAACACGTTGACGCCCTCGTTGAGCCCCATCAGGACGATCGGCACCGCATTCTCGCCGACCGCGAAAACGATCGGATAGTGGCGCTGCACCAGCGTGAACTCGTCGACCGTGACGGGGATCGCATGGGTTCGGGCAACCTGCGGCATGCGCAGGATTCCGCGCACTTTCATGTTGCCGTGCTGGGTTGAGCTCAGCGGCTCGATCGAATTGTAGAACAAAGGCAGGTTCTGGCTCGGGGCGGCTGTCGCCATCTTGAGATTGTCTCCTGGGGCGGGCCAAGTCGTTGCCAGCCCGCCGGCAAATGATCGAGGCGGCCTCTATTGGCCCCGCGCCGGTTAGGCAAGCCGCGTCCGCCGGAGGGCACCGGCCCCACTCTGCAGTTCATTGAACATTCAACGCCTCGCTGCGAAGCCGAGCTTGATGGCGCGCTGCAGATGATCCCGGGGACGATCCTCAACTTCGTGCCGCTTCTGCTCGGCCTGTTCGCCGCCCAACCCGCGATCGTCGAGCAGTCGGTGACCCGCTTGGTGGTGCAGGACGTAGTGATTCTTCGAGTTCCCGTGCTTCCGCGACCCCTCGCCCCGCAGTTCCAGTGGGAGGAGCGCAAGGGTCCAAAATGCATCCCCACGGCGGCGATTCAGCGCGCGCTGCTGTCGGGCTCCGAACAGGTCGACTTCGTTCTTTTGGGCCGCGGCCGAATGCGCGCAGAGCTCGAAGAGCATTGCCCCGCTTTGGACTTCTACGGCGGATTCTATCTTCAGCCGCAGGATCAGCAGATCTGCGCCGGCCGCGACGCGATCCACTCGCGCATGGGCGGAAGCTGCACCATAGCCCAGTTCAAGCAGCTTGTTCCCAAGTTCCGCCGCTAGGGCTTGGAGTCGAGTCATCGGCTGCGCGGACCCGCCCGGGCGAGGAGTTGGGAACCTGCGGGCGGCCCGCGCATCCGACACGACGCCGCTAGGCGCCGCCGCCTGACCTCATTGCGTTCGCGAGGTTACAAAAGGGCAAGATTGCCGGTGCCACGCCTCAGCTTCAGCACGACTCGAAGGCCGGGACGGTTGTGGTCGAGCTCGATATCGCCGCCGTGCAGTCGGGCGACGGCGCGGCCCAATGCCAGGCCGAGCCCGCTTCCCTCGGTCGTTCGCGCCTCTTCGAGCCGGCGGTACTTCCCGAGCGCGTGCTCACGCAGGTCGGAGGGGATGCCCGGTCCTCGATCGGCTACCCACAACTCCAGGAACTCCCCTTCGTCTGCGGCACCGAGCTCGATTTCGCCGCCGCCATATTTGACCGCATTGTCGGCGAGGTTCGCCACCGCTCGGCCGATCGACTGGCGGTTGCCCGTGTAGGTGAGGCTGGAGGGTCCCACGACAGCCATCTTCATTCCGCGCTCCTCGGCGACCGGGGCATAGATCTCGCAAATATCGCGAAGCAGCTGCGCGAGGTCGAAGTCCTCGAAGTGCTGCTTGCCCGCCCCCGCCTCCGTGCTGCTGATTTCGAGCGTTGCCGAGATCAGCCGGAGCATTCGGTCGATGTCGAGCGATACCGCTTCGAGCGCCTGCTGCCGGCGCTCCCGATCCGCCGCAGCGGCCCGCTCCATGTTCGCGCGCATCCGGGTAAGCGGCGAGCGCAGGTCGTGCGCAAGCGAGTCGGTCACCAGCCGAAGCTGTTCGACGAGTTCCTCTATCCGCTCGAGCATCCGGTTGATCGCCGCGGCGAGCATCGAAAACTCCTCGCCTCCGGTCTCTTCATCGAGACGATGGCTGAAATCCCCGGCGGCAATGCGACTGGCGACGGCCGCGACGGCCCCCGCGCGTCGCTCTGCAATCTTGAGAACGACCCATCCGCCGATCAGCCCGAGCGGCACCGCGAGGAGCAATGCGCCGAGCAACGCTTCGACCAGGGAAGCGCGCATCCGCTCGCGCTCGTCGATCGTGGTTCCGAGCAGAAGCCGCTCGCCAGACGGCAAAGCGATCGTTCGGATCGCAAACAGCTCAGCCCGGACCTGCCCTTCCGGATAGAGGCGAATTTCGTTCCACTGCGACGGTGTCGGCAAAACCGGCGGCCAGCCCGATAGATTGCCGGCAATCTTGTGGCCTCGGTCATCGACGAGCAGCGCCACGCCGCCGCGAAGCTCGCCGGTTCGGATCGCCTGCTGCATCGCCGGCGGAAGCGCAGAAGCTCCGGAACCGGAATAGACCGACATCGCGCGCTGTTCCGCATCATCGAGCCGGTCATGAATCCGCTGCTCGAACAAGCTGTCGGTCTGGTGATAGACGAAGAGCAGCACGGGCACCGTTATGACGAGGCCGAACGCGAGCGAAATCAGGGCGACGCGGATCGGCGCCGGCAACCTTAGCCGCGGAAGACCCGTCAAGCCGTCTCGCTCAGCATGTAGCCGACCCCGCGCACCGTATGCAGCAGCGGCAGCCGATCGCCGTCATCGATCTTCTTGCGGAGGCGGCTGATATGCACGTCGATGACGTTCGTGCCCGGATCGAAGTGATAATCCCACACCTCTTCCAGCATCATCGTCCGGGTCACGACCTGGCCCTTGTTGCGCAGCAGCAGCTCGAGCAGCCGGAATTCGCGCGGCTGCAGGTCCACACGCGTCCCACCGCGTTCCACCCGGCGGGCAAGCAGGTCCATGCTGAGGTCGCCGCAACGCAGCGTGGTCACAACCGGCTGAGCGCCCGACGGTCCTCGGCGCTGGAGCGCTTCGACGCGCGCGAGCAGCTCGGAAAAGGCGAACG
>DASUIB010000100.1:0-14853 GCA_036273235.1 Sphingomicrobium sp. | reverse complement strand
TAAAGCTGCAGGCCGCCGGGAGCGGCGCCGCTGCGCATGAAAACGAGCGTAAGCGAGCCATATTGCGTCGGATCGCGAGCGCGCACCGAAACCACGTTGGGATTGCCGCTGGACACGATCTGGGCGCGGCCCTTGAGGTCCGGGGAGCTCGAGAGGAGCACTCCGAGCGGCGTCCGGTTGAGCGGCCAGCTCGATTTCTGCCCAACCTGATAATCGACCAGGGTCAGCGTCTTGCCGTTGGCGACCAGAAGCAGGTCCCCGCTGCCATATTCGAACCGCACCTTCCCCGGCCGCTCGAGGTCCATTTTCCCAGTCGCCGTATGGCCGCGCGAGTCGATCTGGAGGAAGTCGGCGGTCATCGTGTGGACGCCGCCGATATGGGCCTTGAGGCGGCCCATGTCGGCGGAATCGTCAGCCACGGCGGGCGCCGCCAAAACGACGAGAGCCGCCGGCATCAGCGCGCGCGCGAGTTTCGTCGGAAAGGTCATGCGAAAGCTCCTGGATTTTGCGCCGGAAACTGGCGTTCCGCCCTTGAATGCGCACTGAACCCGGCGGTTCCGCGGTGTTTGAGGTCAGCCGAACGTCAGCGAGCAGGTGCCGGTGCGGCTCATTGAGAAGTCGCATTGCTTGAGAATGTCCATGCCGATCAGCGCGTCCAATTGGAAGCTGTCCGAGAGCTCAAATCCGCTCACCTCGTCGAAAAGGAACAGGAATGTCGGAACATCAGCCGGGGTCCGTAGCCCGACCCGGAAGAGATAGCGCTCCGCCTGGCCGAGACCCTGAGCAGACCCGAGTGGCCGCTTGCCGCGCTGCCGCAAACCCAGCTCTTTCGCGATGCGCGGTGTGATTGCACTTGTGGTGGAACCGGTGTCCAGCAACGCGTCCGCTTCCACTCCAGTCAAAATCAAAGTGGGCTCAGGTGGAAGGATGACAACTGCCAGTACGAGGCGACGCCGGTCGTGCCGCCACTCAATGCACTGCGACATGTGACCAGAAACCGAGGTCGATCGGCTCGTCGGTCACTTCCTGAATCGAGAAAATCTGATCAGGGAAACGCTCTACGCCAGCGCGGTAGGCGTCACCTGGTTTGGCAAAGAACTCAACAATCTTTCCGTCGCGCATCAACGCATATTCGTCGCGATGTTCGTCCAGAATGCTTGAGAGCATTCTCATGAAGACGTCGTAGTTTCTGTCGACCTGAAGCTTCTGCCGCGCGTCATCCATCTGCTTTCTCCGGCTCGGCACGTCGATGGAATCGCACGTTTCGCCGCAGGAGCCAAGCTGATTGCGGTCAGGTGAGTCCTAGGACCGACCAGCTGAATCAGAGTGGGTGCCCGTCGGTGTCGATCAGCAGCTCGCGGCGGCCGACATGGTCCGGTTGGCCGACGAGCCCGTCCTTTTCCATCCGCTCAATCAACCGCGCCGCGCTGTTGTAGCCGACCCGGAGCTGCCGCTGCAGGTAGGAGGTCGACGCCTTCTGGCTCTCGGCGACGATCTGCACCGCCTTGCGGTAAAGCTGGGTCTCGGCATCGTCCTCGCCGGTCGGCTGGCCGTCGAATAGATAGCCGCCGTCCTCAGGCTCCTCGGTGACGGCCTGGTTATATTCGGGCGAGCCCTGCTTGCGCCAATGTTCGGCGACCGAGCGGACCTCCTCGTCCGACACGAACGGTCCGTGCACCCGGATGATCTGCTTGCCGCCCGGCATGTAGAGCATGTCGCCGCGCCCGAGCAGCTGCTCCGCCCCCTGCTCGCCGAGGATCGTGCGGCTGTCGATCTTGCTCGTCACCTGAAAGCTGATGCGCGTCGGAAGGTTGGCCTTGATGACGCCGGTGATGACGTCGACCGACGGCCGCTGCGTCGCCATGATCAGGTGAATGCCCGCGGCGCGCGCCTTCTGCGCGAGCCGCTGGATCAGGAACTCGACTTCCTTGCCGGCGGTCATCATCTGGTCGGCGAGCTCGTCGACCACGACGACGATCTGCGGCATCACCTCATAGTCGAATTCTTCGTCCTCATAGACCGGCTGCCCGGTGTCGCCGTCATAGCCGGTCTGGATCCGCCGCTTGAGCTTGGCGCCCTTGGCCCTCGCCTCGCGCACCTTGGCGTTGAAGCTCGGAAGCGCGCGAACGCCGAGGTTCGCCATCTTGCGATAACGCTCCTCCATCTGCTCGACCGTCCATTTAAGCGCCCTGATCGCCTTGCCCGGCTCGGTCACGACCGGCGCGAGCAGGTGCGGGACGTCGTCATACATGCTGAGCTCGAGCATCTTGGGATCGATCATGATCAGTTTGCACTCGTCCGGACCGTAGCGGTACAGAAGCGAGAGGATCATGCAGTTGAGACCCACCGACTTGCCCGAACCGGTGGTGCCGGCGACGAGCAGGTGGGGCATCGGTGCGAGGTCGGCGATGACTGGGTCGCCGGCGATATTCTTTCCGAGAATCAGCGGCAGCGACATATTCTGGTCTTCGAACGCCTGGCTGCCGATCAGCTCGCTCAGCGAGACCATCTCGCGCTTCGGATTGGGAAGCTCGATGCCGATCACGCTTCGGCCGGGGATCGTCGCGACGCGCGCCGAAAGTGCGGACATGTTGCGGGCGATGTCGTCGGCGAGCGCGATCACCCGGCTCGCCTTGATCCCGCTCGCTGCTTCGAGCTCGTACATGGTGACGACGGGCCCTGGCCGCACCTCGACGATATCGCCGCGGACGTTGAAATCTTCGAGCACGGTTTCGAGCAGCCGCGCGTTGCGCTCGAGCCCGGCGCGGTCGACCTGCTGCCGCGCCTCCTTGGGCGGCGGCGAGAGCAGGTCGATGGTCGGCAGCTGATAATTGTCGCCGAGCGCGAGGCTCGGCTGCGCCGACGACTTGCGGTCCTTGGCCCGTCCGGCGGGCACGACCGGCCTGGACGGCTCAGCGACGGCGACAGTCGGGCGCGTTCTCGGCGGCGCAGTCGGGGTCGCCCGCTCTTCGCGGAGCTCGGTGACTCGCGGCGCCGCTCGGCGCTCGATCGGCTGGCGGCGGAACAGCCCCGCAACCCAGCTTCGCTCCCCGAACGTCAACCCCATGGCCAGATAGCCGAGCGTCAGTCCCGCGAGCGCCAGCAACAGCAAAGTGGCCAGGCGCGCAGGTCCGGCGATCTCCGGATTGGCGATCAGGCCGAACGCCAGGCTCAGCCCATGCGCGGCGGCAAGCCCGAATGCGCCGCCCCACCCACCTGGAAGACCGGACGCGCCGGAGCCGCTGGTCAGGCCCAGCGCCGTTCCGAGCAGGACCGCGCCCGCTGCGGCGATGAGCAGCCCGCGTCCGGTTCGGCCGGCAGGCTCGATCCGCAGCATCCGCAGGCCGGCGATCGCGATCACCGGAACGAACAGCGCCGATCCAATGCCGAACAGCAAAAGCAACGCATCGCTGAAGTAAGCGCCGGGACTCCCGAGCCAATTCGCCGGCGGCCCGCCTGCGGCGGTGCTGAGCGACGGGTCGGTCGGGCTGTGCGTCGCGAGCGCCACGGCGGCGGCGAGGCTCAGCAGCAACAGCATCGCGCCCGACGTGCGGATCGCGAACCGGCGCACGGCACTGGCGAGCGCCTCCCGCCAGTCGGGCGCCAGTTCGCGCTTGGGCGCGCGTGCGGCAACACTCGCCATGTCCCATTCCCCGGTAATAAACCGGGTGTAGAATCTCCTACGCGGAGTCCGCGGTCAAGCGACACCTTGCGGTCATTGCGAAGAGCATCAGCGACGAAGCAATCCAGCCACAGTGCGCGCTTTGGATTGCTTCGCCGCGCTCGCAATGACGACCCGGTTTCACTAGAGGGCGCCCAATGGACCGAGCGGACGTCATCATCTTCGGCGGCGGGCTCGTCGGCCTCGCGCTCGCTTCCGCGCTCGATTCCAGCGGCCTGTCAGCGATTGTCGTCGATCCCGCCGATCCTGCGCCGCGCAGCGAGGCCGCATTCGACGGACGCACGAGCGCCGTCTCCTCGAGCTCGATGCGGATGCTCCAGACGATCGGCGTTGCCGATCATCTGGCCGAGCCCGGCTGTCCCATCCGGCGGATCGCGGTCGCCGATGGGCTCGAGCCCGGAGGGCTCCATTTCGACACCGAAGACGACGAGCCGCTCGGGTTCATGCATGAGAACCGGCACCTGCGCTCGGGGCTGCAGGCCCGCGCCGAGGCAGGCAAGAATTTGTGGCTGTTGTGGAAGTCGCATGTGGTCAGCGTCGATCGCGGCGAAGCCGGCGTGATCGTGGCGCTGGGAGACGGGCGCAAGCTCCACGCGCCGCTCCTCATCGGCGCCGACGGCCGCAACTCCGCCACCCGCGAAGCGGCCGGGATCAACGTCGCCCGGTGGAAATACGATCATCAGGCGATCGTTTCGGTGCTTCGCCACGAGCGGGCGCACGAGCATGTCGCCTACGAGATCTTTTTTCCTTCGGGGCCGTTCGCGCTGCTGCCGATGAATGACGATTCGGGGCGCCACCGCTCGGCGATCGTCTGGTCGGTGCCGGACGAGGACACGTCCGGCTGGCTCTCGCTCAGCGACGAGGATTTCGCGGCGGAGGCCGAGGCGGCGATGGGCGGCTTCCTCGGCCGGATCGAACTGCTCGCCCCCCGTTCGTCCTTTCCGCTCGGCTTTCACCATGCGGCGCAGATCACGGCCGAGCGGCTCGCACTCGTCGGCGATGCGGCCCATGCGATCCACCCGATCGCTGGCCAGGGCCTCAACCTCGGCTTCCGCGACGTCGCCGCGCTCGCCGAGGTGCTGGTCGAAGGCGCTCGGCTCGGGCTCGACCTCGGCGACAAGCAGCTGCTCGACCGCTATCAGCGCTGGCGCTCGCTCGATGCGCTGTCGGTGGCCTTCGCGACCGATACGCTGACCCGCCTTTACGGCGTGCCGGGAAAGACCGCCTCCGCGATCCGCCGCTTCGGCATGGGCTTGGTCGGCCGCATCTCACCGCTGAGAAACCGGCTGATGAGCGAAGCGCGGGGCACCAGCGGCGACCTCCCGCTGCTGCTGAGGGGCTTGCCGATCTAAACCTCCCCTCCCTTGCAAGGGAGGGGAGTCACTGAATCGTCGGCTCGATCTCGGTGCCGCCGGTGACCGCCGCGCGATGGAACTGCATCAGCTGGACGAGGAGGTCCGCGCGGCCGGCGAGCGTCGGCTGCTCGAGCAAAGCCTGCTTGGCCCCGACGTCGAACGGGGCGACCTGCGCGACCGCGTTCACCAGCATTTCGTCATCGAGCCGGTTGACCGCGTTCCAGTCGACCGCGAGCCCCATCGCATCGCCGAGCCGCCGCGCCTCCCGTTCAACTTCGGCGCGTTCGGCTAACGACAGCGGCGGCGGCTCGTCGTCGGCGAACGCCTCGATATCGACCTCCGCGCAGCGATAGGTCGCGTCGGCTTCCTCTTCCCTGACCAGCCGGAACCGATTGGACCCGAGCAGCACGATGTTGAACCGCCCGTCCTCGAGCTCCTCGATGCTCACCAGCTCGCCGACGCACCCGACCTGGTAGAGTGGCGCGCGGTTGTCGTCGTCGAGGCGGTGCGGCTGGATCATCGCGATCCGCCCGGCGCCGTCGACGGCGTCTCGGACCATCTCGCGATAGCGCGGCTCGAAAATGTGGAGCGGCAGCTGCGCCCGCGGGAACAGGATTGCGCCGGGAAGCGGGAAGAGCGGAACCCGGATGATCCGGCTCATGTAAAGAGCACGGCCGAAAGGCGCCGCCGCTGCGTGCTCGACCAGGGGTCCTCGAGCCCCTGCGCCTCGAGCAATTGCAGGAAGCGCTGGCGCGCCGCGCCTTCGTTCCATTCGCGGTCGCGGCGAATGATCTGGAGCAGCGAATCCGCGGCCGCGTCGCGGTTGCCCGCCGCCATGTTCGCTGCGGCGAGCTCGAACCGCGCCTCATTGTCGTCCGGGTCGGCGGCAAGCCGCGCTTCGATCGCGCTGGTGTCGGCCGCGGGCGCGGCCGAGGCGACTTCGAGCGCGGCGCGCGCTCGCGCAATCTCCGGCTTCTTCGCCTGCTCGTCGGAGAGCCCGTCGAGCAGCACTCGCGCTTCGGCCGTTTCGCCGGCGGCGATCAGCGCCCGGGCAAGACCACCGATGACCGCCGCATCATCGGGCGCCATCTCCCGGATCTGCCGGAAGATGCTTACCGAGCGCTCAGCCTCACCATCGGCCAGCACCTGCTCGCCCATCGCGATCAGCGGCTCGATCTCGGCCTGCGGCGTCGCGCCCTCGGGCTCGATCTTGAGCTGCGCGAGCAGCTGGTCGAGCGCTTTCTTGATCTGCCCTTCGCTGCGGTGGTTGGTGAGGTCGGCGACCGGCTGACCGCGGTAGATCGCATAGACCGTCGGGATCGACTGAATGCGGAATTGCGCGGCGAGCAGCTTGTCCTTGTCGACGTCGATCTTGGCGAGCTTGACGCCCTTTTCCGCATAATCGGCGGCGACCTTGTCGAGGATCGGCGACAGCTGCTTGCACGGGCCGCACCATTCGGCCCAGAAGTCGAGGATCACGAGCGCGGTCATCGACGGGTGGATGACCTCCTGCTCGAACCGCTCGATCGATTCGCGTTCGGCTTCGGTGAGACCAAGCGTCGCCACGGGCTTCAAGTTCTCCTCTTTCTCGAGCGGCCCATATGGCCCGCTCGCCTTTGCGCCACAAGCTAACAGCCGCTTAACCATGCTCCTGTAGAGCCAGCGCGATGCAGTCGAAGCAGGACCGCAAGCTCTGGTGGATCGCGGTCGGCGTGATCACGCTCGCCGGCCTCGCGGTGCGCGTGATCGCCGCGCGTGGAGGCTTGTGGACCGACGAAGCCTGGTCGGTGATCTACGCCGCCCAGGCCCGCGATGCGGCGGGGGTGTTCCTGCGCATCAACCACGACAACAACCACCACCTTATGTCGCTATGGCTGCAGCTGGTCGGGCCAGACGCCTCGCCGCTGCTCGACCGGGCGCCGGCGATCCTCGCGGGCACGCTGTGCATCATCGTCGCGTCGGTGCTCGCGGGCCGGCGTTCGCCCCTCGGCGGAATCGTCGCCGCATTGCTGTTCGCAGTGTCGCCGATCCTGGTCGTCTATGGCTCGGAGGCGCGCGGCTATGCGATGATGCTTCTTGCCGCGTTATTGACGCTGCTGATCGTCAGCGATGCGCTCGACGGACGCCCGCTCAAAGGCGCCGCCTGGTGGCTCGCCGCGCTCGCGCTGTTCGGCATGCTGTCGCACATGACCATGGCCGCGCCGGTGACGATCGCCACGCTGTGGGTTTATGCGGAGCGCCGTGCCCAGCTTGGCCCGCAACAGGCGCTTCCCGCGACCCTCCGGCTCATGGGGCCTGCGCTCGCCGCAACCATGGCAGTCGTGATCTTCGTCTTTTCCGCTGCCGCCCTAAGCGCGACAGGAATGCGCGTCGGCGGCTATGAGGCTTTCTCGTCCTCGCGCTATGGCGCGGCGATCGACGATCTGGCTTTGTGGACCGCAGGGCTCGGCGCGCCCTGGCGTTGGCTGGCGCCGCTCCTGCTCTGCGCTGCCGCGCTCGTGGTCGCGATCCGCCGCCCCGATTGGCTCGGCTCGAGAGCGCGCCTCTATGCCCTGCTCATTCTCACCGTTCCTCTTGCGGTGGCGGTGCTTCGCCCCGGCAACAGCAGCTTCGCGCGCTATTATCTCGCAAGCGCGATCGGGCTTCTGCTGCTGCTCTCCGACTGGATCGCGCGCGGACTTTCCGGCCGCCCGGCAGTGCGCGCAGGGGCAGGGCTTCTGCTGGTCACGCTCCTGGGCGCCGGCGCTTACCGCGATTCGCTGCTGATCGCCCTCGACCGCGGACGGCCGGCGGCGCCGGTGAGCGACATGGCGGCGTTGTCACCGGTCGGAGCGCGGGTCGCCTTCGACACGCCGCGACTAAAGGCGGTGGTGGCGGTCGCCGCCGAGCGCAGCGGCTATGCCGCGCGCTTCGCCGGCGGTTGCGCGCCCGCCGACTTCCTGCTCGCTGCGCAGTCGCGCTGGTGGGCGACCCCGGCGAGGGTCGAGCGCTGCGGAGTCCCGATGGAAGCGATCGACTCCTCCGTCACGATTCCGCTGACCGGCGATTCGTGGGTGCTCTATCGCGCGCGGAACTTGCAAAGCTTCGGGGCGGCTGATAGCGGGCCCGCTCCAGGCGCCGAGAAATCGCGCCTTTCCGGCCGAGCGGGCGTAGCTCAGGGGTAGAGCACAACCTTGCCAAGGTTGGGGTCGAGGGTTCGAATCCCTTCGCCCGCTCCAGCTCCGATCGGTTCAATTGAGACCTCGAGAAAGCGCCGGGACGTCACGCCAACGTGAGATAGGCGATCATTGCCCGCGCTATCTCTTCAGCCAACGCCTCGTCATCGAGTGGGAGCATGCGCTTCCACAGCAGATCGTTCTGCAGCTTGTGAACCTCGATCACCGTGGCGGCGCTGAGCAGGGCGAAGGTGATTGCCCGCTCGGGGTCGGCCGCCGCGATGCGGTCCCGGAAAGGCAACAGCGCTTCGATAACGAGTCGAAAATTGGCCTCGATCAACTCGGCCGCGCGCTCACGGAACTTGGCATCGGCCTGCAGCTCGAGGAACTGATCGAGCGCCTTCAGAAGTCCCGTTCGGCCGCGGTACTGGGCAACGAACGAGCGGCCGATCGCATGAAGCGCTTCGTTGAAGCTCCGACCCTCGAATCGACCGGTCGGGAGGTTCGCTCGATTCGTCTCCTGCGACTCCTCCAGCACTTGCAGAAAGGCCGCCCGGACGAGCGCGTCCTTGTCGGCAAACCGTCGATAGACCGAGCCCGCGGACACTCCAGCGACCGCCGCGATCTCGGGGATGGTGGCCGCGGCAAGACCTTTCTCCTCGATCACGGTCAAGGTCGCGGTGAGCAGCCGCTCCATTGTCCGCCGGCTGCGCGCCTGCTGCGGTGGCGGTGGGGCTGAATCCATGATGTCGGACCATCTCCGGTAGTCGCGCGGCCCTTCGCCATGGATGGACGAACCGCGACAGGGTTGACTTTAAAACACGTGAATGTGAAAGTGAATTTACATTACTGTTTGAGGATCTTTTCCAAATGCTTCATCCAACCTTCGCGGCGGACCTCTTGGCGGGCGCGCTCGCCCTGTTAGGCGCGACAAGCCCGTTCGAGCGCTGGGCCTACCGGGCCGGTGCGGGTGCTTCACGCAAGTTCCTTGCGTATGGAATCTCGATTCTCGGCTTGTGGGCACTCACGGCTGTTGCGGTCTGGATTTATGGCTGGGCACGGCTGCTGAGCGCTCCCGAACCGACGGTGCCCACCATTGTCGCTCCGGTTCTGGTTCCCGTTGTCGCGGCTTTTTTCGTCTTTGCTCTTCTGCCGCTTGTCCAGAGCCTGCGCGGCCTCGCTTGGCGGCGGGCGTATGCGGCTGCAATCCGGCGCGAGTTCGCCAGAATTCCGGGCTTCATCCCGAACAACGCGGCCGAGCGCGCGGTCTGGATCGTCCTTAGTCTGACCGCCGGCATTTGCGAGGAGGTGTTGTTGCGCGGCTTCCTCATCCGTTTTCTACACGGAGGCCCTCTCAACTTGTCCCTCGCCGCGGCCCTCACGCTATCGTGCCTGTGTTTCGGCCTGGGGCACCTTTACCAGGGCCTCAAGGGCGTTATCACCACCGCAATCGCCGGCTTCGCATTCGGTATCCTGTTCCTGGTGAGCGGGAGCCTCATCCCGTGCATCGTCCTGCACGCGCTTATCGACCTGCAAATCATCTATGTGATGCGTCCGATCCCCGAACAAGCCGCCGCCACTGGAACGGCCTGACGGGCTGGCTTCAGCTGTAGAGCGAGAACGGCTGAGGAGTGAGCGGCGCTCGTCTCGCTTGATGCTCCAATCATCTCGCCTGGATTTGGTGTGTCGGTCGCACACGACTATGTGCCGCCCGTCGAGGAGACGCACGATGGCCGAGCAAGCCGAACTGACCCGCCCCGAAAGCCGCCCCAAGATCGAGACCGTCAATCCTGCGACTGGTCAGCCGGGAAGGAGCTACGCTGAGACTTCGCTCGACGAGGCTCGCGCCGCGGCGACGGCGGCGCGCGGCGCGTTCCTCAACTGGCGCCGCACCGGCTTCGCCGAGCGCTCGGCGGTGGTCCACAAGGCGGCGGAAATCCTCCGCTCGCGCAAGGACGAATTCGCCCGGCTGATGACCGAGGAGATGGGCAAGACCCTCGACGAAGGCCGCGCGGAGGTCGAAAAATGCGCCTTCCACTGCGACTGGTTCGCCGACCACGCGCAGGACTATCTCGCCGACGAGCCGGTCGACATCGGCGCAGGCGAAACCTTCGTGACCTTCAATCCGGTCGGCGTCGTGCTCGCGGTGATGCCGTGGAACTTCCCCTTCTGGCAGGTCTTCCGCTTCGCCGCGCCGGCGCTGATGGCCGGCAACGGCGCGCTTCTCAAGCATGCGAGCAACGTCCCCGGCTGCGCGCTCGCGATCGAGGAGGTGCTTCACCAGGCGGGCGTTCCGCACGACCTCTTCCGCACTTTGCTTCTCCCGAGCCGCGAGGTCGAAGCGCTGATCCAGGACGACAATGTCGCCGCGGTCACGCTCACCGGCAGCGTCGAAGCGGGCCGAAGCGTCGCGACAGCGGCGGGCTCGGTGCTGAAGAAGTGCGTGCTCGAGCTCGGCGGGTCGGACGCTTATCTCGTGCTGGAGGATGCGGACATCGAAGCCGCCGCGAAAGTCGCGGCCACGGCCCGAATGGTGAACGGCGGCCAGAGCTGCATCGCGGGCAAGCGCTTCGTCGTCGTCCGCTCGGTGCTGGAGCTCTTCGAGCGCGCGCTGGTCGAGGCGATGCGCGGCTTCGAGATCGGCGATCCGACGAAGGAGGGCGCCAGACTCGGCCCCATGGTCAGCGTGAAGGCACGCGACGACGTGCACGCGCAGGTCACGAAGAGCATCGACAAAGGCGCGCGGCTGCTGCTTGGCGGCAAGGTTCCGGATCGGGCCGGCGCCTGGTACCCGGCGACGGTGCTAAGCGGCGTCCGCCCCGGGCAGCCGGCGCATGATGAGGAGGTGTTCGGCCCCGTCGCTGCAATCATTGCCGCCGATGATGAGGCGGACGCGATCCGGATCGCCAACGCCAGCGAGTTCGGGCTCGGCTCGGGCGTGCTCACCGGCGACCTCGACCGGGGCCGGCGCATCGCCGCGCAGGAGCTCGAAGCGGGGATGAGCTTCGTCAACGACAACGTCCGCTCCGACCCGCGCGCGCCGTTCGGCGGAGCCAAGCATTCGGGCTACGGCCGCGAATGCTCGGGCTTCGGAATCCGCGAGTTCGTCAACATCAAGACGGTGCACGTTAAGGACGCCGGCAATCACTGCGGCAGCCGTACGGTGATTGAGTGAATTCGCCTGGATCAACGGTCCTGAAGCTGCTGCGCCAGCAGCTGCTGCAGATACTCAGCAAGCGCTGATACGTCGAAATCGCCATTCTCCCAATGTGCATCTGCTTCGCGCAGGGCGGCATAATAGGGTTCGCGATTCTCGCGGATTCGCTCCGGCACGATCTTCTTCCCCGGAAGTAGCTGACCCGCCTTGAGGCAGATGAGGTAATAGCATGCCGCTCGAGCTGTACGGCCATTCCCCTCAATGAAAGGATGAATCCAGTTCAATCGCCACAAGGCATAGCCGGCCATGTACGTGGGGTGGTCGAAGATTGCCCAATTCTCCTGCACGGTGGAATTGAACTGGTCCATGAGAGTGGGAACATCCCGGAAGTGCGGTGGGCGGTGTTTGCCAACATAAATGGGCTGCTCGCGGAAGCGGCCGCCGAACTGCGAAATGTTCGCTACCGCTGCCGCATTGAGAGACCATAGGACGTATTTGTCGAACGCATCAACGCCCTTGCGCAAGCCGATCTCGACGCAGTTCGCTAGTAGATCGTACTGCCTTAGGAGGTTTTGTTCCTGAACGCGCGCAAAGAATTCCGGATCGTCGGCCTCGCGCAGCGCCATAGGTCACCTATAGATCGCCTCACGCGTCGTGGAGGCGAATGCTCCGCGACGCCGCTCTAACCGTGTCCTTCGTAATGAACGCTGATTCGGGGGCATTCCCAAAAGCAAAGCTGACCCGCTGCTCGTGCAGCTCCTCCTCAGTGGCGGGTTTCTTTCGCGCGTCTTCCAGAAGTTTTTTTAGCTTGGGATCGGTCTCTTTGACCCCCAAAAACTGCTTCCTCGCGGCCATCGCATGTCTCCTGATAGGGGGTGGATGTATGAATCGCACGTCCGATTCTGAACCGCAAACGTAAAATTCTGTAACCGCATAATCATTGAGTTCCTGTTGCGTTCCGGACTCAGTTGGGAGCCATTCCAGCGAGCTCAATCCTTTTCAACCGCGGTTTGAGCGCTCTTGAAGTCACCATAGAACCGCGTCCCGACTAGGCCGTGCGCCAGCTCCGACGCAGGCCCGCCGCGGGCGAGATCGTGCGGATCGAACTTCACCTCCGCCATCGTCAGCGGCGGCAGGCTCGCGGCCTTGAGCTTGGCGTTGAAGCCCGCGAGATCGTTCGACTGGAACGCCGCCCATTCGGCTTCGACATCCTTCAACTCGCGGTCGAGCGCGTCGATCCGCGCCAGCTGATAGTTGGTCGGGCGGCTCTCGACCGAATTGATCTCGCCGTAGATTTCGTCGGTATGTTCGCGAAGCCGTTCTTCGCCGGTGATCGCGCCGCCTTCGGTCGTCGCCACGATCTCCTTGCGAAGCGCGTCGGCCTTGCCGCCGATCTGCGCGGCCGCGGCCTTGACGTCGGCGGGTGCCGTCGCGCTTTGCGCAAGCGCGCTCGCCTGCTGGCGGACGCCGTTGATCTGGCCGACGAGCTTGCTCATCCGAAGGAACATGCCCTTGATCCGCTCGGCGGCGGCATATTGGGCTTGCCGGTCCGCGAGCGTGAACTGGGCGCGGCGGTCGAGGGCGATCGTCAGCGGCTCGGTGGTGACTTGGCCTGCGTCGGTCAGCCGGACGGTGTAGGTGCCCGGAAGTATCCGCTCGCCCTCGGTCGACGAACCCGCGAGCGAAGCCGCGGGCGGCACCACCGGCGGCTTGGTCAGCATCGACCATTGGACGCGGTTGAGCCCGCGCCGCTTCGACGTCGGTATCTCGTCGACCACATTGCCGTTGGCGTCGAGAATCTCGAGCTTCATGCGGCCGATCACGTGTCGCGCCTTCTGATAGTAAGTGATGGTCGCGCCGCCCGGTGGGTTCTCGCCCGCATAGGAGGCGTCCCCTTCGGCCCAGCCGCCATTGCCCTGGATCCGCTGTTGGACCGGGCCGCTCGGGATCAGCACGGCGGTGCTGGCCAGTGTCTGCGCCGTCAGCTGCCGGATCGGGCTGATGTCGTCGATCACCCAGATTCCGCGCCCGTGGGTCGCGAGCACCATGTCGTCGTCCCGCTCCTGAAGCGCGATGTCGCGGACGGCGAGCCCGTCGGGGAAGTTGTTGGGCCTGAACTGCGCCCAGCTCTGGCCGCCGTTGAGGCTCATGTAGAGCCCGAACTCGGTGCCGAGGAACAGGATGTTCGGGTTAAGCCGGTCTTCCTTGATCACATGGGCGTAGCCGCGGACTCCGGCCGTGCCGGGCCCGACCAACCGCTGCCAGGTCCGGCCGTAGTCGGTCGTGCGATAGAGGTAGGGCGCCATGTCGCCGACCGTGTGGCGGTCGTCGGTCACATAGGCGACCGCCGGATCGTAGCGGCTGGCCTCGACCCAGCTGATCCAGTTGCCCGCGGGCATCCCTAGGCTCGGCGTCAGGTTGGTCCAGTGGCCGCCGCCGTCGCGGGTCAGCTGGACGTTGCCGTCGTCGGTGCCGACCCAGATCTCGCCGGCCGCGCGCGGGCTTTCCGAGATCGAATAGATGGTGGTGTTCATCTCGGCCGCCGAATTGTCGACGGTGATTCCGCCCGACTGCTCCTGCTTCTGGCGGATCGGGTCGTTGGTGGTGAGGTCGGGCGAGATCCGGTCCCAGGTCTCGCCATGATCGCGGCTTCGAAACAGGAATTGCGAGCCGATGTAGATCGTGCCCTTTTCGTTGGGCGACATCTGGATCGGAGTGTTCCAGTTGAAGCGCAGCTTCTCCTTATAATTCCCTTGGGGCTGGATGAGGCGCGCCTGAAGCGTCTTGCGGTTCACCCGGCCGATGAAGCCGCCCTGCGATTCGGCATAAGCATAGTCCGGATCGGCCGGGTCGGCCCAGGTCCAGAAGCCGTCGCCGCCGAAGAGATTTTCCCAGCGGCTGTTGGTGATCCCGCCGGGATATTCCTGGTCGCCGACCCAGTCGCTGTTGTCCTGAAGCCCGCCATAGACCTGGTACGGGTCCTTGTCGTCGACGCTGACGTGATAGAATTGGCTGACCGGGAGGTTGTTGACCTTCCACCATTTATTCGCGCCGTCGTAGCTGATCCACAGCCCGCCGTCGTCGCCGCCGACCAGATATTTGGTGTTCGCCGGATCGATCCACACGTCGTGCCAGTCGCCGTGCGACGCCCCGGCGGCGTTGGAGAAGCTCTTGCCGCCGTCGTCCGAGACGGTGACCGAATAGCCCATCTTGAACACCCGGTTCGGGTCCTTCGGGTCGACCACCATCCGCGCGAAATAGAAGGGCCGCCAGACCATGCCCTGGCTCCGGTCGCGCTCTTCCCACGTCTGCCCGCCATTGGTGGAGACGAACAGCGCCGGGCGCGGATTCTCGATGAACGCGTAGACCTGCTTCGGGTCCGAGGGCGCGAAGGCAATCTCGAGCCGGCCGTATGGATATTTCGGAAGGCCCTTGCGGTTCTCGGCCGTCAGATCGGTCCAGGTGCGGCCGCCGTCGCGGCTTTCGGCGAAGCGGCTGCCCGAG
>DASUIB010000099.1:0-5851 GCA_036273235.1 Sphingomicrobium sp. | reverse complement strand
TATGGTTGGCCCGGCAACGTCCGCGAGCTCGAGAACCGGATCAAGCGCGCGGTGATCATGGCTGACGGGAAGAGCGTGACTGCCGGAGACCTCGACCTGCAGGCCGCGAGTGAAGTCGGCGACGACGCCCTACCGATCAACCTTCGAGCCGCGCGCGAGATCGCCGACCGCAAGGCGATCCGCCAGGCGATGAGCCGCACCGACAGCAACATCTCCGGCGCCGCCAAGCTGCTCGGAATCAGCCGGCCGACGCTCTACGATCTGTTGAAGCAGTACCGGCTCAGCGCCTAACGGGGTGGCCCCCCGAAGTTTCAGCCCGGTGCCTTGGGTAGCTTGAACGGGCGGAACTGAAACCTGGCGGCGCAGCGCGGGTCCACAGCGTTGAGATCGAGCGTGTCGAGGAAGGCGATCGCCTGGGGGCCAAGGCACATCTGCCAGTCGTCGTCGAAAACGTGGCCGTGCTTGGCGTCCACAACAATCCGAACATGGGAGAATCCGGCCGCAACCCGCGGCGCGAGCTCGCCAGGGTATGAAGGCTCCATTGGGCTGGCGAGCAGCAGGACAGGGGCGCGGCTGTGGACGGGATCGTGAAAATCGGACGGCACCTCGCCATGGGGCCAGGTACGGCATGCAACGAGGATCGACGGCACCCACTCGCTTTCAGGGCGCTCGCCGCGCGCGATCCGGTCGCGCATTGCGGGCGCCTCCTCGGAGCATTCGACCGACATCCACACGCCCAAGGCGAGCCCGCCGAACGTGGCCCGCTGAAAGCCGACGATGTCGCGGGCGACCGAAGCGACCCTCGCGGCGTCGCCGCTCGCAAGCTCATGGATCTCGAACGGAATGGATGCGACGTCGCGCATGAAATGGTAGTGAGCGCCCAGGAAGGCGAGCACGGTCGGCCGGTCAAAGACCACGGCTCCCTTCGCATCGACGCCGACGGTGCTCGGCCTCAGGCTGCCGACAACCCTGCCTTGGCCGCCCTCGATGTTGGCTCGCAAACCCGTCTTGCCAATCCGGCTCATCAGGGCCTCGAACTCTTGTTCGATTCTAGGGAAGGCGCGATGGCACTCAGGGTCGGAGCGGCACGCCGCAAGCGTGGCCCTCACCGCGCGCATCGTCCAGCGCCCCCTGCTCCAGCTTACCGGCTCGCCCATCGGTCCCGAGTCCGCGAGAACCGCGGCGCGGACCCGGTCCGGGAAGCGGCGCATATATTCCTGGACAATTCGGCCGCCGTAATTGCCGGAATAGAACTCAAGGGCGTCATAACCGAGCGCCGCCCGGACGCTCTCAATGTCGCGAGCGAAGGTTTCGGTCGTCAGGGTCTCGAGCTTCGCCCGCCCCGCCGAGCTGGCGAGGCATGCCTTAAGATGTGCTGGAGAGAAGATGTCCTCGCCCCAGGTTGCGCCCTCGTCGATGGGGCCAGTGGGAGGGCACACGAGGGCCTCGGGCCCGGCAACGTAGCGTTCGTCAACGACGACGAGGTCGTGGTCCGCCTGAAGCGCGCCGATCGAGCCGATAAAGCCCGACCCGGCGACTGCCGTTCCGCTCCCTCCGGGACCGCCCTGAACCAGGATAACGGCTTCGGGCTGGGGCTTGGGCTGTTGGGCAGGCGCGACGACGACCCGCACGTCGGTCGTGGGCCCGTTCGGCTCGGCATATTCCACCGGCACCGCGACACGAAGGCAGCGCCAGTTGGCGGGAAAGTGCGGGGGGCACGTATCGACGGTAATGGCGGAACGCGCTGCCTGTGGAGCTGCGTCGGAACTTGCGGCAACGGGCGAAAGGATGAGCGCCGCAGCAGCTAGCCGCGAGATCGGCGAAATACGGTGGAAAGTTGGCATGCGTCTCGTCCTCATTGGGCGTCCGAGATTGCGAAGGCGGGTCGTTTCAGGCGACTTGCGCAACTGGTATCCAGCCGAGCGCGGCCTGGAGCTTGCAGAAAGGCCGTGACGAGCGGCCCCATGCAATCGTCCCAATCGACATCGGTCGCTCGTGCCCGATTGGGGAACACCACCAGCTGCACCTGCGGCGATCGTCCAAATGCGCGGCGGACAACGCTTGCGGGCGCCTCAATGTCGAAGTCCGCGGTTACGGCCAGAACTGGTATTTTCGTTCGCGGAATGCGCAAGAACTGCCGGGACAGGCGATGGACCGGCCAATTTGCGCATGCCTCTTGCTCTGCGGCGATTCCTTCATCGGAGTTCGGGAGCAATACTCCGTCGCGCGGCATGTTCTCGGCGCAATCGACGGCAATCCGAAGAGCGAGAGAGTAGGATGCGAGCGTTGCGCGGCGGTAATCGACATACTGACGAACCACCGGAACCAGTTGGCCGTTCGCGATCGCATCGACGTCGCGTGGCCAGCTGGCGGCACCGACCCAGCGCAGGGTGCGCAGCTTCATCCACTGGAGAATGCCCGCGCCGCTGACTTTCGCTGAACCGTGTGCGGCATTGAGGTCGGTTGGCACCGCGATTTGCTTGGCTGAAAGAAGAGCTGATACGCGGACCCATTCGGAATCCAGATCGGGATAGCGGGCAGCGCAAGCCTTATCCCTATGGCAGGCCTGCAACGTGCTTTCGACGGAGCCCGAAAGTGCTCCAGCCTCCGCTTCGGCCGCCGGATAATTCATCGGCGAGACATCGGCGAGCACCGCCGCGGAAACTCGCTTGGGCCATCGCGCAAGGTACTGCTGAATGATCCGCGTTCCATAAAAGTATCCGATCAACTCAATGCGTTTGTAGCCGAGCTTCCGCCGGACGGATTCCAGGTCCTCTGCGAAGGTGCGGCTGTTCAGATCGCCGAGATCATCGTGCCGCTCAAACGAGTCGCGGCATTTCGCGAGATAGGTGGCGTCCAGAATTGGCGCCGTTCGCTCGGTTGGAGGGGCGCCTGCACTGACGGGAGGACATAGGAGCGGCGAAAGCGAAGTGCCGCGCTGGTCGACAAAGACGAGATCGTGCGTTGCCCCAAGCGCCTGCAGGCTCGCGATCAAACCGCTGCCTGCCGCTTCAACGCCGCTTTCCCCCAGGGATTCGATGACGAAGATCGGTTCAGCGCCGGCCTCAGGATGGAGCGCGTGGGCTATTCCGACGCGGACGGCGACCGACTCTTTTGAACGCCCGTTGTAGACCTTCGGCACGCGGATATTGAATATCTGCACGCTGCTGTCGGGTGATTGGCCGAATGCCGGCGATGCTGCGCTCGTCAATGCCCCGGCACAGGCTATCGCGACAATCGGGCCCGTTGAGAGCTTCGCTACGTCGTGGCGGAAGGCCCGCGCCGTTAAGCGGCGCATGCCTCGAAGGACTTTGAGCAGTCGAGAACCCGGCATCGGCTGATGCCTCCCCTTTTTCCGACGGTACCCTCGGTCTCGAAGTGATCGCCAGCGTATCGGGATAATGTGGCCGTTCCGCTTGTCGGCACCCATTCGACAAAGGGCGATTTTCAGACTGCGTGACTTGCGATCCTTCGACGAGTGAGCGGCAGCCATCGACGATTCGCGGTGCAGCCGAAGAGGTTCAGGGCAGCGAAAGCGCCTCTGCCATTTCGGCTACCTCGAGCCAGCGCAGCTCGGCCGCGTCGATGTCGGCTCGGTGCCGTGCGATACGTTCGGTGAGCTCGGCGAAGCGTTTCGGGTCGCGGGTGTAGAGATCGGGGTCCGAAAGCGCCGCCTCGTCGGCCGCGACCTCGGCCTGCAGCCGCTCGATCTCGCCCGGCAGCCGGTCGTAATCGCGCTGGTCCTTGTAGGATAATTTGTGCCCCGTCGAAGGACGGGGTCCAGGAGCGCGGTCCCGCGCTGCTTTCGCAGCGCCCTGGGCCCCGGCCTTGGGTCCCATCAAAGTAGTACTTTGATGGGGTCCCTTCGCCGGGGTACGGGCAATTTCATATCTTTTCCTGACCCAGTCCTCGTAGCCGCCGGCGACGATGTCGACCTTGCCCGAGCCGTCGAGGCCGAGCGTGATGGTCACGGTGCGGTCGAGGAAGTCGCGGTCGTGGCTGACGATCAGCACCGTGCCCTCGTAATCGGCGATCACCTCCTGCAGCAGGTCGAGCGTTTCGAGGTCGAGGTCGTTGGTCGGCTCGTCGAGCACGAGCAGATTGGCCTCCCGAGCGAATTCGCGCGCGAGCAGCAGCCGCGACCGCTCGCCGCCCGACAACGAACCGACCGGCGCGTCGGCGATTGCGGGGTCGAACAGGAACTCCTTCAAATAGCCCTTGATGTGCTTCTTATGCCCGCGGACCTCGATCCAGTCGCCGCCGTTGGCGAGCACATCCTTCACCCGCCGCTGCGGCTCCATCAGCTTGCGCTGCTGGTCGATGACGATCCCCGACAGCGTCTTGGCCAGTGTCACAGTACCGCTGTCGGGCTCGAGCTCGCCGGTAAGCAGCTTCAGGAGAGTCGTTTTTCCGGCGCCGTTCGGACCGACGATGCCGATGCGATCGCCGCGCTGGATGCGGAGCGAGAAGTCACGGATGATCTGCCGCTCGCCAAAAATCTTTGAGACCTGCTCGGCGTCGATCACCGTTTTGGAGCGGACCTCGTCCTTCGCCAGCGCGAGCTTGGCCGTTCCTGCGGCGCCGAGCATCGCCGCCCGTTGCGCCCGCATTTCTTGGAGCTTGGTGAGCCGCCCCTGGTTGCGACGGCGGCGCGCGGTGACGCCGCGCTGGAGCCAGTGAAGCTCGATCTTGAGCTTGGCATCGAGCTTTTCGGCCGCTCGCGCTTCCTCCTCATAGACCCGGTCGGTCCACGCATCGAAGCCGCCGAAGCCGATCTCCGAACGCCTCAGCTGGCCTCGGTCCAGCCACAGGCAGCTGCGGGTCAAGCGCGTCAGGAAGGTCCGGTCGTGACTGATGGCGATGAAGGCGCCGCTGAAGCGCTTGAGCCAGTCTTCCAGCCACTCGATCGCTCCCAAGTCGAGATGGTTGGTCGGCTCGTCGAGCAGCAGCACGTCAGGCTTGGCGCCAAGCGCCCGGGCAATCGCCGCTCGGCGCCGCTCGCCGCCGCTCGCCGTGGAGGTCGGGCGCGAGAGATCGATCCCGAGCTGGTCGGCAATCGCCGCGGCCTCGTGCGGCTCGGGCGCGTCCGGGCCGTGCACGACCCAATCGTGCAGCGTCGCGAACCCCTCCATCCGCGGGTCCTGCTCGAGCAGCACGACATTGGTGCCGGGCACAATCGTGCGCTTGCCTTCATCGGGGTCGATCAGGTCCGCGAGGCATTTGAGAAGCGTCGTCTTGCCGGCGCCGTTGCGGCCGATCAGTGCAAGCCGGTCGCGCTCGCCGATGTAGAGGTCGAGGTGGCGGAAGAGCCAGCCTTCGCCCTGGATCAGTCCCAGGTCTTCGTAAGAAAGGATCGGCGCTGCCATTCGTCGGCCCATATCCTCCCCTGCATTTGCAGGGGGGTATAGTGATATCGGCCTGATTAGTCGCGAGTGACCACACTTGATGAATGCTGCGAACGGGACAGATACGCTTCCAGAAGAATGCCTCTTTCCCATGCCGGGCGGATCACGTCGCGAGACTGAGCGGCGAGAACTCTCCTGATCAATCTCTGTGACCGTCGAGCAACCTGAAGGACGACCGGTCCGTCTCGCGGTGGAACGTAGAAACCGGAGCCTCCAGACTCGTCAATCCACGTAAATTGCTGCGCAAATTGACCAAACAAGAGCTTTTCACATAATTCGACGGCCGTTTGGGTCGTCTCAGGAATTACCGCCGCCCATACCGGCACCCATCGCCTATGATATTGGGTCCAGTTGCCGGTCAAATATAGTGGGTTGAGAGCGTGATTCCCTAGCCGCTTGTAAAGCGTACCATTCTTCCACTTTTGAGTGCCGCCTGATCCAAGGCG
>DASUIB010000098.1:0-6194 GCA_036273235.1 Sphingomicrobium sp. | reverse complement strand
GCGGCTGCGAGCACGGCTGCATCTATTGTTTCGCCCGGCCGACCCACGCCTATCACGACCTCTCCCCTGGCGTGGACTTCGAATCGCGGCTGTTCGTCAAGCCGAACGCGGCCCAGCTCCTGCACTCGGCGCTGTCGAGGCCCGGCTATGAATGCCGCCCGATCGCGATGGGCACGAACACGGACCCCTATCAGCCGATCGAGGAGCGGTGGCGGATCACCCGCTCGGTCGTCGAGCTGCTGCTCGAGACCCGGCACCCGTTCACCATCACCACCAAATCAGACCGGGTGCTGCGCGATCTCGACCTGCTCAAGCAGGCCGCGGACCTGAGGATCGCGTCGGTGGCGATCTCCGTGACCTCGCTCGACCCGAAGGTCGCTCGAACCCTCGAGCCGCGCGCTCCGCAACCTCGCAAGCGCCTTGCGGCGGTCAAGGCGCTGAACGAGGCGGGCGTCCCCTGCTACGTCGCCATCGCTCCGGTGGTCCCGCAGATCACCGACCACGAGCTCGAGCATATCGTCGAAGCGGCGGTCGAGGCCGGCGCCCCGGGCGGCTTCTATCTTCCGGTGCGCCTTCCGCACGAGGTCGCGCCCTTGTTCCGGGCCTGGCTCGACGATCATTATCCCGACCGCGCCGCCAAGGTCATGGCGACGATCCGCTCGCTTCGCGGCGGCCGCGACAACGATCCCGATTTCTTCAGCCGGATGCGTGGGCAAGGCCCCTGGGCTGAGCTGCTCCGCAGCCGGTTCGAGATCGCGGCGAAGAAATATGGCATGAGACAGGCCAAGTTCCCGCTCCGGACCGACCTCTTCAATCAGCCCGAAGGCGATCAGATGCGCCTCCTCTAGCGAATATTTAATCCGGAGCCGAAACGGGCCGTGCCGCGTTGTCCGGCTCACAAAAGGAGGACCCATGCGCATCCTGATCGCCATTCCCGCCCTGCTCGCGCTCGGCGCCTGCAACGTCAGCAAGAACGGCAATGCCGTCACCGTCCAATATGACCAGAATACCGCGCAAAACACGGCGGCTGACGTCGGCAACACCGCGCAGAATATCGCCGCCGACATCGGCAACGACGTCAAGACCACCGGCGCCAAGATCGAGAACAAGGTCGGCAAGGACAAGGGCAACAGCAGCGGCAACAGCCAGGCCAACGCGACCGAGAACAAATAAGACCAGCGGATGGTCGGGGAGACAGGATTCGAACCTGCGACCCTCTGCTCCCAAAGCAGATGCGCTACCAGACTGCGCTACTCCCCGCCTTCGCCAAAGCTACGGCGGGCAAGCCCGCCAAGGCACGATCCCGGGCTGGCTTGCCAGCCGAAGCTCCGCGCAGCGGAGCGAAGGCTGGTGGGCCCGGCAGGATTCGAACCTGCAACCTAGCCGTTATGAGCGGCCGGCTCTACCGTTGAGCTACAGGCCCTCCCCGGCTGGTTCGGAATAGACGGCGTCGCTCCCGCCGCCAAGCGTCGCCGCGCAAGTTCAGGCGCGGGGGAACAGCAGCGATATCGAGTCCCTCGGGGCGACAAGATCGGCACCCGCGAGCCGGGCAAGGCCGCGGACCAGCCGAAGCGAGAATCCCTGTTCGAGCTGCCCCTCGCTTCCGAGCAGCTGTTCCTCCGAAATCTTGCGCAGGCTCGCCGGGCGCGCGATCGAAACGCGCGACCGGTCGCCGGTGCGTTCGAGTGTGAGGCGCAACCGCTCGCCCCTCTCCGCCTGGCCGATCACCGCGCTGCACATGCGAAAGATGAGTCGGTCGGCGAGCTCCGGTTCGGTTGCCGCCGTCGCATCGCGGATTGCCCGCAATCCATCCAGCTCCGCTCCGCGGCCTTGAGCGAGATCGCGAAGCGCCGGAATCATCCGCTGGATCAACTCGCCGAGGTTCACCCGCCACTGCTCCCCCGCCGCCGAGGAATGGACCTTCGCGGCGAAGTCGAGATCGTCGATGGCGGTCAGAAGCATGCGCGCCTGGCGAACGATCTCCTGCGCCCGCTCGCGGTATTTACGATCCGCTGGTCCGAGATACTGGCCTTCGATGATCTCGGCGAAGCCGATGATTGCGTTGAGCGGAGTCTTGATCTCGTGGACCAGTTCGCGAACCGAATCCGGATCGGAAAGCAGCCCCACCTGCTGATCGGCTGCGGGCGCTTCCTCCTGGTCGCGCAGCGCCACTCCGCGATAGCCCGCGAAGCGGCCGTCCGCGGGCTCGAACGCGGGCACGCCGCTGATCTTCCACTCGCCCGAGAGCGGCCCTTCGCCAGCAATGGCAAGAGTCCCATCCCGGAAAGGCGCCCGAAGCATGAAGGCGCGCACGACCTCGGGGTCGAGCTGCTCGCCGTCGAGCACGCGAGCGATCGATCGGCCGATGACCGCGCCTCGCGGCGCTCCGTCGACCCAGGCGATTTCGCCGCCGGGTCCGCATTCCCAGCGAAACAGCGCGGGCGCGCTCTCGCGGGGCGAAACAATGCCGCCGCCCCGCTTCATGATCGACCGGCTGCGGCGGCGGCGCTCGATGCGCTGAACCACTTCGTGAAGCGAGGGCGCGGCCGGCTCGGCGGGCGCCTCGGCCTCTGTGGGGCTTTCAACGAGCGATTGGGTGAGGTCCGGCGACGGTTCGGAGCGGATTTCGGGATGAAGCGTCTCGATGAAGCGGCGAGTCTCCTCGTCGGCCGCGCCGAGAAGCGCGTGCCATTGGGCGGATTCAAGCGTCGCGGCCGCAAGCACCGGTGCCGACACCGTCAGACGGTCGGACGCGAAATATTCCAGAAGCGCGAGCGGCAGCGGCAGCGCGGCGACGGCGCGCGCCGCCGCGGCGCGAAGGCTGTCGTCGACGTTCGGTGCTTCGGCGCGGATCGATTCGAGGGCCTGCCCGACGGTTGGGCTGGCCGCGTTTGAACCTGCGCGCGCGACCAGGTCGACAAGTTGCCGCCAGCGAATGGCGGCATCGTGGCGGTCGCCGGCCGGCTGGTTCAGAACGGTCAGCAGGCGATCGTCGAAACGCACGGTGAGGTCATGTCCTTGAGAGACGCATCGTTGCTGGATGTAAGCGGCCGTTTACTATGCGCTAAGAAGGAACTTATTAACCATCCCGAAACGAGACAGGTCAACTGAATCGAGGTTGTGCTGACGCAAAAAGAGGCGCCGGCAGCGCCGACGCCTCCCAGAGTTGGTTGGCCGATCCGTCAGGCGTGCTGCTGGACGTATACCATCCAGAATTTGGCGATGTCGGCACGGCCGCCGCCCACCGCGTTCAGTGCCGCCGTCGCGGCTGCCTTGTCACCTGCGCGCGCTAGAGCCATGCCGAGGTGCAGGTTCGCGACGTCCTTGTCTGCATCGGGCTTGCTCAACACCTGCCGGTAAATGTCAGCGGCCTGCGAATAGTCTCCCATCCCATAATAGCGGTCGCCGATTCGCAGCAGATTGGTGGTTGAAGGCGCCATCCTGGCCGCCGCCTGGAGATCCGCGGCGGTGCCTTTGGGCTTGGTCTTCAAGGCAGCGAGAAGATCGCGGAACTGTGGATTGTTCGGATCGATCGTCCTCGCCGCGATGCCCGCATCGAGCACGGCCTGGGCTTCGTTGAAATTGCTCTGCTCTGCAGCAGCTTCGGCGAAAAGCGAATAGTCGCCGGCGGAGGTCATCGCGTTTGTCGCCTGCATCAGCCGCAGCAGGTCGAGCGTGCCCTCTTCATCGGGGTGATTGAGGTTGCGGTAGATGGCAATCGAATTGCGCCAGCTGTCCGGGCTCGGATAGGCCGCAGCCCACTCCCGACCGAGCTCTGGCGCGAGCGGCGACTGTGCCTCATAAGCGACGCTCACCGCGCGCTTCAGCAATGCTTCGTCGGGCTTTTGGCCGCTGGCGGTCTGCAGCCGGATTGCGCGCTGGAAATCGGTTGCTGCCTCAGCCTTCTGTCCTTGCGCGAACTTGGCTTCACCGAGGAGGGTATAAGCTTCGGGATCGCGGGGATCGACGGTAGCCGCCTTCTGGAAAGCGGCAACCGCCTGATCGAACTGCTTGGCGTTGTAAAATTGTCCGCCAAGGCTCCTGTAGAGCTTCGCGCTCGTCACGGTGTCGACGAAGCCCGAGCTTGCGATGGCGTCGACGGCCGCCGTCATGGCCGCAGTGTTGTTGGCGGCCATCGCTGCCTTGAGCTGAAGTTCCCCGATCGCGTAGCGATCGTCCGGCGTGCTTGCCACCGCCTGCGCGGCGGCGAGCTTGGCCGGAATGTTGGCGACGTCATTCTTGTTCACCGCGGTTTGCAGATCGACGATCGCCTTCTGAGCCTTGCTCGAGGGATGGATCTGCTTCTGCCCGGGCTGCGCATTGTTCGGCGTCGGGGCATTGTTCGCAGGCGGAGCAGTCATTGCTCTATCTACCGTCTGCGGCGGCTGGGCCATGGGCGCATTGTAGTTGCCCATCTGCGCGGCGGCGGGCGCGGACACGGCGAGCAAGCCGAGCGCGGCGGTGGTGATCATCAGCTTCATCGACAACTTCTCCTGTGGCCCACGCGGACGCAGCCGCACCGAATGACGGCGGCGCCTTAGACCCGTAACTGAAAGAGTCCAAGCAGCTTGCCGCATTGCCCCTGAACACACTTTGAACTCGCTGATTTTCTTACATAAACGCCTGCGAGGCGAGATTTTCTTGCGCGCGCGCACGCGCGGGTGGCGCTCGAAGGTTCAATGCACTACCTAGATCGAGGGGGCGCGGCTTGCCGCAACCTCCTTGTGCATCCCCCATCGCAGGACACTTTCTTGGCCACTCAGCCACCAATTGACGACAACACGCCTCCGCCCCGAGACAGCGATATCGCGCCCATTTCGATCGTCGAGGAGATGAAGACCTCCTACCTCGATTATGCGATGAGCGTCATCGTCAGCCGCGCGCTTCCGGACGTGCGCGATGGTCTCAAGCCGGTCCACCGCCGAATTCTCTACGCCTGCCAGGAGGCAGGCTATGTCGCGGGTCGGCCCTACCGCAAGTCGAGCCGCATCGTCGGCGATGTCATGGGTAAATATCACCCGCACGGCGATGCCGCGATCTACGACGCGCTTGCCCGGATGACCCAGAACTGGTCGATGCGGGTGCCGCTGATCGACGGCCAGGGCAATTTCGGTTCGATGGACCCTGATCCGCCGGCGGCGATGCGGTACACGGAAGCGCGGCTCGCGAAGGTCGCGAATTTCCTTCTGGGCGACATCGACAAGGACACCGTCGACTTCCAGCCCAATTACGACGCGTCGGAGCGGGAGCCGCAGGTTCTTCCCGCACGCTTCCCCAACCTCCTCGTCAACGGCGCCGGCGGAATCGCCGTCGGCATGGCGACCAACATTCCGCCGCATAATCTGGGAGAAGTCCTCGCCGCCTGCCGCGCCTATATCGACGATCCCTCGATCGGCTCCGAAGCTTTGATGGAGCACGTGAAGGCGCCGGACTTCCCGACTGGCGGCCTGATCCTCGGCCAGTCGGGCATCCGCAGCGCCTACTCCACGGGCCGCGGCTCGATCCTGATGCGCAGCCGCGCGCACGTCGAGGAAGGCCGCGGCGACAGGCGCTCGATCGTGCTCACCGAAATTCCCTACCAGGTCGGGAAATCCGGCCTGGTCGAGAAGATCGCCGAAGCCGCGAAGGACAAGCGCATCGAGGGCGTCGCCGATATCCGCGACGAATCCAACCGCCGGGGCGTGCGCATCGTCATCGACCTGAAGCGCGACGCCACGCCCGAGGTCGTGCTCAACCAGCTGTGGCGGCACACACCGGCGCAGACCAGCTTCCCGGCGAACATGCTCGCGATCCGCGGCGGCCGCCCGGAAACGCTGACCCTTCGCGACTTCATCGATGCCTTCGTGAGGTTCCGCGAGGAAGTGATCACAAGGCGCTCCAAGTTCGAATTGTTCAAGGCCCGCGAACGCGCCCACATCCTGCTCGGGCTCGTCGTCGCGGTCACCAATCTGGACGAAGTGGTGAAGCTGATCCGCGGCTCCGCTTCTCCCGCGGTAGCACGCGAAAAGCTGCTCGATCGAGAATGGCCGGGCGACCAGATCCGTTCGTACATTGCCTTGGTCGAGGCGGTCGAGCCTCAGGCCAAGCGCGAGAAGTACAAGCTTTCCGAAGCGCAGGTGAAGGCGATCCTCGAGCTACGCCTGCATCGCCTGACCGCGCTCGGCCGCGACGAGATCGGCAACGAGCTCGAGGGG
>DASUIB010000097.1:0-11448 GCA_036273235.1 Sphingomicrobium sp. | reverse complement strand
AACAACCGCCGAACTGTTGCTCGAAATCGATGCCCGTGCTTCTCTGGATAATACTGGCTCGTGGGCGCTTGTCTCGCGAGCGCCTTGGCCGGCCGACGTCCAACCAAAGAGATAGATGGCGCGTCACTGGAGTGAATCCGCAGTCGCACTGCCGCCATGCACCCCGGCATGTCGGCCTGCGGCTGCTCGTCGGACGGGCTCGGCTGGCTTCAAACCAGCCGCCCCGCCGGCCGCGCTCGCTCTGGCAAAGTGCCACCGGCACTTCACGCCGCTCGCGTTGCGCGCTCTATGTCTAAGCCGCGCTCACTGCGTTCCCGCTTGGCTTAGCCTCGGGCGCAAAAACTTCTTTCCTACACTTCACCCATTTGGTTATAGAATGGGGATGAGCGATTCGAATCAGGTACAGCAACCCACCCCCAGCCCCTCCCTGGAAGGGAGGGGATATATGGACATCCCCACCTTCGAACAGCTGGCCGCGGACCCGGAGATCGCGGCTTTGCTCGGCTTCACGCCGGTGCCGCGCAAGCGGGTGGTAGAGGACGGATGGACGCCGGAGCTGCAGCGCGAATTCATCGCGCGGCTCGCGGTGCACGGCTCGCCGGGGCGTGCGTGCACGGAGATGGGCAAGCACCTCACCGGGATGGACAAGGTGAAGCGCTCGCCGCTGGCGGCGAGCTTCCGCTCGGCCTGGGCAGCCGCCGTTGCGCTCGCCAAGCGCCGGAAGGAGGAGCGTGAGGCGAAGGAATTCGTCAGTCCCGGCGCGACCCTGCCGACGATCGATCTTCGGTTCAAGCGGGGCCCCTCACCCCGGCCCTCTCCCTTCGAGGGAGAGGGAGCAGCGGGGCCGCTCCCCGGCCAAGTCCTCAACGAATATGGCGAGTGGGAGGATGCGGACTCCATCGCCCGGCGCGCCGAGGAGGCGCGTGACAGCGTCCTCGGCAAGCTGCTGCGGGCTCGGCGGCTCTACCTTCAAGAGATCAGCGCTTCGCCCGGAAAGCGCGCGGCGTTCGAGATTCTGACCGAGCTTCCGATCGACTGGGACAAGGCCGCCCGGCTCGAGCCGCAGGAGGACGAGCCGTATCGCACCTCCAACCAGCACAAGCCCGACATGATCCTCACCGCCGAAAGCGGCTGGTCGTGGGGCGAGCTCGGCTACGGCCCCGACAAGAAAGCCGCGGCCCGGCGCGCGATCGACGAATATCGGGCCGAGGAGGGGCTGGAGCCGATCGACTGGAATGGCGACCCGCAGTCAGTCCGGGGGACTGACGAGGATCGCCATGAGGGAGAGGACGAAGAGGAATGAAGATGAAAAGGAACAGGGCGTCACGGAGTAAATCCGTGACGTCGAACGGGTTCAGCTACGCTGACCCGCCGGCCGCATTTCCGCATCTCTCGATTAACGCCGCGTGCCGCTTCGCGGCTGCGCCGTTACTCTCGGTGCTTCAATGAGAAAGCATTTCATCGACAATTTGTGCGCGATGCTGGGGGCGGGAGAGCCGGCCGATCCCTGCAAGGCCGAGCGCTACCGCTGGCTGCATGAGACGGCGGCCGCGTGGCTGGACGCGAGCCGGCGCTGCCACGCCGTCTGGATAGAGCTCGTCCGCAACATTCCCGACGACCAGATCGACGAAGTCGAAATCCCCGACCCGCCCGAGCAGGCCGAAGAGGACGCGCTGTGGCAGCAGCTCGACGACGTGATCCAGGAGGATAAGTGGCCGAAACATTTGTACTTCGGCTGTCTCTAGCTCCGCCCCGGAACGGGGGAGGGGGACCACCTGCAAGGTGGTGGAGGGGGCCAACCTTCAACCTTTGAGGAGAAACCGAATGCCAATGAGAAGCTTCAACCTCAAGCACGGCACCGTCGTGCCGCACCCCGAGAACGAGAGCGACGATCCGGGGAGGACCATCACCTCCGAGCCGATGCGCATGGCGGAGAACGGATGGGTTCAGCAGGCCTGCGGCGGCGAGTCCGTGCAGCGGCGGGAAGATCATATCACCGACGAAGAGGAACGCGCCGCGCGCGAGTGGCTCGCGCATGTGGAAGCCGGCCGCATCGGCGGCCGGCGATAAGGCGGGCGGAGCGGGCTTCAAGGCTCTGCCGAACGAGTTCGGCGGAATGCCCGCGGAGGGAGGATTGGGCCGCGTTGACCAAACAGCTTTTAGCTCGTTAGCCTGCGGAGCTCGGGTTAGGGGGCTACGTGTTCGTTCCTGCGCTGGATCAGGTTCCCGATGCGTACGAGGTCGAGGGACCAGACCCGAATTATTGGGTTCTGACACTCCTCGCCGTCAGTGAGGATGAGCTCAGGGAGGTTGCGGTCCGTACGCTGCTCATCCCTTTCACGCACGAGGACACGGCTGCCCACGAGCTGAAGTTCGAAATCGTGATCGCGGGCGATGAGGCCGATGAGGTGTTCGTCACCCAGGATCGTTTCATGGCCCGAGGCTACCTGCCCGCTGAGGTGATCCCGCTGGCGATGCCCTGCGTTTGCGGCGCGGTCGGAGCCTTGGTTGACGCAGTTCAGCCCGCCGTCATCTACCGTGTCCAAAGGCAACACAGCCTCCTGACAAAGCATTGGCGAAGCACCAAATGGTAACCGAGAGGCTTGTAGGATTGGGTTTTCAGGTTCAGGATTCCGGAACTGACTGATTTGGCCGGCTGTTCTGGGTGATGACCCAAGTAGGGGAAGACGGAGATGGCCAAGAGTAAGACAGCGCGTACCGCTCCGAACCTGCGCGGCTATACAAGTCAGCGCGCCTACAAGGGCGTCAGGCAGCTCCAGGGCAAGGACAAGGCCGCGGTGCTCGCCAGCATCCGCAAGGCGCGCAAGAGCGCGAAGGTGAGGATTCCGGCTTAGGCGAGGCGGGTCGGTGAGCCGATCCGGCTGCATGCAGTCTCCCACCGCCGATTGAGTGCACTGTCACCGTAATCCCGTCACCGTAATCCTACGCGGTAGTTGGTGATCAGGCGCCGACTTGTCGAGCATCCCCTACTTCCGCGCCTTCCTCTTCGCATATTTCGCGTCCCGCCGCGCCTTAAGCTCCGCCTCCGACTTCGGAGCCGCCGCAGCCGCCTTCGCCGCTGCCGCTTCGTCGGAAGCCTTGCGGTCGGCCTTCCTGGTCGCTGCCTTCTCGGCCTTGGCCGCGGCGCGCTCCTCGCCGGCGGCGATGCGCTCGGCGGCGCGTTTCTCGTCAACCGGGGGGCGGGCGCGATATTGCTCGAGCGCTTTCTTCTTCGCCTCGGCGGCTTGGGCGGCGCGGTCCTGGAATGAGCTGTTGTAGGTCATGAGTCTGGTGGTCTTTCGGTTTGAGGCGGTTGGAGTGGGTAACGCGTGGGGGCGGGGGAAGGACTTCTTTTGCTGGGCTGGACCCCGGCCTGCGCCGGGGAACAATGGGCGTCGGAAGCGTTAGCTTTCGTCGCCCATTCTGAGGGCGGCGATAAATGCCTCCTGGGGAATGCTCACGCTGCCATACTCCCGCATCCTTTTCTTTCCCTCCTTCTGCTTCTCCAGCAGCTTGCGCTTGCGCGTCGCATCGCCGCCGTAGCATTTCGCCGTCACGTCCTTGCGCAACGCCCCGATCGTCTCGCGGGCGATGATCTTGCCGCCGATCGCGGCCTGGATGGGGATTTTGAACAAATGCCTCGGGATGAGGTCCTTCAGCCGCTCGCACATGCCGCGGCCGCGGGCTTCGGAATTGGCGCGGTGGACGATCATGCTCAAGGCGTCGACCGGCTCGCCATTGACGAGGATGCTCATCTTGACGAGGTCGCCTTCGCGGTGGCCGACTTGGGTGTAGTCGAAGCTCGCATAGCCGCGGCTGATCGATTTCAGCCGGTCGTAGAAGTCGAACACCACTTCATTGAGCGGAAGCTCGTAGCGGAGCATGGCGCGGGCGTGGCTGCCGGTGCCGACATAGGTCAGGTCCTTCTGGCTGCCGCGGCGGTCCTGGCAGAGCTTCAAGACCGCGCCTAGGTAGGAATCGGGGACGTAGATGGTGGCGTCGATCCACGGCTCCTCGACGCTCTCGATCTGGCTCGGGTCGGGCCAGTCGGCGGGGTTGTGGATTTCGAGGATGTTGGCGCTCGCACCCCCGTCCGTTCGTCCTGAGCTTGTCGAAGGACTGTTTTTCTTGTCCGCGCCGGAAGTGGAGGACAGCCCTTCGACAAGCTCAGGGCGAACGGACTTCGTGCCGCCCTTCAAATGCACTTCATAGACCACGCTGGGCGCGGTGGTGATGAGGTCGAGGTCGTATTCCCGCGTCAGGCGCTCCTGGATGATCTCCAAATGGAGCAATCCGAGAAAGCCGCAGCGGAAGCCGAAGCCCAATGCGGCGCTGGTCTCCATCTCGAAGCTGAACGAGGCATCGTTGAGGCGCAGCTTGTAGAGGCTATCGCGGAGCTTCTCGAAGTCGTTGGCGTCGACCGGGAACAGGCCGCAGAAGACGACCGGCTGGACGAGCTTGAATCCGGGGAGCGGGGCGTCGGCGGGGCGTTTGGCGTCGGTGATGGTGTCGCCGACGCGGGTCTCGGCGACTTCCTTGATCTGCGCGGTGATGAAGCCGATTTCGCCGGGGCCGAGCTCTTGCAATTGCTCGATCTTGGGGCGGAAGCAGCCGACGCGGTCGACGAGGTGGGTGGTGCCGGTTGCCATGAACTTGACAGCCAAGCCCTTGCGGATGGTGCCGTCGATGACTCGGACGAGGATGACTACGCCGAGATAGGGGTCGTACCAGCTGTCGACGAGCATGGCTTTGAGCGGCGCTTGCGCGTCGCCTTTGGGCGGGGGGATATGATCGACGATCGCCTGCAGCACGGCCTCGATGCCTTCGCCGGTCTTGGCGCTGGCGAGGACGGCGCCCGAGGCGTCGAGGCCGATGATCTCCTCGATCTCCTGGCGCACGCCTTCGGGGTCGGCGGCGGGGAGGTCGATCTTGTTGATCACCGGCACGATCTCATGGTCGTGCTCGATCGACTGGTAGACGTTGGCCAGCGTCTGCGCCTCGACCCCCTGCGCCGCGTCGACCACCAGCAGCGCGCCCTCGCACGCGGCGAGCGAACGCGACACCTCATAGGCGAAGTCGACGTGGCCCGGCGTATCCATGAGGTTGAGCTCGTACGCCTCGCCGTCCGCCCCGCGCCACTCGAGCCGCACCGTCTGCGCCTTGATGGTGATCCCGCGCTCGCGTTCGATGTCCATATTGTCGAGCACCTGGGCGTTGCCGACCATCTCTCGGTCGGAGAGCCCGCCGCAAGCCTGGATCAGCCGGTCGGCGAGCGTGCTCTTCCCGTGGTCGATATGGGCGATGATGCTGAAATTGCGGATGCGCTCGAGGTCGGTCATTGGACCGGCGCGCTAGCAGGGCGGCGGCGGCGCGGCCAGTGTGCCGCAGAGCGTCGGTTCGCGGCTATTGGACTCCGAGCTTCTTCAACGCGGCATCGGCCTCGCCCTTGAGCTCGGCATCGGTGCCGGCGCCCGCTTGCGCTTTCTGGAGGAAGGGGATCGCGCCGGCTTTGTCGCCGGAATTCGCCAAGGCGATTCCGACAACATAGTTCGCACGCGCATCGTCCGGCTCGATCGCCAGCGCCTTTCGCGCCTCGGCCTCGACTCCCTTCCAGTCGGGCGGAGCCTTTTGCGCGAGCACGTTCGCCGCCTCCACGTACAGCGTTGCCGCCGCGCTTGGCGCAAGCCCGGCGCCTCGCTCGAGGAGAGTTTCGGCGGCACTCACGTCGCCGGCTTTCGCTTTGGCGACCGCCTCCTCGTTGAAATAGAAGGCAACCGCACGGTCGATGTCCGCCGCCGAGGATGGGTCCCTCTTCCTGAGCTCCGCCGCGAGATCGAGGCCGGCCTGCTCATGTCCGCCGAAGAGATAGGCCGTGGACATGCTGCGGTCGATCGCGTTGAGCGTGGGCGCATCGGCGCCACCGGCGGTTGCCATCGACTTGGCCTTCTCGAGATCGGCGATCGCGCAAGCCCAGTCCTCGAGGTTGCCGCAAGCGGTCCCGTGAATGAAGAGGTTGTTGACGCTCGGCTGCAGCGCGACTGCCTGCGCCGAAAGGTCGAGCGCCCGGCTATTGTCCCTGGCCTTGAGCGCGTCGACGGCGGAGTCGGCCAGCGCCTTGGCCTTGTCGACGTTCTGCGCCGCCGCGGCGGCGGGAGCGGTTGCCGCGGCCGCGAGCATCAGGGCAATTCGCAAGGGTCGCGTCCGCATAACCAGTCTCCTCACGGCTTGACGCCATAGGTCGCGTAGGTGTCGGCGATCTTGGGATCGAGCGCTTTGGCCCTGTCGAGGTCGGCCTTGGCGTCAGCCGCCCTGCCGAGCTTCAGCTCAGCCATGGCGCGGCCGTACCAGTGGCCCGCGCTTTTCGGGTCGAGGTTCACCGCGACATTATAGTCCGTCCAGGCGTCCTCGTATCTCTTCTGCTTCATGGCGATCATGGCGCGGCTGCCGTGATGGTCGGCGTTATCCGGGGCCAGCTGGACCGCCTTGTCGCACTCGCTCACGGCGCGATCGAACTCGGCGTCGAGGAACGCCGCCCGAGTCCAGCACGCGCTGTTCAGGGCGCTCGCATCGTCCGGCTTGATCCGGATCGCCTGCTCGAAATCGGCGAGCGCGTCGGCATAGCGGCTCAGGTCCACATACACGAAGCCGCGGCCGCGGAGCGCGGATACATAGTCCGGCTTGAGCTGAAGCGCGGTCTTGTAATCGGCGAGCGCGTGGCCGGTGTCCTTGAGACCCCTGTACGCGAGCGCGCGATTGGAAAAGTAGGCAGGCTCCGTCGCCTCAATTTCTATGGCCTGGTCGAAGTAGGCGCGGGCGGCTTCGAAATCCCTCGAGTGAAGCTTCAAACGGCCAAGACCGTTCAGAGCGCTCGCGCTTTTTGGATCGAGCTTCAAGGCGGCCTGGTAATCCGCCGCAGCCGCATCATAGTTCTCAGAATCGACATAGGCGTCCCCGCGCTCAAAAAGCGCCTCTGGGTCTTTCGGGTCGAGCTCCGCCGCTTTGGTCAAGTCGGCGGTTGCGCGGTCGTGGCCGTGCAGCCGGTTGTAGGCGAAGCCGCGACCGACATAAGCCGCGGCGGATGGCTGCAGCCCAATCAGCTTGCCGTAATCGGCGATCGCCTGCTCGTAGTCGCCCTGTCTGTTGTAAGCATCGGCGCGGTGGTCCAGTGCGTCGGCGAGATCGGGCTTGATCCGAAGGGCTTCGGAATAATCGGCGATTGCCTGTCGACTGTCCCCGAGCCGGTCATTCGCAACGCCGCGGTTCGAGATGTAAACCGGGTCGCTCGGATCGAGCTGCATCGCCTGTTCGAAAGAGAATTTCGCCTCTTTGTAATCCTTGAGAGCAACGTCAGCGCGGCCGCGCTCATTCCACACGTCGGCATTTTTGACGTCGATGTCCAGCGAGTGAGTGAGGTCGAAGTAGGCGCTGTTGTAATCTCTCGATTCAAATTCAGCCTTGCCTTTGCCGAGGAAGGCCGATGCGTCGCGCGCGTCGAGCCGAATTGCGGCATCATAGTCCGCGATCGCGCGCTGGTGATCGCCCTGTGCCTCATAGGCATAGCCGCGATGGACGAAGGCCTTTTCATAATCGGGCTTGAGCCGAATGGCCTGATCATAGTCGGCGATCGCCCGCTGCTCATCGCCTGCATCGTCGTAGGCGAGCCCGCGGTCGTAGAACGCGATCGCAAGGTCCGGATTCAGTCGAATCGCCTCGTTGAGGGAGGCGATGGCGCTCGGCACATCGCGCAATTGGTGCTGAACGACGCCCCGGTCGGTATACATGTCCGCAAGATCGTTCCCGGAAACCGAACCGGAAGAGATGGCGGCTTGACAGCCGGCGAGCTGCGCCTCGAGCGTATAGGTATTCGACGTATCGGCGCATCGAGTCATCGCCTCTTTGAGGTCGGCGGGCGGATCGGCGAACGCGATGGAAGAGCCGGCAAGCAACAGAGCAACAAGAGAAACCCGCGCGAAGGCGAACGAACGGATTGGCATGACTCACCCCCCGTGACGAATCAAGGCACCGGCCGCGATGCTGCCTCCGATACAATTGCCGGTCAATGGCAATGAGTTACCGGCAGCAGGGGCCGAAGCGGCCGCCGCGCGGGAGACGACCAACCGAGCAGATTGAACGGCTGAGCCGCATGAGGGTACTATCTCTTCGCGATGCTGGGCTTCCATCGGTGACGACGCGCGGGGTTTCGCGGCGGGTGGTGGTGCGGCTTGGGGCCGCGTTGGCGGCGCTTGCCGGGCTGGTGCCGGGGCGCGCGCTCGCCGAGACGATCCGGCGCAGGCTGCCGTGGGCGGCGGACCAGACCGACCGGCCGCGTGAGCGCGACGAGCGACCGGGCTATATCTTCTTCTCGGCCCCCGAAGCGGCGTTCGTCGAGGCGGCGGCGGCGCGGCTGATCCCGAGCGACGCGACCGGCCCAGGCGCGATCGAGGCCGAAGTGCCGCGCTTCATCGACCGCCAGCTCGCCGGGCCCTACGGCGAGGGCGACCGCTTCTATCTGCAGCCGCCCTTCCCCAAAGGACAGCCGACGCAGGGGTGGCAGATGGGCGCGCCCGCGACGGTCTATCGCGCGGGAATCGCGGCGGTCGACCGCTGGGCGGCCGCGACTTACGGCAAGCCATTCGCGGCGCTCGATCCGGTGATGCAGGATGAGGCGCTGAAGGCGCTCGAGGACGGAAGGGCCGATTTGGGCGGCGTGGTGGACTCCAAGGCCTTTTTCACGCTTCTCCTCCAGAACGTGATCGAGGGCTATTTCGCCGACCCGATCTATGGCGGGAATCGCGACATGGGCGCCTGGCGGATGATCGGCTTTCCGGGCGCGCGCTATGACCTCACGCCATGGGTGTCCCGCTACGGCGAGGCTTATGGCCTGCCGCCGGTGGGTTTGACGGGACGGGCCGAGTGGAAGCCGCGTAGCTGATGGCCGACCCGGCCGTCGACATCGTCCTCGTCGGCTTCGGCTGGACCGGCGCGATTCTCGCCGAAGCGCTGACCGCGGCGGGGTTCAGCGTGCTCGCGTTCGAGCGCGGCGGCTGGCGGACCGCGCCCAGCGATTTCGCCGTCCCGTTCGACCAGGACGAGTTGCGCTACATGTGGCGGCACCACCTGTTCCAGAATGTCGCGCACACGACGATCACCTTCCGCAACAAGCCCGACCAGCAGGCGCTTCCGATGCGGCGGCTGGGCTCGTTCCTTCCGGGCGCGGGCGTCGGCGGCGGCGGGGTGCACTGGAACGGCCAGGTGTGGCGCTTCCTTCCGACCGACTTTCGAGCGCGGAGCCACAATCTCGAGCGCTACGGCGCGGACGCGGTCAATGCCGACGAGATGACGGTGCAAGACTATCCGGTCACCTACGCCGAGCTCGAACCTTATTACGACAGGTTCGATTATCTGTGCGGAGTGTCGGGCAAGGCCGGCAATCTTAAGGGCGCGATCCAGCCGGGCGGCAACCCGTTCGAAGGGCCGCGGTCGCGCGACTATCCCAACCCGCCGCTCAACATGCCCTACGGGCCGAACCTGTTCGCCAAGGCGGCGCAAGGGCTCGGCTATCATCCGTTCCCGCACCCGGCGGCGAACATGTCGCAGCCCTACACCAACCCGCTCGGCGTGCAGCTCGGCCAATGCACTTACTGCGGCTTTTGCGAGAAGTTCGGCTGCGGCAACGATTCTAAATCGAGCCCGCAGACGACCATCCTTCCGGTGCTGATGCCGCGGCCCAATTTCACGCTGCGGACTTACTGCGAGGTGATGAAGGTCGAGCTGACCCGCGACGGCAAGCATGCGACCGGAGTCAGCTATGTCGACGAGAACGGAGTGCTCGGGTACCAGCCGGCGAACATCGTCATCCTCTCCGCCTTCATGCTCGAGAATGTGCGGTTGATGCTGCTGTCGGGGATCGGACCGCCCTACGACCCGCGCACGGGCAGCGGCACGGTGGGGAAGAATTATTCCTACCAGATCGTCTCGTCGGTCAACGTCTTCTACGACGACAAGATCACCAACCCGTTCATCGGCGCGGGCGCGCTCGGGATGATCATCGACGATTTCAACGGCGACAATTTCGATCACAAAGGGCTGGGGTTCATCGGCGGCGGCTATCTCGGCGCGCTCAACACCGGTGCCCGGCCGATCGAGACTCACCCGGTGCCCGACAAGACCCCGAAATGGGGCGCCGAGTTCAAGCGCGCGGTCGCGGACAATTATCTGAAGACGGTGCCGATCGTCACCCACGGCGCGGTGATGAGCCACCGCAACAATTACCTCGACCTCGACCCGACCTGGCGCGACACGTTCGGCCGGCCGCTGATGCGCATGACCTTCGACTATACCGACAACGAGCATAAGATGAGTGACTATCTGACCGACAAGGCGGCCGAGATCGGGCGGGCGATGGGCGGGCGCGAGGTCAGGTCGAACAAGCGCAGCGGCCATTACGACATCGCCCCCTACCAGACGACGCACACGACCGGCGGCGCGATCATGGGCGCCGACCCGAAGACCAGCGCGATCAACCGCTATCTGCAGAGCTGGGACGTGCCCAACGTGTTCGTCGCGGGCGCGAACGCCTTCCCGCAGAACGCGGGGTACAACCCGATGGGGACGGTCGCGGCGCTGAGCTATCATTGCGCGGAGGCGATCGTGCGCGATTATGTGCGGGCGCCCGGGCCGCTGGTCCAGGCATGATGGCGAGCCGCGTTCCCGCAATCGCCTTCTCGATCGCGCTGGCGAGCTTCCTCGCGGCGTGCGTGGCGGCGAGCTATCGCGCCGTGCCGCCGCCGGTGCCGCAGGGGGCGGCGAACCCGGGCGGCGGAGCGATCGGGCTGAGCCAGGCGAACGACGACGACATCACCGCCGACGCCGCTTCATGGGGACCGCCGGCGGACGCCGCGGCGCCCCCTGATGCCGCCGCGCAGTTCAGCGACGATCCGGTGGCGCGCGGCAAATATCTCGTCGACGCGGGCGATTGCCAGGCGTGCCACACCCGGGCCGGCGGAACGCCGTTCGCGGGCGCGCGCGGGATCCGGACGCCGTTCGGGATCATCTATTCGGCCAACATCACGCCCGACGCGAGGACCGGCATCGGCAAATGGACCGAGGCCGATTTCTATCGCGCGATGCACGAGGGGATCGCGCATGGCGGCAAGAACCTCTACCCGGCCTTCCCCTACACCTATTTCACGCGGATGAGCCGGCCGGACGTCGACGCGATCTACGCTTATTTGCGGACGCTTGCGCCGGTGTATCAGCCCAAGCCCGCGAACAAGCTGCCGTTTCCGCTGACGGTGCGACCGCTGCTGGCGATCTGGAACGCGCTCTTCTTCAGGCCCGGCGAATTCCGGCCCAATCCGGCGATGAGCGCCGAGTGGAACCGCGGCGCCTATCTCGTCTGGGGGCCGGGGCATTGCGGCGGCTGCCATACGCCCAAGAATTTGCTGC
>DASUIB010000096.1:0-4341 GCA_036273235.1 Sphingomicrobium sp. | reverse complement strand
GCAGATCATCGACATTTTGCGTGACCAGCAGCAGTTCGCCCGGCCAGTCGGCGTCGAGCCGCGCGAGCGCCTTGTGCGCCGCGTTGGGCTCGACCGTCTCGAGCTTCGCCCGCCGAGCATCGTAGAAAGCATGGACCAGCGCCGGATCGCGCGCGAACGCCTCGGGTGTGCAGACGTCCTCGACGCGATGGCCTTCCCACAGGCCATCGGGTCCGCGAAACGTAGCGAGCCCGCTCTCGGCCGAAACGCCGGCGCCGGTCAGGATCACGATATTGCGAACAGGCATTGTCGATCCATTTACCGTTTGCCCTGAGCTTGTCGAAGGGCTGGCTTTGCTTCAGAGCCAAGGAAGAAGGACAATCCCTCGACAAGCTCGGGATGAACGGATGTCTGACAAGACAGGCAAAATCCGCATCGGCATCGGCGGCTGGACCTACCCGCCGTGGCGCGGCGTCTTCTATCCGGAGAAATTCCCGCAATCAAAAGAGCTGGAATATGCCTCGCACCGGCTTTCCGCGATCGAGATCAATGCGACCTTCTACGGGCGCCAGAAGCCGAAGAGCTGGGAAACGTGGGAGAAGACAGTTCCCGACGGATTTCGGTTCACGATCAAGGGCTCGCGCTTCTGCGTCGGCCGTTCGCGCCTCTGCGAAGGCGCCGAGGGGATCGGCAATTTCTTCGCGCAAGGGCTTGCCGCGCTTGGACCGAAGCTGGGGCCGATCCTGTGGCAATTCGCCCCGCGCCGGAAATTCGATTCGGACGACATCGCGGGCTTCATCGACCTGCTTCCGGAGAAGCTCGACGGAATCGAGCTTCGCCATGCGCTCGAACCGCGCGACGAGAGCTTTCGCGACGAGAAATTCTTTCAGCTCTGCCGCGACCGCAACATTGCCGTCGTCCTCGAAGATTCGGACGACTATCCGACGATCGAAGCCGACACCGCCAACTTCACTTACGCCCGGCTTCAGCGGATGAATGAGGACGTGCCGACCGGCTATGACGACGCCGCGCTCGACCGGTTCGCGGCCAAGGCGCGGCAGTGGCGGAAGGACGGCCGCGATGCGTACATCTTCATGATCAACGGCGCGAAGGTTCGGGCGCCGGCGGCCGCGCTGGCGCTGCAGGAGCGGCTTCGCTAATCCAGCGGCCATGCGCACCGCCGATCAGCCGATCCGCATCAGCCTGTTCGCGCCTACCGGGCGCATGGGAAAGGCGATCGCCGCGGCGGTTGCCGAAGATCCGGGCTTCGCGCTCGATCAGGATCACGGCGATGTGCTGGTCGATTTCTCCGCGCCGGCCGCGCTGGAGGCCAGCCTCAGCCGGGCCGTTTCCGCCGGAATTCCACTATTGGTCGGAACGACCGGCTTGGCCTCCGACGCCGACCAGGTGATTTCCGAAGCCGCAAAAACTGTTGCGGTGCTCCGTGCTCCGAACACTTCCCTGGGTGTCGCGTTGCTCGCCGACCTGGTCGAGCGGGCAGCACATGTGCTCGGTCCCGAATGGGACATCGAGATCGCCGAAACCCACCACCGGATGAAAGCGGACGCGCCGTCGGGCACTGCTTTGCTCCTTGGCGACGCCGCGGTGCGCGGACGCGGAACCGAGCTGCAAGCCGAGCGCGGACGCGACGGCACGGGCCTCAAACGCGCGCCCGGAGCGATCGGCTTCGCCTCGATCCGAGGCGGAACCGTGGCGGGCGAGCATGACGTGATATTCCTCGGTCCCGAAGAACGGCTGATCCTGTCGCACCGCGCCGAGAGCCGGATGATCTTCGCCCGCGGCGCGCTCGCTGCGGCGCGATTCCTCGTCGGCAAGCCGGCCGGCCTCTATTCGATGCGCGACGTCATCGCCGCACGGTGAGCGCACCCGACACCAGTTCCCACGGCCTCGCCCGCCGCCTCGGAACCGCGCTGGACGAGCTCAAATGAACCGCGAGCAGGTTTTCGAATTCTTCCGCCGCCTGGCCGAAGCGAACCCGTCGCCGACGACGGAGCTCGACTTCATCAACCCGTACACATTGCTGGTTGCCGTCGTTCTGTCCGCGCAGGCGACCGACGCGAGCGTCAACATCGCGACCGAGCCCTTGTTCAAGCACATCAAGACTCCTCGGCAGATGATCGATTTCGGCGAGGAGAAGCTGCGCGAGGCGATCAGGACCATCGGCTTGTTCAATACAAAAGCGAAGAACGTGATCGCGCTCAGCCAGGCGCTGATCGAAAATCATGGCGGTGAAGTTCCACGCACGCGCGAGGAGCTGCAGGAGCTGCCCGGAGTCGGCCGAAAGACCGCCAACGTGGTCCTCAACACCGCCTGGGGCGAAGAGACCTTCGCCGTCGACACGCACGTCTTCCGCGTCTGCAACCGCACCGGTTTGGCGCCGGGCAAGACGGTCGAGGAAGTCGAGGCCAAGCTTGAGAAGATCGTCCCGCAACCGTTCCGCCGCGACGCGCATCACTGGCTGATCCTGCACGGCCGTTACACCTGCAAGGCGCGGCTGCCCGAATGCTGGCGCTGCCCGGTGATCGACCTCTGCCGTTACAAGCCGAAGACGCCGCCGCCCGAAGAACGGACTAAACCCAGCGCCGCTCGAACCGCGAGCCGAGCGTCGTCAAAAGCTCGTACTGCGCCACGCCGGACTGCTTCGAAGCGCTCGGGAGGTCGTAGTCGAGCTCGACCCAATCGCCTTCCTTGAGCTCGGGCGCCGCGTCCACGCCGACCGCGACCAGGTCCATCGATACGCGGCCCAGCACGGGAAGCGCAAATTCGCCGGCAAACGCGCTGCCGCGCGAGGAGAACCCGCGCAGATATCCATCCGCATAGCCGATGTTGAGGATCGCTGCCTCCGTGTCGGCCTGCGCAGTGAAGGTCGCGCCATAGCCGCAGGCTTCGCCCTCGCGGATTGTCCGGCGCTGCACGATCTCCGCGTCGACTCGGAAGACGTTGCGGATGTGCCCGTCGGCCTCCTCGCGCGGGATGCCTCCGTAGAGCGACAGCCCGGGACGCACTTGGTCGAAGCTGTAATCGCGCCCGAGGCAGATGCCCGCGCTGTTGGCCATCGCATAGCTTTGCGCCGGAACCACGGAGACGACGGCGCGAAAGCGTTCGAGCTGCATGGCGTTCATCGGACTGTCCTCGTCCGCGCAGGCGAGATGGCTGTGGAGAGTCTCGATCCGGAGTCCGTCGAGAAGATCGATGTCGGTGGGAGAGAGGCCAAGCCGGTTCATTCCGGTATCGATCATCACGTCGCACGGCCGGCCCGGCGCCGCCTCTTTCCAGCGGGCGATTTGCCCGGCGCTGTTGAGCATCGGCCGAGCGGTGGATGCAAGCGCGGCTTCGATGTCCTTTGGCCCCAGCCCATGAAGAACGACGATGCTCGCGCCGAGCGGCAGCGGTTCCAGCGCCTCGGCTTCAGCCCAGGTCGAAACGAAGAAGGTGCGGCATCCCGCCTGGTAAAGCGTATGCGTGGCCTCGCGAGCGCCCAATCCATAACCGTCGGCCTTCACCGCGGCGCCGGCAGTCACGCCTGCCCGCTCCTGAAGCCAGCGCCAGTTGGCCTGGATCGCCGATCGGTCGATGGTGAGGCGCAGCGGGCGGTGCATGGGTCACCCTTTCACCGTTCGTCCCGGTGATGGCAACCAGTGCTGTCTGGGGGACAGCACGTTCCATCACTGTCGAGGGACTGCCGTTTCTTGCGCCTGCAAATGAAAGGCAGCCCTTCGACAGGCTCAGGGCGAGCGGTTGAGACTTTCCGCTGCCTGCTCCCAGTTCGCGCCGTCGAACCGCTCGACCGCGAGCTCGACCGGCTCGTCGAGGCAATTGGCGTTGACGCTCCACGCGTCCGGGTGCGAGCGCGGCTGGTAGAAGCTCTTGATGCCGCAATGGCGGCAGAAGAGGTGCTCCGCGGCGCCGGTGCCGAAGCGGTAGCTCGTCAGCGCGTCCCGCCCGGTGATCAGCTCGAACCGCTCATGCGGCACCATCACATGGACGAAGCCCGTCATCCGGCACACCGAGCAATTGCAATCGAGCGCCGGCACCGGCGGCTCCGGCACTTCGGCCTCGAACCGCACCGCACCGCAATGACAGCCGCCGCTTATCTTCATGCGACTAACTCCCCGCAAGCTTGCCTATCGTCAGCGTCAGCCTTTGGTCTCCCCGGGCGATGTCCATCGACACGGATTTGCCCGCACCGTCGAGCGCCCGGCCGAGCTCGGATGCGCTCGCGACGGGCGAACCGTCCACCGCAACGACGATGTCGCCAGCCTGCAGCCCGGCGCGCGCCGCCGGAGTCTTGGCCTGGACCAGCGACACCGCCGTCCCGCTCGAGCGCGAAGCGCTAAGGCG
>DASUIB010000095.1:0-12296 GCA_036273235.1 Sphingomicrobium sp. | reverse complement strand
TTGCTGCGCTTGGTGACCTTGTTCTTCAGCCAGATGTCGGGCGCCTTGTAGCTTCCGACGAGAACGCCCGCGACGGTGATGTAGCGGCGCAAGGCGGACCATTGGGGCTCGAAGCCGAAAACATAGAGCAGCAGCACCGCGGCGACGCCGAGCACCACCGGCAGCACGAAGCGCGCGAAGATGATGAAGAAGGCGAGATCTTTGGTGCGGATGCCGGCCTGCATCAGCTTCGTCTGGGTCTTCTTGACCTGGTCTTCCTGAAGCATCTTGAACTGCGACAGGAGCTGGCGGACGTTGTCCGCGGCCTGGTTGCGGTTGGCGAGCTTCTTGCGCTTGTTGGTCGAGGCGACGATGCCGGCCTTCAATTGCTCGCGGCGCTCATTCAGCGCTTTGACTCGCCGCGCCATCGGGTCCTTGACCGTCGTCGCCGCGTAGATCGCGAGCATCACGGCGAAGGTCGCGACGGCGCTGAGCATCGTCGCGATCCAGATGACGTCGAAGCCGAGGATATGTGGGCCGGTTGGCACCTGCTGCATGGCTCCGCTTCCCCGTCAGATCTCGAAGTTGACCATTTTGGCCATGATGGCGGCGCCAATGCCCATCCACACCATGCCGCCAAGCCCGGCGACCATCAGCCGCTGGTCGGTGAAGAAGCCGCCCATGTAGTGGGGGTTGATCATGTAGACGAGGCCGAACACGATGAACGGCAGAGCGCCGACGATATAGGCGGACGCCTTCGACTCCGAGCTCATCGCGCGGATCTTGAGCTTCATCTGCGCGCGCTTGCGAAGCACGTCGGCGAGGTTCGACAGCGTCTCCGCGAGATTGCCGCCGGTCTCGCGCTGGATCGCCAGCGTGATCACGAAAAACTGGAATTCGGGCGTGCCGATGCGCTCGGCCGTATCCTGAAGCGCGGCTTCCATCGTGCGGCCGATCTTCATCTTGTCGGCGACCATCCGGAACTCGACTCCGACCGGCCCCGGGATTTCACTCGCGACGATGCCAAGCGTTTCAGTGATCGGAAGGCCCGAACGAAGACCGCGCACCATCAGCTCGATCGCATCGGGGAAGTTCGAGTTGAACTTGACGATCCGACGCTTGATCATCTTGCCGATGACGAAGTGCGGGCCTCCGATGCCGAAGAAAAGGCCGAGCAGCAGCGACAGGATGATGGGTGCTCCACGGAAGATCAGCCCGACCGACACCAATGCGACGATGCCGAGGCAGACCATCGCATATTTGCCGAGCGTGATTTCCTTGCCGGTCATCTCGAGCCGCTTGCGAAGCAGCGCCGGCTTGGGGATCAGGGTCGAGGCATAGCCTTCCCACCGGTTCGCGCGCTCGGCGAACAGCTTGCGGATCTGCGCCTGGGCGTTGCCGGCGATCACGTCGCCGTGGCGCTCCTTGATGAGCTCGATGCGCCGCTTGACGGCCTTGGCCGCCGAAGGCCCGCGGACCGCCATATAAGCGAGCGCGAGGGCGCCGACACCGCCGATCAGGAGTAGCCACAGGAGCATTCGTGCCTTCGCCTCTCAACTCTTCACCGCAGCGGGCATGCGCCGCCGCAAACGGTTACGCCGCAGCCTTTTCCTTCGGCTTCGACAGCATCGACTTCAGATTATCGACCAGCGACTTTGCCGCGGCCGGGGCTTTGCTTTCGCTCGCCGCGCCCTCATCGCTGGCGTGACTGAGGACCATGTTCGACAGCGTGTTGAACGGCCCCGAGAGCTTGCCGCCGGCAACTTCGGCCATCGGCTTGCCGAGCTTCGCCGACTGGGCGGCGAGCTTCCCGTCGAACGGAAAGACGAGGTCCACCGGACGTTCGATCGACTGTTCGAAATCCTTGCGGTTGATCTCCAGCGCTCCGCCCGAGGGGACGCCGTTCGCGACAACGATCACCTTCGTCTGAGGAGCGTTCGACTTCAGCCAGGCGAGGATTCGAATGGTGTCGCGCGTTGCCGCGAGCGTAAGCTCGGCGACGACGACGGCAACATGCGCGTCATGAACCAGATGCGGATGCTGAATCAGCATCTGACGCGGAAGGTCCATGACTGTCGATTCGAAGGCGTTGCGCATCTCTTCCTGAAGCTGGAAGAATGCGGTGCCGTCGGTGACCAGCGGCTGGTGAATGGGCGCTTCGGCCGAAAGCACCGACAGGCGCTCATTCGCCCTCACCATTGCGCGTTCGATGAACAGGCCGTCGATACGGCTGGGATTTTCGATCGCATCGGTGAGGCCGCGGCCGGGCTCGAGGTCGAGCGCCAGTGCGCCGGTGCCGAAATGCACGTCGAGGTCAAGAAGCGCGGTGCTGCGGTGCGCTTTTTCGCCGAGCAGCCACGCAAGCGAGGTCGCGATGGTCGAAGCGCCGACTCCGCCGCGCACGCCGATGACCGCCGCCATCACGTGCGGCTTGTCGGCCTGGGCTTCGCCGCGCGGCCCCGAAAGGATCATCTGCGCGTGCGCGAAGGTGTCGCGCAGCTGGTCTACCGTAAACGGCTTGAGGAGATAATCGTGGATGCCGCTGGCGACGAGATCGCGGTAGAGGCGCACGTCGTTGACGGTTCCGGACGCGATCACGATCGTTCCCGGCTCGCACACCTCCGCAAGCGCGTTGATGTCGTTGAGCGGGTCGGCGGACTCGCTGAGATCGACGAACAGGATGTTCGGGCTCGCCGAAATCGAAAGCGACTGCACGGCATTGCGCAGGCCGCCCTTGTTGACCTTTTCCGGAGACCAGCCGTGCTCGACGGCGACCGGCCGAAGCATGTCGGCGGTGGCATCGTCGCACACGAACGCGGTGAACGGATCGCGCAGACCTGCGCGTGCCTGGAACGGAGCGTTCATCACTGGCTACCCTTCGTATCAATATTCTGCAGGCCCTTGCTGCCTGACGGCGGCGTGGAGCGGTAGAAGATCACGGCTTTGGCGGCGGCATTGACGTCGCCGGTGCTGGCGCCCTCGCGACCGTGGATGAGGTCCTCGGGGTTGGCGACCATTGCAGCGATGTTGGAGTTCACGCCGCAGCCGAAGTTGGACATGTTGCGATTGTTGTAATTGGGCTGCGCGGGCACGCTCCAATTCGGGCAGTTGGGCACCTCGGCTCGGCGGCGGCTGACGACCACGCGAACCGTGCCGGGAGAAACCGCGCCGGGCGTGACGGGCGCCCCTGCGGACACCATCATTCCATATTGGCCGGCGATTGCCGAGACCTGTCCGCGTGCCCCGTCGGCAAAGGGACCGTCGACGTAGATGCTGTCTCCGTATCCGATCCCCAGGCCCTGGAACCAGCCGTTGAGGCGATCGGCCTCACCGGGGGCGAGCGCGCCGTCGGGAGCGGCAGCGTCGAACACATAGTCGGCGCTGGTCACCACCGGCACGTTGACCGCGGCGACGCCTCTGTCCGCCTGATCCGGCGTATTGCAGGCCGCCAGGGCGGACGCGAGTGCGATGAGGATGACTTTCGAACGCATGGTCCAATCCTTCTTTATGAACGCCGCCGTCACAGCCTGAATCCCGGAGCAGCAATGGCGCTGGTTCCTGGAGCTACGGCGCCCGTCACGGGCGCCGGCACTGGTGCCGCAATTGCCGTCGGCTGGACCGCGCCGCTCCTCCCGGTAAAGGTCTGACCGAGGAAATTGCGCTGCACATCATCCGGCGCCCGGTAGCCGTCGGCCGGAGTTGCAAGCTGCCCCGAAACCGGACGAACCAGATAGGGCGTGACGATGATCACCAGTTCGGTCTCGTTGCGCTGGAACTTGGTCGAGCGGAACAGCGCTCCGAGGACCGGAAGATCGCCGAGGAACGGCGCCTTCTCGACAGTGTTGTTGTTGCTGTTCTGAAGCAGCCCGGCGATCATGAACGACTGGCCGGAGCCAAGCTCCACGGTCGTCTCGGCGCGCCTCGTCGTAAGCGCCGGAACGTTGAAGCCGCTGAGCTTGATCGAGCCGGCATCGCTGAGCTCGCTTACTTCCGGACGGACACGCATCGAGATACGGCCGTCGGCGAGAACGATTGGCGTGAACGCGAGGCCGACACCGAATTGCTTATATTCGATGGTCACCGCGCCGAGCGCCTGCGAGATCGGGATCGGGAACTCGCCGCCGGCGAGGAAGCTCGCGGTTTCGCCGGACAGCGCGGTGAGGTTCGGTTCGGCGAGCGTGGTGACCACGCCGTCGTTCTCGAGCAGGTCGAGCGTGCCGAGCAGATCGGTACCAAAGATCCTGCCGAAGAGACCTAGCGTCGTGCCGCCAACGAGGTTGTTGAACGTGGCGCCGGTGACGGTTTCCGGCTTGACGCCGGTAATCGGGTCGGCAGGACCAGTTACGGTGTCGATCGTGCCAGGATCGCCCCGGCCGATACCGAAAATGTGCCCGGTGTGACTAACGCCGCCGTTGAGCAAGTTGACTCCGAACTGCTTGACGAGCGAGCGGTTCATCTCGGCGACGCGGACTTTCAGCATCACCTGCAGCGGCGTCGCGATCTTCAGCCGGCTTACCGGAACGATGGTTAGCGTCGCATCGGGCTTGCTGACGTCGACGCCGGGATTGAGCGCCGCCTTGACGAGCATTTCCGCCTGCGCGGCGTCGTCCGGCGAGGCGACGGTGCCGTTGAGCACGGCGACCTGGCCCACCGTCGTGACGTTGATGTCCGATTCGGGCATCGCCTGACGCAGGATGTCGTTGATCGAGCTGATGTTCTGGTTGACTCGGACGTTCGCGCCATAGACCACCGATCCGTCCGCCGCGGTCGCGATGACCGTCGCCTGGCCGGCCTTCTTGCCGAAGAGATTGATCTGCCGCGGACCGTTTACGTAGACGTCCGCGATATCCGGAGCGGACAGCCAGACGTTTGCGACACTGCGCGGCAGATTGAGCATCTGCCCTTCGCCGACCGACAGCAGAACCTGGGTCGAGGGACGATAGGTCCCCTCGGCGTAGGCCCGGGGCTGCGCCGCGGCGGGTGCCGGGGCTGAGGCCACGGCAATCCCCACGGCGAGCGCCGCAAGGGCGGTGCCGAGGCGCGCCCGGCGATTGTGTGCTTGAATGTTCATTTTAGCGAGCTCCCACCGGAACAACGGTGACATCATTGCCGCGCGCGACGCGCACGACGGGACCTGTGACGACCGGGGCGCCACCGCCCTGGCCGGTCAATGCTTGACCAATTCCCTTGGCGAGACCGGCCATGGCCCGGCCGAACTGCGCGCCTGCCTCCGCCGGCTTCGCCGGCACGGTGCGGCGCTGGAAGCGCGACACATCGCCGCCGGTAGAGAAGGTCGTATTGGTGTCGATCGGCCGGTCCGAATAAGCGAGCAGCATCTGCCGCTCGTCCGTCGGGCTGGCATTGGGCGGCAGCTTGACGTCGCCTGCGGCGATTGCGCGCTCGAGATCGGCCGAATTGTCGGAGATCGAGCGCAGGGACAGCGACAGCTGACCGAGGCTCTGTGCAACCGCCACTTTCTCCGCGATCCGCGGAGTCACTTCGAGCGTCACGTTCGAGAAGGTCTTGATGGCCGTCTTGCCGTCGTCGTCCTTGTCGGTGAACCGCTGATCGGTCGCCAGCACGCGGACGTTGCGGATGATCGTTTCGGAAACCTTGAGCGGCGGTCCGTCGCCGCCGCCGTTGACCGTCTGGGTCAGCACCAGGTCGACATGGTCGCCTGGAAAGACGAAGCCGGCGACGCTGGTCGACGCGTTCACCGGAACGGTGACGGCGCGCATGCCAGGCCCCAGAGCAGCGGCGAGGAAGCCGCGGTCCTGCGGGCCGACGAGCGAGCCGCGCGTGACCGGCTGGCCCGCCGCAATGGCGTAGCGAACCACGGTGCCGGCGAGATTCTTCGAATCCGGCTGGTTCTCGACATAATAGGCGCCCTGCATCAGCTCCTTGGGCCAGGGCTGAAAGGCGAAGCTGTCGGGATCGATGATCGTGCCGACCGGAAGCGCCTTCTTGGCGACGAGCACTTTGGGCCCGACCGGGACGCTGGGCGCGGCAGCAGCCTGCTGCGCACCGGCGCCGGCGAACATGTTCTTGGCCATGACCGCGGTAATCACCGCAATGACCAAGGCTCCAACGAGCAGAGCTACCTTCTTCACATCCATGGCGCGATCGCCTCCCCTGGAAGGGCCACTTGAACAGCCTCACACATCAGACAAATTGGTTAAGAAACCGTTGGGTGAGAATCGCGAGACCGCCGAACGCGATCGCGACTCCGTACGGAATCTCGGGTCGTCCCTCGCGCTCACGCGCACGGTGCAAGGCGAGGACGACAATCGTCAGAACGCCGCCGGCGAGCGACATCAGGATCAGAAACTTGATCGTTCCCAGAGGCGGGAACCACAAGGCAAGCGCGGCCGCGAGCTTGACGTCGCCCCCGCCCATCATGCCTGCGTAGAAGGCACCGGCGAGCAGCAAAAATACCGTTGCCCCGGCGGCGAGCTGGACGGCAATGCCCGGCCATGGCGACAGCGCGACCGACGCCCAATAGACCGGCGCCAGCAAAGCAACGGAGAGATTCAGGCGATTCGAAATCGTGAAGGTGCGGACGTCCACGATCGCTGCGACGACGAGAATCGCCGCAAGCATGAGCAGCAGCAGGTCGGTAAATGCCGCGTTGAACATGACGCACCCTCTAGACGGCACGGCTTTCCAATTCGTAACCGACGGACGAGATGAGCGAATTTGATGTGATCATCGTCGGCGGCGGGATCGCGGGAGCGAGCCTCGGGGCCGAAATTGCGAGCGAGCGCCGGACCCTGATCATCGAGGCCGAGGACCAGTGCGGCTATCATTCCACCGGCCGATCCGCTGCTTTTTACCTGGAAAGCTACGGTGGGCCCGAAGTTGCGAAACTCACGCTCGCGTCGAGAGATTTCCTCGATTCGCCGCCGGGCGATTTCTGCGACCACGGCTTTCTTCACGTGCGCGGCGACCTTCATATCACGCGCGATCAGCTGCCCGAGGTTCCAGCGGCGGTACAGACGCGCGTGGTCGAGCGCGATGAGCTCGAGCGGATGATCCCCGGAATTAGGTCGGAATGGCGGCGGGCCTTATTTGAGCCTGGCTGCGCAGATATCGACGTTGCCGGGCTGCACGCAGCTTATCTGCGCCAGTTTCGCCGCAGCGGCGGCGCGGTGCGAATCGGCTCAAAGCTGGTTCGCGCGGAACACGATGCGAGCGGCTGGACGGCCATGCTGGAGGACAGCTCGACCCTGACCGCTTCGATTCTCGTCAATGCGGCAGGCGCCTGGGCGGACGATGTTGCCGAAGCCGCGGGCGCGGCGCGCCTCGGGATCGCGCCCAAGAGACGGACCATGGTTCAGCTGCGAATCGGCCGAGCCGGTCTCAAAGATCTGCCGCTCGTCGACGGTGCTGACGGGACATTCTATTTTAAGGGCGAGACCGACAATAGCGTCTGGCTAAGCCCGCACGACGAAATCGAAAGCGGTCCGTGCGACGCCGCGCCCGAGGAGATCGACGTCGCCATCGCCATCGACCGGTTCGAGCAGGTCGTCGACTGGCCGATCGAACGGGTCGAGCGGCGCTGGGCGGGCCTCAGGAGCTTCGCTCCGGATCGCCTGCCGGTCTATGGCTTCGACCCCGACGTGCCCGGGTTTTTCTGGTGCGCGGGACAGGGCGGGTTCGGAATTCAAACCTCCCCGGCCGCGGCTAAGATGGCGGCGGCGTCGTTGCTCGGCCGCGACCCTGAGGGAATGGTCGCCGATATCGACCCGACTGTGTTCTCGCCGGCCCGATTCACGCATTGACGAGAGAAGCTGGGGAGGCGCTTGTACCAGCGCCTCCCCCACCAACTTTCTAACAGGGGAACGAGAGAGTTGGTGACGAGACCTAGGTAGGAATTGGGTCGCCGGACTCCAAGTGTACGTAGGTCAACTACAGACGGTGATGTCGCCGCTGATCGTCAGCCTCGGCGCAGGCGAGTGCGTCGACCCGGTCGTTCTCGGGATGGCCGCTGTGGCCTTTCACCCAGTGCCATTCGACGCGATGCGGGGCAGCGGCCTCGACCAGCTCCTGCCACAGCTCGGCGTTCTTGACCGGCTTCTTGTCGGAGGTTCGCCACCCGTTGCGCTGCCAATTGTGAATCCAGCGCGTGATCCCGTCGCGGACGTAGATGCTGTCGGTGTGGAGCTGCACTCGGCACGGCTTCTTCAGCGCTTCCAGGCCCCTGATCGCGGCGAGGAGCTCCATCCGGTTGTTGGTGGTCAGCGGCTCGCCGCCCGACAGCTCCTTCGCGCGCGCGCCCGAGCGGATCAGCACGGCCCAGCCGCCGGGACCCGGATTTCCGCGGCACGCGCCGTCCGTGAACATTTCGACGAGCGGGAGGTCAGTCATGGTTGGCAGTCATTGCGAGGACCCCTGCCTTGGGCAGGGGGACGAAGCAATCCATCTCGCAGCCGCTCTCTGGATTGCTTCGCCGCGCTCGCAATGACGCCTACGCCACCAGCTCGCGTGGAAGCTTGAAGATCATCCGCTCGGGGCTGTGGTCGGCGATTTCCTCCGTGACTTCGAACCGTTCGGCAAGCGCGTCCACCACTTCGCGCACCAGGACCTCGGGCGCGGAAGCGCCGGCGGTTAGGCCCAACGTCTCGGGCTGCCCGAGCCAATCCCAATCGATATCCGCGGCGCGCTCGATCAGGCGAGCTGGAACGCCCATCCGCTCGGCGACTTCGGCGAGCCGGAGCGAATTGCTGCTGTTGGGCGCGCCGATCACCAGCATCCGGTCGCATTCGGGCGCGATCGCCTTCACCGCCGCCTGGCGGTTGGAGGTCGCGTAACAAATGTCCTCGCTGCGCGGGGCGCGGATTGCCGGGAAGCGGCGCTTCAGCGCGTCGACGATTGCCGCAGTATCGTCGACGGACAAAGTCGTTTGGGTGAGGAAGGCGAGATTTGCATCTTCGGCTATGTCCATGCGCGCCACGTCGTCGACGGTTTCAATCAGGGTCATGGCGCCTTCCGGGACCTGGCCGAAGGTGCCGATCACTTCGGGATGGCCGGCATGGCCGATGAACAGGATGTGGCGCCCCTCTTCGATCAGCCGCTGCGCCTGCCGATGGACCTTAGACACAAGCGGGCAGGTTGCATCGACATAAGCAAGGCCGCGGCTCCGCGCTTCATCGGGCACCGACTTGGGCACGCCGTGAGCTGAGAAGACCACGGGCCGATCGTCCGGCACTTCGTCGAGCTCGTCGACGAACACCGCCCCGAGCCCGCGCAGCCGCTCGACCACCGAGCGGTTGTGGACGATCTCGTGGCGGACATAGACCGGCGGGCCGAACCGCTCGAGCGCGAGCTCGACGATCTGGATCGCCCGGTCGACGCCGGCGCAGAAGCCGCGCGGCGCGGCGATCAGCACCTTGAGAGGAGGGCGGTTCAGCATTCGGACAGGCATCTAAGGCTTCGCTTGCAGCCTTAGAAGGGGGTTCCTATGAACGCCGGCAATCGATTTCGCCCTCGTAAGGATCGTCCATAGTGAAGCTTCGCCTCGCCGCTCTTGCTGCCCTCGTCCCGCTCAGCGCCTGCCGGCACGCCGGCGACCTTACCGGCGAAAATGGCGGGGGCGTTTATGCGGTGCGCAGCGACTGCCCGATCGCGGGCATTCCCGCCGGCACGGGCGACATCACCTTGTTCAATCCTCCCGGGAGCACCGATTCGCGCGCGATCGACGTGACCGCTGCGATGACCGACCTTCGCGCAACCTGCCAGGATGCCGGCAGCGACGTAGTCTCGACGGCGACGTTCACGATCGTCGCTCTTCGGCGCTTTCCGGGTCCGGCTCGGCAGGTCGTCGTACCTTATTTCGATGTCGCCCTGCAGGGGGGCGGGACGATCGCTGCAAAGCAGATCGGCCACGCGGTCCTCAACTTCGCGCCGGGGAACGTCCACGCCTGGGCGCGCGTCCAGGCGACGGTGCGCGTCAGTCGGGCGGCCGCGACGCTCCCGGCCAATGTGCGCGCGATCCTCACCCGACCGCGCAAGGCAGGCGAAGCCGACGCGGCGATCGATCCGCTGTCCGACCCGCGGGTCGCCAAAGCGGTCGCCAATGCGACGTTCGAGCATCTGGTCGGCTTCGAGCTGACGCAGGACCAGATCAAATATAACGCCACGCGCTAACGCGTTGACTTAATTGGCGGCCCTCGCCAAGGCACCCGCTGTCGATAAAAGGCCGCACGGGAGAGTCCGTCGCAAGACGGCGCCGAAGGAGCAACCGCCCCCGGAATCTCTCAGGCACCAAGGACCGAGCGCGCCTGACAGTCTGGAAAGTGTTCTCGAAGTGCTAGTGCTTCGAGGGCCGCCGAAGGGGCAAAGCTCTCAGGCGCTAGGGACAGACGGGGGCGGCAGCCGGGCGTTCGCGAACGGGCCGGCGGTCGCACCCCTTGCCGGAGCGCATCGAATGAGCAGGCCAGAATGAACCGGGAAACCCACAACGGCCCGACCGACGAGACGCAGGCGCGCGGCACCCCCTGCAGCGGGGACCCGGCGGGGGGTGAGGACGTGCAGCCGCAACAGCTCGACAAGCTCCCTCTCGATTCGTGGCACCGCGCTCGCGGCGCGCGGATGGTGCCGTTCGCCGGCTATGAGATGCCGGTCCAATACGAAGGGATCATCGCCGAGCACCTCTGGACGCGCGAGAACGCAGGCCTGTTCGACGTCAGCCACATGGGCCAGCTGCTGGTCCACGGGCGCGCCGTCGATCTCGCGCTGGAGAAGCTGATGCCAGGCGATTTCCAGGCCGCCGCCGACATGAAACCCAAATATTCGCTTCTGCTCGACGAGGAAGGCGGAATCATCGACGACCTGATGGCGACGCGCCGCGGCGAGGATTTCTACATCGTCGTCAACGGCGCCACCAAGCACGGCGACATCGACTATATGGAGCGGCGCCTGCCTGAGGGCGTGGTGATCGATTACATGAAAGAGCAGGCGCTGCTCGCGCTTCAAGGGCCACGAGCGGCGGAGGTCCTCGAAACGATTGTGCCGCGCGTCAGCGACCTCGCTTTCATGCAGGGAGGGCCGTTCCACTGGAACGGCCGCAACCTTTGGATCAGCCGCTCGGGCTACACCGGTGAGGATGGGTTCGAGATTTCCGTGCCGGCGATCGCCGCTTCAGACCTCGCCGACGCGATCACCGCGAACGAGCTCGCTAAACCGATCGGTCTCGGCGCACGCGATTCGCTGCGGCTGGAAGCGGGCCTGCCGCTCTACGGGCATGACCTCGACGAGCGGATCACCCCGGTGATGGCCGGGCTCACCTTCGCGATCAACAAGCGCCGCCGGGTTGACGGCGGCTTCGCAGGCGCGATGCGCATCCTTGCCGAGCTTGAGAACGGTCCGGTTGAAAAACGCGTCGGTTTCGAGATCGACGGCCGCCAGCCGGTGCGCGAGGGCGCGCTGGTGCTGGACGGCGAAGGAAACGAGATCGGCAAGGTGACGAGCGGCGGCTTCTCGCCCTCGCTCCAGCGCCCGATCGCCATGGGCTATGTCGCCGCGCCGTTCGCCGAGCAAGGCACCGCGCTCAAGCTCGAGCAGCGCGGAAAGCTGTTCGACGCGCGCGTCGCGCCGATGCCATTCGTCCCCCACCGCTACCACCGCAAGGGAGCTGCTGCATGAGCCTCTATTTCACCAAGGAGCACGAATGGATCCGGGTCGAGGGCGATACCGCGACGGTCGGCATTTCCGATCATGCGCAGGAGCAGCTCGGCGATATCGTCTTCGCCGAAGTGCCTGAAACCGGAAAGCGGCTCAGCAAGGGCGAGGAAGCCGCGGTCGTGGAGTCGGTGAAGGCCGCCTCCGACGTTTATTCGCCCGTTTCGGGCGAGGTGATCGACGGCAACAGCAAGGTCGCGGACGATCCCTCGATCGTGAATAGCGACCCGGAAGGCGAGGGCTGGTTCTTCAAATTGAAGCTCGACAATGCGGGCGAGCTCGACGGCTTGATGGACGAGAGCGCCTATCGCGAATGGGTGAAGACGCTTTGAGCCAGCCGGCCGCCTCGACCAGCAAATGGGACCCCGCGGATTACGCCCGGGTCGGCGCCTTCGTCGCCGAGCTCGGCCGCGCGGCGCTCGATCTGCTCGACCCGCAGCCTGGCGAGCGGATCCTGGACGTTGGCTGCGGCGAGGGGACGCTGTCCAAAAAAATACTCGAACGCGGCGCGACCGTTCTCGGGATCGACAATTCGCCCGAGATGGTCGCGGCCGCCCGGGCCAAGGGCGTCGACGCGCTTCTGCTCGCCGCCGAGGACATGCAGTTCTTCGCCGAGTTCGATGCCGCTTTCTCGAATG
>DASUIB010000094.1:0-21102 GCA_036273235.1 Sphingomicrobium sp. | reverse complement strand
CAGCGCTGACGAGAACCAGGTGTCGAGCACGTCCTCGTCTTGGCGGACAGGCTTGCCGCCGGCCCGCGCCCTTGCCTCCTCCTCCGTCTCCGCGACGAAGACGTTCCCGTCCTCGCCATACCACGCCGGAATTCGATGACCCCACCACAGCTGGCGCGAGACGCACCAGGGCTGGATGTTCTCGAGCCAGTTGAACCAGGTTTTCTTCCAGGTTTCCGGGACGATCCGGATTTCGCCCGCTCTGGTGGCGGCGAGCACGCGTTCGGCGAGCGGCTTCACGTCGACATACCATTGGTCGGTCAGCCACGGCTCGATGACCACACCGGAGCGGTCGCCGAAGGGGGTCGGGATCACCCGGTCCTCGACGCGAACCAGAGCGCCTTCGTCCTCGAGTCTCGCGATCACTGCCGTACGCGCCTCCTCGCGCGTGAGGGCGAGCAAGTCGTCGGGGATGAGCCCGTCGGAAGTCTGCACGACGTGCGCCGTCGCGTCGAACATGTTGAGCATGTCGGCGGGCTTGATGCCGGCGCGCTCGCCGACCTCGAAGTCGTTGAAGTCGTGGCCCGGCGTGATCTTGACCGCGCCGCTGCCGAGCTCGGGATCGGCATGCTCGTCGGCGACGATCGGGATCAGCCGCCCGGTAATCGGGTGCCTGATCTGCTTTCCGATGAGCGCGCGATAGCGTTCGTCGTCGGGATGCACCGCGACCGCCATGTCGGCGAGCATCGTCTCGGGGCGCGTGGTCGCGACCTGGATCGCGCCTGTATTGTCCGCAAGCGGGTAGCTCAGCGTCCAGAACTTCCCCTGGACGTCCCTGGTCTCGACCTCGAGGTCGCTGATGGCGGTCTGGAACTTCGGGTCCCAGTTCACCAGGCGCTTATCGCGGTAGACGAGCCCGCGCTTGTACAGCTCGACGAAGACGTAAGTGACCGCGCGCTGGTAGCGCTCGTCCATGGTGAAGCGCTCGTGGGCCCAGTCGCAACTCGCGCCGAGCCGCCGCAGCTGGCGGGTGATCGATCCGCCCGACTGCGCCTTCCATTCCCATACATGCTCGAGGAACGCCTCGCGCCCGATCTCCGGCCGGCTGATGCCCTGGCTTTCAAGGTTGCGCTCGACCACCATCTGCGTCGCGATCCCCGCATGGTCGGTGCCGACCACCCACAAAGCATCCTTGCCGAGCATCCGCTCGCGGCGGGTGAGCACGTCCTGAAGGGTGATGTCGAGCGCGTGGCCGATGTGCAGCGATCCGGTGACGTTGGGCGGTGGCATGACGATCGTCCACGGCTTCGCCTCCGCGCGGTCCGGCCGGAACAGCCCGCGGCTCTCCCAATGCGCGTACCAGCGCTGCTCGATCGCGGCCGGGTCGAAGGTCTTGGGAAGTTCGCTCATGGCCGCACGCGGTTAGCGATGCGGCACTGCAGCATCAACCCGACGGCGTCATTGCGAGCATAGCGAAGCAATCGAGCGGCGCAGACTGGATTGCCGCGTCGCTACGCTCCTCGCAATGACGCTATTCCCCCCGCTCCGGCTGAGTTAGCTGGGGCGCCCCAGGCACCGCATCCGGCACAGGAGCTCCCTGCCCCATCCACTGCCGCTCCCAGTTGAACACCTCGTGATACCATTGCACCGAATTCTTGGGCTTCAGCACCCAATGGTTCTCGTCCGGGAAGACCAGCAGGCGCGACGGGATGTTGCGGCGCTGGAGCGCGGTGAAGGCGGCGATCCCTTGCGTGTATGGGATCCGGAAGTCGTTCTCGCTGGTGACCACCAGCTGCGGGGTGCGCCAGTTCGTCACGAAATTGACCGGGTTCCACCGCTCGAACTCCTGCGGCGCCTCATAATAAGGATGGCCGCCATGCTCCCATTCGTCGAACCAAAGCTCCTCGGTCTCATAGGCCATGGCTCGGGCGTCGAACACGCCGTCGTGCTGGACGATGCACTTGAAGCGGTCGGGCCAATTCCCCTCGATCCAGTTCATCATATAGCCGCCGTAGGAGCCGCCGAGCGCGCACGCATTGTTGGCCTGGAGCTGCGGGTCGTGCGCGGTGGCGTAAGCCAGGCCGAGCTTAAGGTCGGTCAGCGGCCAGCCGCCCCAATTCTGGCGGATCGCGTCGGTGAAGGCCTGGCCGTAGCCGGTGCTCCCGTGGAAATCGACGCTGACGGCGGCGTAACCGGGCGCGACGAACAGCCGCGCGTTCCAGCGGTAGGACCAGCTGTCGTTGAAGCTGCCCTGCGGGCCGCCGTGGACGACGAATAAAATCGGAAGGATGTTGGCTGGAGGAGAGGTAGGAGCCGGGCAGGAAGCGCTACCTTCCACCGGTCCTGTACAAGTGGCCACGGCGATTGACTGAAGCGTCGATTTCAGGATCCATCCCCAGACGGTGTCGTTGTTCGCACCCCTGAAGTTGAACTTCGTGAAGGTGACGGGGTCGAGTTGCGCCAGCAACGCGCCGTTGAGGTTGGTGAGCTGGCTCACTCGGTCGCCCTCGATACGGTAGAGATCGTCGGGCGCGCGTATGCTGTTCATCGTCGCCAGCACGCCGCCGCCCGGCAGCGAATGAACGTTGCCGAACGCGCCGTCGGCCGTCAGCCGAGTGACCTGCCCGCTTGCGGCATCGACGCGGAATACGGGCGTTTCGAGCGTGTCCTCGGCGGTCACCAGCAGGCTGCGCCCGTCCTTCGCCCATTCGATCGAGCCGACCGAGCGGTCCCACTGCTGCGTCAGCGGCCGCACCTGGCCCGTCGCGAGGTCGCGCAGCATCAGCACCTGGCGGTCGGACTCGTACCCCGGCCGCGCCATCGCGACATAAGCAAGCGTTCGACCGTCAGGCGACACGGTCGGAAGCGTGTCGGTCGCCTTGTTGGCCGCCGTGAGATTGACCGGCGGAGCACTTTCGTCGACGGGCGCCGCGAAGATGTCGAGATTGGTCGACAGCTCCTCGGTGCGGCCCGCCTCGCGAAGCGCGAAATAGACCGTGCGCCCGTCAGGTGAGAAGCTGATCTCCTCGCCGCCGCCGAACGGCTTCGACGGTGTGTCGCCGACGAGATTGCCTTCGATCGGGACGCCCGCGCCGGCGAGCTTCCCGCCGGCGATCGGGAAGGCGAACAGCCGCGAGCGGACGCCCGGCTGCTCCCACACGTCCCAGTGCCGGACGAACAGCTGGTCGTAGGTCCGGCCGGAGCCGATCGGCTTGGTCCGGGCAACGCTCGCGCAGTTCAAGTCGGGGCATCTGAGGTCGCGATCGGCCCAGATCACTGCCTCCGTTCCCGATGGTGCGATTTTGAACCCGCCGATGTCGCCCTTGAAGCCGCTGACCCGCACCGGCGCTCCGCCGATGGTCATGCGGAACAGCTGGTCCTGGTCGCCGACCGGCATCAGGAACCAGAGCGAGCCGTCGGAGCCGAAGGTTGGGTCGTGTCCTTTCTGGCCGCCCGTAATTGGCACCGGTTGCGCACCAGCTTTCGTGAGGTCGAGCAGTTCGAGCGTGTCGACGCGCTTGTTCTTGGCCCAGTCGGTGCTCGAGACGGTGAACACCGCCCAGCGACCATCGGGCGAGACGTCCGGCGATCCCAGGCGATGCATCGACTGGAGATCAACCGCGGTCATCGGACGCGCGGCGACGGGCGAAGCCGCGAGCGCTACGGCCGCGGCGGAGAGGCAGAACGTGAATTTCGTCATGAAGCGACGGTAGCGAGCCGCCGTGACCACATCAACAATGGGTTAGAGCGGCCGCCCGGTAATCCGCGTGATCTCGCGCTTCACATGCTCTTCGACCATCTGCGGCAAATGCTCGTCGAGCCATTGCTTGAGCATCGGGCGGAGCATTTCACGAACCATGTCCTCGAGCGGATTCGTCTGCGGCGCCGCGGGAATGCTCGCCGCGACCGTCTGCAGCTGCTCGAGCGCGTGGCGGCTTTGCCCCGCGATCTGTTCGTCCACCAGCGGCGGCCCGAGGTCCACCGGAGGCGCCAGCGGCTCGTCGAGCTCGAGCACGTCCTCCCCGGCGCTCGCCTCCTCCGGAAGCGGCTCATCCTCGACCGCGTCGACGGGGGCCGCCGCGGAGCGAAGCTCTTTCTCCTCGGCGATCACTTTCTTGATCGAGGCGAGGATGTCTTCCATCGAGGGTTCGCGGCCGGGCGACTGCATGGCGCCTGATAGCTTCAATGCCGCAGCGGAGTCACGCGCGACGTGGGGCTCCGCGCATCAGCCGCGTTCGGAGCCGGTCGATCCAGGGGGCGGCGGCACGCCCGGCGCCGGGGGCAGCGGAGTCACCCCAATCGGGTTGGGCGGTGCGGGATTGTCGAGCGCCGGCTCGATCTGCGGAGTCACGACCGGATTGGCCGGCATTTCCTCGGGACTGACCGTGCGGGTCGCCGCCGGCACATGGGCGGGATCCGTCGCCCAGTCGTTCCAGTTATTGGCGACCCGCCGGTAATTGCCGAGCGGATCGTAAAGCGGGCCACCCTCCAGGCCGAGGTCCTGAGCCTGCGCCTGCCCCATGGCGTTCAGGAGCTGAAAGCCGGCGACGTAGGCGTCGCGCTTGGCGGTCACCAGCGCCACCTGCGAATTGAGGAGGTCCTGCTCGGCGTTCAGCACTTCGATGATCGTTCGAGTGCCGACGCTCTGCTCGGCCCGGTTGCCCTCGAGCGCGAGCTCGTTCGCCTGGACGGCGACGGTCTGCGCCTGAATCGCCTCCTGGAACGCCTGATAATTGGCGAAGTCGGCCCGGGCCGTTTGGACAGTCGCGCGCTCGGTTCCGACGACCTGTTCGCGAAGCTGGCCCTGCTGGGCCTGAGCCTGACGAATGCGCGCCGCCGGCAGGCCGCCCTGAAAGATCGGGATCGTCGCGCCAAGACCGATCGCCGTCTGCGTTCCCGTGTTGGGAAAGCCGGCAGGCGCATTGCCGCCCAAATTCGCTGCAACATCGCCGCTTCCCTGAACCGAGAGAGTCGGCAGCCGTCCCGCTTTGGCGACATTGACGTCGTAACCGGCGGCGACTTCCTGACGAGCAATCGAGATCAGGTCGGGGTTGTTGGCGAGCGCGATCCGCACCGCCTCGTCGGCCGTCGTCGGGAGCGGCGGAAGCGGCGGCGGCGGTTCGAGGTTGCCGGGCGGATGGCCGATCACCTGCCGATACGTGGCTTCGCTCGCCGCCGCATTCCCCTGCGCCGTTGCAAGCTGGGCGCGCCCGAGCTGAAGGCGTGCTTCCGACTGGGCGACGTCGGTCCGCGTAAGGTCGCCGATCTGGAAACGGTCGCGGGTCGCCTGAAGGTTGGTGTCGAGCACCTTCACGTTGTTCTGGTTCAATTCGACGATCGCCCGGTCGCGGATCACGTCCATGTAGGCACCGACCGCTTGGGTGAAGACGTCACCTTCGACCGCGCTCAATGTCGCCCGGCCCGCTTCCACCCGGGTTTCAGCGGCGCGGACCTGGTTCCTGACGCTGCCGCCATTGAACAAAGGGTAGCTGACCGTCACTCCCGCGGTCAGGGCCGGCCCCTTGCCGCCGGTGGCGAGAACGCCTGTCTGGGTGATGTTGCGATTGAGCCCGACGGTTCCGCTGACCTGCGGGCGTCCGGCCGCTTTGGCGATCGCGACGGTCGCGTCGGTGGCCTCGAGCGTTTGCCGCTGGCCGGTGAGCGTCGGGTTCGTCTGATAGGCCGAGACGAGCGCTTCGCGAAGCGTGTCGGCGCCGGCGGTCCCCGCCATGAGGGCGGCGATCAGCGACCCGGTGACAAACGTTCGAACCACTGACAAATCCTCTTAGAACGTGAACGCCTTGGGCCGAACGAAACCGGGGAGAACCGGCACCCCCGCATCGCTCAAGGACAGATAACCGAACGCGCCGCCCGCTTTGCGGCCGACGATCAGGCGCGTGATCCCGCGGTCGACCAGAGCCGTTCCAAGGCGACCGCCCTGGGCCAGCTGGTCAATGATCGGCTCGGGAATATATTCCACGGCGCCGTCGATCAGGATCTGGTCGTAGGGCGCGCCGTTCTTCGACCCCGCCTCGAGCGAACCTTCGACGATCTGAACCTTGTTATCGCGCGCGCCTTTCGCAAGCTCGGACGAGCTTTCGAGCGCCGTCACCAACAGCCCCATCGTTTGGAGCACCACCGCGGAATAGCCGCTCCCCGCCCCGACGACGAGCGCGCGTTGCCCCCGCACCGGCATCATCTGGGTGAGCAACGATCCGAGCACCGCCGGCGCGGGAAGGAAGCGCCCGGCGCCCATCGGCACGGCGCGGTCGACATAGGCGAGCGGCCGCGCCTGCGCAGCGACGAAATCCTCCCTCGGAACCGAGCCCATCGCGTCGAGCACGGCCGGGTCGGTGACGCCCTGCGGCCGAAGCTGGTTCTCGACCATGGCGGCGCGCGCCGCGGCGAAATCCGGAATCGGGCTGTGAACGGTCATTGCTGTTATATGCCGATAATACAGTTGGAGTTCAAGCTTGTCCTGAGCGACGCCGCAGGCGCCGTCAAAGTGGCTGCTCATATCGGCAGCTCGTCGGCACGCCAACCGCCATTCATCGAAAGACGCGCGGCCGTGACAAGGATCGGCTGAGCGCTCGGTGAGCAGAAATGGAATGGGTGCGAGACCCGCTACCGACTTGACCGCACGGCCAAGCTCGTCGAGATGCGACGCGCCAGGCCCGATGGCGGAGTGGTTACGCAGAGGACTGCAAATCCTTGCACGCCGGTTCGATTCCGGCTCGGGCCTCCACTCCGTTCGGGAAGTTCAGTCCCGCTCGCCTAGGTTCTCGCTGGCGGTCCCAGATTGTTCAAACATCGATATTTCGAAGGCACGGGCCATCGCGGTACATTGCCAAGGTTATTACCTCTGCCTGGCGGCGGACGTGATTTCGACACCTTCGTTACTTAACGCTCGTTCAACGGCCGGGCGCTTCAGGAGGCGATCGGTAAGGGCGCACCAGGACGGATAAGAACCCATATCCAGTCCGACCCTTTGGCCCCATTGGAAGAAGACGAGAAGGTAAGGGTCGACGATCGAATAGGCTGCTCCCACCGCCCAATCCCTTCCGTCGGCGAGCACTCGTTCGATGAACTCATATTGTTCGCACAAGGCAGACCTGCCTTTCGCGCGAATGCCGTCGAGCGCCTGCTCATCGTCGCTGAACCGCTGCGCGCGCCAGATCTGCCCGTAGGACATCGCGTGCACATTGCCGGACAACCAGTTGGTCCATTCTATGCAGCGCGCCAGGCGAGCGGGGTCACGGGGGACGAGCCCCGCCTCAGGGTGGCTTTGTCCAAGAAACAGGAGGATCGCGGGCACTTCGGTCAGCAGGTCGGGCGCTCCACCGCTGTTGCCGGCGACGGGCTGAAGCGCCGGAATGCGGCCCTTCGGGTTCATCGTGCGCCACGAGTCGGTGGCAGTCATGGCGCCTTCGCGGTCACCGCGCGATGAGACGAGCTCGAGCTCGTAGGGGAGACCAATTTCCTCGAGCAGGATGTGCGGCGCCATCGAGCACGCGCCTGGTGAATAATAGAGCCTGTAGGTCATTCGAACCTCGCGATGAATTGCTGTGTCGATTCCCGCGGCTGGCGTCGGCGAGTATCCGTCGGGCCGGCGAGCAGCTTTCCGTAACCATCGTCGTGGAAGCCCGGCCCAGCCCTGGTCTCGGTTGGAAACAGGTGGCAGCCTTCAGCCCCTTCGACGGCAGGATGTTCGCCAAGGGCGCTTTCATAAGCGTCTAGTGCAGGCCCTCCTCCCAGCGAATGTACAGAATCTCTCGTTGGCAGCCTTTGGCTTTTCGTTACACAGCGTTCGAGCGGCGACAACGGATTAGATCGGAAATTCATGGCGGAGATCGTCATTGTCTGAAGCGCCGCATTGCCACCCGGACTTAGCCCTTGAGCTCGAGGAGCCTTACGAAATCGGTATGTAAGGCAGCACGTGCCGTCGCAGTTGACCGAGGAATCCCGCTGGATTGGTCAAGCAGCAAAAATGTCCGCCGTCGATTTCCACAAACGCTTTCCTGGGCGCGTGCATTTTCGCGACATATTCGCGCGCCGGTTCCGACGGGCAGATGTAATCATCCTTACCTTGGATGACGACGATCGGCAGTGCGAAGTTGTAGCCGGCTGCATCGACGACATCGGGGCCGGCGAGAAGCTTCGGGACCAGCGTATCGGACGTGAAGCTGTAGCCACCGATCCAGTCGGCGACCTGGCCGGTCTTGGGCCAGGGCTTGGGTCCCACGAACTTGTCCTCGCGGCTGAGGAACTTGCCGTCTTCGGGGCCGATGTCGAACTTGCGGGTCGCGAAACGCCTTTTCGGATCGGTGAGCGGCAACTTCGTCGCCGCGTCGAGTGCGTCGAGGCCGGCTTTGTCTCCTTTTGCCTCCAGCGCCTGCCGGGCATGCCGCTCCTGCGCGAGCTCGGTCTGCTTGACGCTCACGGCCTGACCGGTCCCGACATTCACATGAAACAGGTCGGGCCGCCGCTTGGCCATCTGAATGCTCATGCTCGAGCCCCAGGATTGGCCGAGGAGCACGATCTTTCGCTTGTTCCATCGCTTCCGAAGCAGCTGTGACAACTCGATGCCGTCGCGGATGAACTGCTCCGGCGTCATGTCGGGTGTCTTGTCACGACCGCTCCGGGCGTAGGTTTTTCCCGCGCCGCGTTGATCCCATAGCGCAACAAGAAAATCCTGCTCGTAGGGAGCGAAAAGGTCCTGAAAGGGCGACATGGCTTCTCCGGGACCGCCGTGGAGGTAAAGCATCAAGGGCGCATTGCGATTGCCGCGCACGCTCACCCACTGGTCGATGCCCCCGACCCGAACGAATCCCTCGTCGACAACGCCGCGTGGCGCTGCTCTGGCGATCGCGGCCCTGGCCGACAGCGACGCGGCCCCTAATCCGAGAAAGATATCCCGCCGGGAAAGCTTGCTCATGACCCCAATATTCCTTCGCAACGAACCAGTTCGCTACATTCGTAGCGGCACGATTGCAATGGTGCGCGCGCATATCTTAATTCGGATCGCGACTATTCGCGCTCGAAAACCAACCGGTCGGGTGTCGCTTGGCCGGCGAGGTGCACCGTTTCCGTCAGGGTTCGTCCATCGCGCGAAAGCTCGAACCGCCGCGCGCGCGAAACCTTGCCCTGGTTCTTCTCCGTATATTCCAAGACCCGCGCCCCGGTGCGCCGGCCGGACAATGTCAGGCTGTCCTTTGCACCAGGAACCGTATGATCGCGCCCGTCGAAGGCGACGCTGTTGTCCGACGAGGGGCTCGCGAACCTAAGGCCTTCATTGCGGTACGGTTGTATCCCAAGCTCGAGTTTCAAGCCGCTGGGTTTGGTGGTGCTTTCCCAGAGGCCGGCAAAGCCGGAGGTTCCGCTCATGCGTTTGAAGACCTGGTTCACGGTCATCATTGAGCCGTCCGGCTGCAGGCCCGTAAAAGCGTCGTGCAGGATTCGGCCATCTGGGGAGAGCTTCCAGTTTGCCGAAATGATTACATGGCCGCCCTGTTTGCGGACGACTGTCAGGCTATGGGGATCCTGAGACTTAACCGCGAGCGTGGTCCCGGGCAGGCCAGGCTGGTCGGTACCATCCGCCACGATGGTCTCGGTGGGCGCTCCTTCGAAGTTGAAGGCATATCTATTTGGCCCATGCGCTTCGACCCGCATTTGATCGACGAACGTGCTGCGGGAGACGTCGAGCTTCCATTTCCCGACAAACGGATCGTCCGCCGTCCAAAAGGTGGATGCGGCCAGCGTCGCAAGTGCCACAAGTCCGATCGTCTGCATGAGGTCGACTCCTCCTATGAAATTCGGCCTGGATCGAAATTCCGAACTCGCGCCTCCGCCACCGCGAAAGGCACAAGGTCTCCGCGCATCACCGAAGAATGGAAGTCGCGGATGTCGAACCTTGCCCCGCTGCGCGACTGCGCCAGGCGGCGCAGCTCGAGAAAGCGGCGCATGCCCCACCAATATTGCAGGCCCGTGCTCCGGAACGTCGCCGCCGAGAGCGCGATCTGCTGCGTGGTTCCGGGACGAGTCAGCGGGTCGGTGGCGAGCTCGGCGTCGGCTTTCTGCCACGTCCAGCCCGGCTCGCGAACGCCGGCTTCAACGGCCGCCCGAAGGACAAACCGCCGTTCGAGCAACCGGCTAGCGTAGAGTCCCCATGGATCGCCTTCATAAAAGCCCGCTTCTTCCATCAGCTGACGGGCATATTCGCCCCAGCCTTCCGCGCAGCCGGGGATGTAGAGGGCCTTACGATAAGGCGACAACGTCTTCGATTCGAAGCTCAGCGACAATTGCAGGTGGTGGCCCGGAATAAGCTCGTGCGAAACAAGCGGCTTGGTCCATGCCCAATTGCTGATGTCCAGTCGCGAGCTGTTGTACAGGTAGGTTCCGCGCGGCGAGTCGGCGCTTGGCGGCAGATATATGCCGTTGAGCAATCGCGTCTGTAAGGCTTGGGGCAAAGGCGCGACGCCGAAAGGGGTGGTTGGCATATTGTGGAAATAGGGCGGCACCAGCGGCTTAACTTGCGCGATCGCAGATTCTAGACGCGCTTTCAGCTCGTCGGCGCTGCGGACGTACCAGCGCGGGTCGCCAACCATCGACCGGTGAAATGCGGCGGCATCCGCAGGGGCGCCAAGCCGCCGGCGCATCCGCGCCAAGCCGGCATCGATCACCGCGAGGCGATCGCGGGCATGCCGATAGGTCTCTTCGAGGCCGAGATCCTCCGAAATGCGGAGGCGGGAGAGCTCCCGGAAATATTCCGGGGCATCGGCGGCACGCGTGATTTTGGCTTGGTCGCTCAGCGCAGGGACATAGTCCGTGCGTATCGTGTTCCCCAGCCGGCCGAATGCCTCGGCGAGGGCTCCGTCAGCGATTTGCTGCGCTTCACGCGCTACTGACGCGCCTCCGGTCTGCGCCGCGACGGCTTCGGCATTGCGGTGGATGGCTGCGGCGACTTCCTTCGCCTCCACCATGAACTGGTCATAGGCGCGGATGCCCTCTGCGCGGGGCGGGGTGAGCCCCCGCTGCAGCTGGCCTTTCAACCGCTCGCGGATCGCATCGACATAGGCCGGCGCCTGACGAACCTTTTGCAGGAAGCCAGCCTGCTCGCCAACGGCCGGCGGCGCCGGAAAGGACAGGAATGTCAGCAGGGCCAACTCTGAGCCCGAGTAACCGAGAGGGAATTCGTGCCAGTAGAACCGGGCATACCCGGCGTCGCGCTCCAGATCCCAGATCAGGCAGTCGAGCGTCTCGCGATCATCTTCGCTCAACTGCTGGCGCCGAAGCTTCCTCGCCTCGGCCGCAAACGCCGCCGACTGGGCCGCCGTCTCGAGCGTCGCCTCATGCGAGTTCAGCGGCAGGTTCGCGCCGGCGATCTCGGGCAGGACCGGAGGCAGGGCGCCGTCGCGCAGGGCACGGGGGCGGCCGGTCGCTCTCTCCACCAGCTCATTGACCGTCGTGTCCGACCGTGGCCGGATCGCCGGAGCAGCCGCCGCAAGGCATACCGAGCCGCCGGCGATCAGTGCTTCCCGACGATTGAGACCTCTGTGCTGGCCCATCATTCCCTCGGATTTCATTTCCATAGGGTTGTCTATGGATAGCGCCAAGGCTATTCGACGAAACTGCGAATGGCGGCATCCGCGGCATCACCCCCGGCAGAGCGGCCGCGCGTGCGGCTGGACCCCGGCTACTGGGTGGAGGCAGCCCGCAATGCGTTGATATCAGGCGGGATCAGCGCGGTGAAGGTGGAGCCCTTGGCCGCTTCGCTCGGCGTGACGGTCGGAAGCTTCTACTGGCATTTCCAGAACCGCGATGCGCTCTATTCCAGCTTGCTCGACGACTGGAGGACCGCGAACTCGGCTGCCATGGCGAGGGCGGCAGAGCTTGACGGAGCCACCGCCGAAGAGCGTTTCAATGCATTTATCAACGTCTGGGTGACCGAGGACGGCTATTCGTCAGCTTACGACGCCGCAGTCCGGGACTGGGCCCGCACCTCCGATGAGGTTCGCAACACGGTCCATTCGGTCGATGCGCTCCGAGTCTCTCTGCTCAAAGGCATTTTTTTAGATCTCGGGTATGACCCTGACCGCGCCGAGGTTCGCGCGCAAATCACCTACTTCCATCAGGTGGGCTATTACGCGCTCGACCTGCGCTACGACGAGCAGACCCGCTTGAGGCTTCGGCCGCTCTATTTCGAAGCGCTGCGCGAGGGACCCGGCAGGCGCCGCGAGAACGGCTCGACCTAACCACAGCTCTTGTGTTTCCCTTGCCGCGGCGGCGAAGCTTGGTAATTGGCGTGCCGCGCCGGCGACCGAAGTGAGACCCGCGCGAACGAGAGGGCTCTCGCCACGTGAAAGTCGCGATCATCGGCCTGGGATACGTCGGCCTCCCACTCGCGGTCGCGCTCGCCCGCCGGCATGACGTGGTGGGGTTCGACGTCAGCACGGCGCGCGTCCAGTCACTCCGGCAAGGCGAAGATTCGACCAACGAAATAGCTCCGGAGGAGCTTCGGGCCGTCGATCTGACGATCACCGACGACCCGGCCCAGCTGCGGCGCTGCGACATCTTCATCGTCACGGTTCCAACACCGATTGACGAAGCGAACCGGCCCGATTTCGACGCGGTGCTCAAAGCCTGCGCGATCGTCGGTCCGGCGCTTTCGCCAGGCGCGATCGTGGTGTTCGAAAGCACCGTCTATCCGGGGGTTACCGAAGAGATTTGCGCCCCGGCGCTCGAGCAGGCTTCGGGTCTCAAGGCGGGCAAGGATTTCAAGCTCGGCTACAGCCCCGAACGCATCAACCCAGGCGACAAGGCGCACCCGATCGAGAAGATCGTCAAGGTGGTTGCCGGCCAGGATCGTGAAACTCTCGACACGCTGGCCGAGCTCTATGGCTCGGTCGTCGAAGCCGGAATTCACCGGGCCTCGTCGATCAAGGTTGCCGAAGCGGCGAAGGTGATCGAGAACACCCAGCGCGACCTCAACATCGCGCTGATGAACGAAGTTGCGAAAATCTGTCATCTCCTCGGTATCCGCACGCGCGACGTGCTCGACGCGGCGGGCACCAAGTGGAACTTTCTCAACTTCTATCCCGGGCTGGTCGGCGGCCACTGCATCGGCGTCGATCCTTTCTATCTGACCGCGAAGGCCGAGCAGCTCGGCTATCAGCCCGAAGTGATTCTCTCGGGACGCCGGATCAACGACGGCATGGGCGCCTATTTGGCTCAGCGAGTGGTGAAGCTGATCGCCGCCAGCGGCCGCCAGATCAGCAAGGCACGGGTCGGGATCCTGGGCTTCACCTTCAAGGAGAATGTCCCCGACATCCGAAACTCGAAGGTGGTCGATACCTATCGCGAGCTGCGCGAGTTCGGGATCGAGCCGATCGTCCACGATCCCTTGGCCGACCCCGAGGCGGTGCGGCGCGAATATGGCGTCGACCTCGTTTCAATCGATGAATTCAGCGAGCTCGACGCGTTGATCTACGCGGTCGCGCACGATGATTATGCGCCCCACGTCGAGCATGTCAGCGACATGATCGACCGCGGCGGCATCTTGGCGGACGTGCGATCGAAGATTGACCCGGCGAAGCTGCGTCCGGATATCGTCTATTGGAGCCTATGATCCGCTGCGTGACCCACCGGTGACCGAGAAGGCACCACCCCCATCGAAGCTCAGGCAGGTTCGCCTGCTGATCTGGCTGCTCGCCGCGCTTGCGATCGTAGGGCTAGCGGCCTTGCTGCTGGTGCAACGCGTCACCGTTCATCCGCCGCAGGCGGTGACCGGCCCCGCTCAGTCGAGCTTCGGCGGCCCGTTCACGCTCGTCGGCTCCGACGGAAAGCCGTTCTCGAGCGCGAGACTGCTCGGAAAGCCGTATGTCATGTATTTCGGCTTCACGCGCTGCGGCGACGTATGCCCGACGACGCTGTCGCGAATGGTCAAGCTTCGCAATCAGGTTGGCGGCGACGGCAAGTTCAACATCGTCTTCGTGACGATCGATCCGACCTACGACGGGCCCAAGCAGGTCGGCCAATATGCGACGCTGTTCAACTCGCCGATCATCGGCCTCACCGGCTCGCCGGCTCAAATCGCTCAGGTGAAGAAGCAGTTCGGCATTTACGCTCAGCCTTCGCCCAACCCAATGCCGGGCAAGGAGATGATGCATAGCGCGATCGTCCTGCTGTTCGACCGAGACGGCAAGTTCGTCACCACGATTTCGCCCGACGAGCCGGACGCCGACGCGCTCGCCAAACTCAAGCGCCTCGTCGGCTGAGGGTTGGAACCGGCAAGCCGCGACGCCACTTCAGCCGCGATGGCTCCCTACCGCCCCGACCCACGAATTCTCACTCTCGGTCCCGATTTCTACGACATTGTCGAGCCGGCACGCTTTCCCCAATGCACGCCCCGCTTCGTCAACTACCGCTGGGCGGAGCGGGTTGGGCTGGACCTCACGGAGGAACAATGGGCGGCGCATTTCTGCCGCTTCGAACCGCTGCCGAACAATCTCTCAGAGCCCTTGGCGCTACGTTACCACGGCCACCAATTCCGGGTGTACAATCCGGAGATCGGGGACGGCCGAGGCTTCCTTTTCACGCAAGTAGGTGACGATCGCGATCGCCTGCTCGACCTCGGCACCAAGGGCTCGGGCCAGACGCTCTACAGCCGCCACGCCGATGGCCGGCTGACGCTGAAGGGCGGGGTTCGCGAAGTGCTCGCGACCGAAATGCTGGAAGCACTCGGCGTGAACACGTCGAAGAGCTTCGCCTTGTTCGAGACCGGCGAGAAGCTCCAACGCGGCGACGAGCCCTCCCCGACCCGCTCATCGGTGCTGACTCGGCTGAGCCACGGCCACATCCGCATCGGCACCTTCCAGCGGCTCGCCTTTTTTGGGGATGCTAAGAACATCGAGAAGTTAGTCCGCTACTGCCTCGAGACCCTCTATTCCGAGCAGCCCACGGGCGACGGTCCGGAAGACGCGCTGAAGCTATTCGACCGCGTCAGCCAGGCGACTGCAGAGCTCGCTGCGTCATACATGGCCGCCGGCTTCGTCCACGGCGTGCTCAACAGCGACAACATCAACATCACCGGCGAAAGCTACGACTATGGCCCGTGGCGCTTCACGCCCGAGTGGGACCCGGAGTTCACCGCCGCTTATTTCGACCATCACGGCCTTTACGCCTTCGGCCGCCAGCCGGAGGCGATCCATTGGGACCTGGCCCAGCTTGCCGGCTGCCTTTCGCTCGTCGCCGAGGCTCCTCCGCTGTCGGACCTGCTCGCCGGCTGGAGCGGGCGGTTCGAACAGGCGCTGGTCGCGGCGATGCTTCGGCGGCTCGGGATTGCGCCGGGCGAGAACGACCGAGAGGTTGCAGCGGCGTTGATCAACGCACTGGCGACCCGCGCGCAACCGATCGACCGCATCTTCTTCGACTGGCGCGGCGGCCACGATCCGGGGCCGGAGCAATATCCCCGCGAAGAGTTCCGCGAGCTCGCGCGGCTGCTCGCCGGCCGCGAAACCGAGCGGTCGCATCCCTATTGGTCCGACGCGGCGCCCTGCTCGATGCATATCGAGGCGGTCGAGGCCATCTGGTCGGCAATCGCCGAGCGCGACGACTGGCGGCCGTTCGACGACAAGGTTACAGCCATCCGCCGAATGGGCGAAGCAATGGAGCAGGATGCACCAGCGGGTTGACGAAAGCGCTCCGGTCGTGGAGCGCGCCGGTATGGCTGAAACGCTGGTTTCCACCAACCCCGCCACGGGCGAATTGGTCTGGTCGGGCGAAATCGGTGACGCCGCGGCCGAAGTCGCCGCCGCCCGAGCTGCGTGGCCCGCCTGGGCGGCGCATTCGCACGCCTATCGGATCGAGGCGGTGCGCCGCTTCGCCAACGTGGTGCGCAAGAAGGAGACCGAATTCGCGGAGCTGATCGCGCACGAGACCGGCAAGCCCTTCTGGGAAGCGCGGACCGAGGTCGGCGCCGTGGTCAACAAGGTCGAGATTTCCGTCGACGCCTATGCCGAACGCACGCCGCAGCGGAAGATGGAAGCCGCGCTCGGCAACCGCATCGCTCTGCGCCACAAGCCCCATGGGGTGCTCGCGGTGCTTGGGCCGTACAATTTTCCCGCGCATTTGCCCAACGGCCACATCGTCCCGGCGCTGATCGCCGGCAATGCGGTGGTGTTCAAGCCATCGGAGAAGACGCCCGCGACGGGCGAGTTCCTGGTCCGCTGCTTCCATGAGGCCAAGGTCCCCGAAGGAATCGTCCGCCTACTGATCGGCGGCCCGGAGCAGGGTCGAGCGCTTGCCGCGCAGCCGGGGATCGACGGCCTTCTGTTCACCGGCTCGGCGCGTGCCGGACAGGCGCTTCACAAACAGTTCGCCGACACCCCGCACAAGCTCCTCGCGCTCGAGCTCGGCGGCAACAATCCGCTCGTGGTGTGGCACGCCAAGGACATTGAGGCTGCCGCGACCGTCGCGGTGCAGTCCGCCTATCTCACTGCCGGCCAGCGCTGCACGGCCGCCCGGCGACTGATCGTGGAGGACGGCAAAGAGGGGCCGCTGCTCGATGCCATTTGTGCGATTGCGGACCGGATCATCGTCGACCATCCGTTCGCCGATCCGCAACCGTTCATGGGCCCGGTGATCGACAATGGTGCGGCCGATCATGTGCAGGAGCAATGGCTCAACCTGATGATGAAGGGCGGAAAGCCGCTGCGGCGGCTCGACCGGCCGTTCGAGGAGCGGCCTTACCTGACTCCCGCGCTGATCGACGTGACGGACGTCAAGGACAGGCCCGACGCGGAGATCTTCGGGCCCGTGCTCCAGGTCATTCGGGTCAAGGATTTCGACGCGGCGATCGACGAAGCGAACAACACGCGCTTCGGCCTTGCCGCGAGCCTCGTCGGCGGCACCCCCGAGCTCTACGACAAATTCTGGGCGAACGTTCGCGCAGGCGTGATCAACTGGAACAAGCCGACGAACGGCGCACCGTCGAATGCGCCCTTTGGTGGAGTCGGCTTGTCCGGCAACCATCGGCCGAGCGCTTTCTACGCCGCCGACTATTGCGCTTACCCGGTCACCAGCAGCGAATCCGATCGCGCGCGCCCCACAATCGGCGAGGGCCTGCGCGACCCGAACATGCAGGAAGACTGAATCGCGGCGTCGATGGATCGGTTGAGCTGATCCTCGCGTTCAAGCCTGATGAAAAGCAAATGGACCGGCACGGCTATCGCCCTTGCCCTGTGCACCGTCACCGTCACTGCCTGCTCGCAAGGCGGGACCAGCAACCAGAACGCATCCGGGACGGCCCAGCCGTCAGGCATCACGTTCAGCCAAAAGGATGAGAAGCAGATCCGCGAAGCGATCATGAACGGCGCGCCGGCGAACGGGCTGAAGCCCGATCTGTTCTTGAAGGGCGGCGAAACCGGCGAGGGTCTTGTCCAGGCGGCGCTCAACTACGCCTCGGCGCTTGCCAACGGCTATTCCGACCCGACCAAGCTGCACGATGTTTATACTATCCCGCACTCGACGACGGACGTTCGCGGCGGCCTTCAGCAGGCGCTTCAGAAGGGCAATGTCGCCGACTGGCTGAACTCGCTCCCGCCGCAGACGGACGAATATAAGGCGCTCAGCCAGGCGTTCGTCCGCTATGCGAAGCTGGCAAGCCAGGGGAACCAGCAGCAGATAGCCGACGACAAGCCGATCAAGCCCGGCTCGCATGACCCGCGCATTCCCGCCATCGTCGCCATACTCCAGTCGGGCGGCTACGTTTCCGAATCCAGACCGGGGACCGCAGCCCCAACGGCTTACACGCCGCAACTGGTCGCGGCGGTCAAGCAGTTCCAGTCGGATTCGGGCACCAAGCCCGACGGTGTCCTCGGCAAGGAGACGATCGACGCCTTGAGCCAGGGTCCGGCTGCGCGGGCGCGCCAGCTCGCCGTGGCGATGGAGCGGCTGCGCTGGTTGCCGCGCAATCCGCCGGCAACGCGGATCGACGTCAATACGGCGGCGTCGTTCTTCGACTACTGGCGCGACGGTCAGCACGTCGATCACCGCAAGGTCATCAACGGCCAGCCGGACAAGCCGACGCCGCAGCTTCAGGCGCCCATTTTTCAGCTGGTAGCCAAGCCTGAGTGGAACATCCCCGAAGGCATTGCCGTAAAAGAGCTGGCGACGAAGAGTAGCGGGTGGCTGAGCGCGAATGGCTACACCCAAGAGAATGGCAAGTGGGTGCAGAAGTCGGGTCCGAAGAATTCGCTTGGGCTGGTCAAGTTCGACATGCGCGACGACGAGGCGATCTACCTTCACGACACTCCCGCGAAGGCGGTGTTCGCGCTCCCCGACCGGCACCGCAGCCACGGCTGCGTCAGGGTCGAGAATGCCGTTCAGTTCGCGACCGCGCTCGCGCAGCAGGAGGGCGTAGCCGACAAGTTCCAGCAGGCGATGCAGCAGGACGACCAGAGCTTCGTCAAGCTGCCGAACGAAATTCCTGTCCGGCTGCTCTATCACACCGCCTTTTGGGACGGTTCGCGCATCCAGTTTCGGCCGGATGTGTACGGGTGGGACGTGAACATCGCCAAGGCGCTCGAGTTCGCGCCGGGTGAACCTGAGAAAATCCAGCAGCCCGAAAGCTCCGACGACATCGGGCCGTAGATGCTGCCGCGTTCCTGAGATATGTCAGTGTGATGGCTAAGCCATTCTTCACGCCTTGGATCGGCAGCGATTATGCCGCCGTGAGAGCGCTGGAAGATGGAGAGCAACCGTTATCGTCCGACGCTCTCGACGGAATGTGGGCTTACTCTTGTCACGTGCTCGGCGAATCGCATTATGGCGAGCCGCCCGAGCACAGGCCCGATTTTACGCATGAAGTGATCCACAAATGCGCCTTCATTCGAAGCAATTGCAGCAGGTTTTTCGCCAAGACGATTGAAGTCGTCGCGAACAAACACATCAGCGAACTCAATCGTGAAGAGCAGTGGCAGAAGCTCGCCTTTTCGAACTTCGTTCAAGACCTACTGCCCAAATCCAGGAAAGCGCCCCAAAGCGAGGAGTGGGAACGCGGAACTGCGGCGTTTGCGAGCCAGCTCGCGCTGACGACGCCGCAAGTGTTAGTCGTGCTTGGGCATCGTCTCTGGAAGCACCTCCCGCGCGGTTTCGGCTTTGCACTTCCGCCGATGCGGCTGCCCCAGGAAATGTATCCACTGCCAGAGAAATACGGCGACCGGGAAGTGAGCGTCGAGGAGGCGTGGGCCTATGTCTATGAGAGCGGAGGCAAAAAGCGGGTGACGATCGCCGTCTATGTGGTGCACCCCTCCGGCCGCGGGTTCGATTGGCCGATCGCCGCGAGGCGGGTCAACACCGTCAGGGTCTTCCACAGCAATATCGCCTCGAGTGAGGACATCGCGAACTGCGAAGCTAAGCAGATACCGAGTTAACGCGATCCGAAAGAAGGTTCGCGTCGGTCGACAATCAACGCATATGTCAGAGGGCGCCGGTTTCCCGGCGCCCTCGTCGCCCCTCCCCTGAGCCCTGACGCTAGCCGCGCGGTTCCGGCAGATAGCTGTCGTCGGCGGAATCGCTGAACTTCGTAATGCGGCTGTCGAACCGCAGGTGGATTTTGCCAGTCGCGCCGTGGCGCTGCTTGGCGATGATCACTTCCGCGCGGCCGTAGGCACGCTCCATTTTCTCCTTCCATTCGGCAAAGTCCGGATGGTCGTCCGTCGGCTGGTGCGAGGCGAGGTAATAATCCTCGCGATAGATGAAGAGCACGATGTCGGCGTCCTGCTCGATCGAGCCGGATTCGCGCAGGTCCGAGAGCTGCGGGCGCTTGTCCTCGCGCTGCTCGACCGCGCGGCTGAGCTGCGAGAGGCCGATCACCGGCACGTCGAGCTCTTTGGCGAGCTGCTTCAGGCCGCGGCTGATCTCGGAGATTTCCTGGACGCGGTTGTCGTTGCTGTTCTTGCCCGATCCCTGGAGCAGCTGGAGGTAATCGACGACCACCAGCCCGATACCCTTCTGCCGCTTGAGCCGCCGCGCCCTCGTCCGCAGCGCCGCAATCGTCAGGCCCGGCGTATCGTCGATGTACAAGGGCAGGCTCTGGAGCTCGGCGGCCGCCCGGGCGAGCTGGCGGAACTCCTGCTGGCTGATGCGCCCCATGCGTAGATTCTCGGAGCTGATGCCGGATTGCTCGGCAAGAATACGCGTGGCGAGCTGGTCGGCCGACATTTCGAGGCTGAACAATGCCGCGGGCGCACCGGCTGATTTCGACGGCTCGATGCCGTCGTCGAGGTCCTTCAGGAACCGCTGCGCCGCGGCGAAGGCGATGTTGGTCCCGAGCGCGCTCTTCCCCATGCCTGGACGCCCCGCGACGATGATCAGGTCGGACTTGTGAAGGCCGCCGATCTTCGCGTTGAGGCTCTCGAGCCCGGTGGTGAAGCCGGAGAGGTGGCCGCCGCTGTTGAGCGCGCGCTCGGCCATCTCAAGCGCTTCCTTGGTCGCCTCCGAGAAGGATTTGGCCTTGCCTTCGGCGCCGCCTTCTTCCGCGACCTTGTAGAGCTCGGTCTCGGCGCGCTCGATTTGAGCGAGGGGGGCAACGTCCTCACTCGTGTCGAGCGCGCCTTCGACCAGGTCGCGGCCTACGCCGATCAGCGCTCGGAGCAGCGCCAGATCGTAGATCTGACCGGCGAAATCCCGCGCTCCGATCACGGCCGCGCCCGATCCGGTCAATTGCGCCAAATAGGACGGTCCGCCAACTTCCTTCATCGATTCGTCGGCCTCGAACAGCGGCCGCAGAGTCACCGGATTCGCGACGCGGTTCGAATCCGTGAGCTTCAGAACGGCTTCGTAGATGCGCCCGTGCAGCGGCTCGAAAAAATGGTGCGGCTTCAATTTCAGCTGGATGTCCTCGACCAGCCGGTTGTCGATCATAAGGGCGCCCAAGAGTGCGGCCTCGGCCTCGACATTCTGCGGGAGGACTTGAGTAGCGGATTCTGACGCGGACTCGGCGATGCGGATGACTTCGGCCATGCGCGGCTCCTACGCTCGTGCGGCCCCACATCAAGCGCGGCAGAAATAGCACAGTTGTGGATAGGTTGTGCACGAATCGCACGGTCGTCCGCAGGAAGTCCC
>DASUIB010000093.1:0-8237 GCA_036273235.1 Sphingomicrobium sp. | reverse complement strand
GTTCCAGAGCCCGCCTCACAACAAACAGAAGCCACGCCGACGCCCCACGTGTTCGAAACCGCCGCGCGCGATCTGGTCGCCGATGTCGCGGCGACCCACGACGAGCCTGAAGTGCCGGAAGGCACACCCCTGGTCTCGATGACCGTGCGTGAGGCGCTGCGCGACGCGATGGCCGAGGAGATGCGCGCCGACGAACGCGTGTTCGTGATCGGCGAGGAGGTCGCCGAGTATCAAGGCGCCTACAAGGTGACTCAGGGGCTGCTCGACGAATTCGGGCCCAGGCGCGTCGTCGATACACCGATCACCGAATATGGCTTTGCGGGGCTCGGCACCGGCGCGGCGATGGGGGGCCTCAAGCCGATCGTCGAGTTCATGACCTTCAACTTCGCGATGCAGGGCATCGACGCGATCGTGAACTCGGCGGCCAAGACGAACTACATGTCAGGCGGGCAGATGCGCTGCCCGGTCGTGTTCCGCGGGCCCAACGGCGCGGCGGCGCGCGTCGCGGCGCAGCACAGCCAGAATTACGGCAGCTGGTACGCCCATGTGCCGGGGCTGATCGTGATCTCGCCCTACAGCGCCGCGGACGCGAAAGGGCTGCTCAAAGCGGCAATCCGGAGCCCGGACCCGGTCGTGTTCCTCGAGAACGAGCTGCTCTACGGCCAGCATTTCGACGTGCCGCAGCTGGACGATTACGTGCTCCCGATCGGAAAGGCGCGGATCGTTCGGCCCGGCAAGGACGTGACCATCGTCACCTACTCCATCGCGGTCGCAGTCGCGCTTGAAGCCGCGCAGGAGCTGATGGGGCAGGGCATCAATGCCGAGGTGATCGACCTCCGTACCTTGCGCCCGCTCGATAAGAAGACCGTGCTCGACAGCCTCAAGCGCACCAACCGCATGGTCGTGGTCGAGGAGGGCTGGCCGGTCTGCTCGATCAGCTCGGAGATTATCGCCATCGCGATGACCGAAGGCTTCGACGACCTCGATGCGCCGGTGCTTCGGGTGACCGACGCCGACGTGCCGCTGCCCTATGCCGCCAACCTCGAGAAGCTGGCGCTGATCAAGGCGTCGGAAGTGGTCGAGGCGGTGAAGGCCGTCTGCTATCGCTGATCGATGCTCGGCGCCGACCTCGGACTGGCGCTGACCTATGTCCCGCTTCGCGACCGGGGGGCGCTCGCCGCATTGTTCGCGATCGACCGGGCGATGGGCGACGTCGTCCGCTCGACCAAGGAGCCGATGCTTGGTCCGATCCGCCTTGCCTGGTGGCGAGAGCGGCTCGAGGAGCTCGATGAAGGCAATGCGGCGCCGGCCGAGCCGCGGCTGCAACAGGCCCAACGCGAGCTGATCCCTCGCGGCGTCACCGGGCGTGAGTTGGCGGCGCTCGAAAGCGGGTGGCTGTGCTTGTTCGACCCCCTCCCGTGGACGGTCCAGACGAGCGAAGCGATCTGGTTTCGCGGCAATCTGCTGTTCGGGCTCGGCGCGCGCATCGTCGGTTGCGCCGACGAACGGATCCAGAGCGCGGGCGGGCTGTGGGCGCTGGTCGACGCGGCGCGTCATTGCAGCGATGCCGAATCGCGCGTGACCTTGATCCAGCAGGCGCGGACCTTTTCGCGCGGCTTGGCTGGCGTGCGCTTTCCAGGGCCGCTTCGGCCGCTGTCGATGCTTACAGTGGTAGCGATGCGCGACTGCCGCCGCGGCAAACCGTTCGAGCGCGAAGGGACCCCCGGTCGCGCCGCGGCCATGCTTCGCCATCGCTTCAGCGGGCGTCTTCCACGACCGTAGTTGACATAAGCTCCTCGGTTACGGAGATGACGAATGTGCCGAATCTCCTCGATTGAGGGAGATTTGCATGCTGCGTTTCTTCGCCGGTGCCGCCGCCGCGTTCCTCCTGCTGACGGGCGCCTTCCTCATCTGGCAGTCGCGCGCCGACGAGCGGCCAAGTTTACCCGCCGCGCCCGCGCCGCGCGCCTATGGCGCGTCGATGCTGTCGGGCGCTCAGCCTCTCGAGGCGCCCCAGGCGAGTTCCGAAAGCCGCGCGGAAAAGCGTTTCAGCCGCTACGACAGGAACAAGGACGGGAAGGTCGAAGCCGACGAATATCTCGCGGCGCGGCGCAAGAATTTCGACAAGCTCGATCTCGACCACAATGGTCAACTGTCGTTCCAGGAATATGCGATTAAGGGAATCCAGAAGTTCCAGGCCGCCGACCAGGCCCGGAAAGGCTGGCTGACCCAAGCGGAGTTCGCCACGACCGCTCCGCCACCGCCCAAGCACAAGACCTGCAGCTGCGGGAAACCACAACCAGCGCAGGTTGCCGACAACAGCGATGATTAGATTCCTCCCCAGCTTCAGCTGGGGAGGGGAACCATGCGTAGCATGGTGGAGGGGTAAATGCCGCCACGTCGGGAGAAGAATGAGACCGTGCTGCGTGCCCGTGGGCTCAGGCGAAGCATGACTCTGCCCGAAGGCATGTTGTGGCAGGTACTCCGTCAGCGGCCCGAAGCATTGAAGTTCAGAAACCAACATCCGATCGGCCAGTGCATCGTAGATTTCTATTGTCCGGCGACGCGCCTCGTCATCGAAATCGACGGCGAAAGCCATTCGATGGGTGACCAGCCGAAGCGCGACTTACGGCGCGACGCTTGGCTGAGCGGACAGGGATTACGGGTGATCAGGTTCGCGGCGACTGACGTGATTAGGGATCTAGAGTCAGTGGTTACGGCCATTCTTCTTGTGTGTCGGCGGTAGCTACCCCTCCACCATGCTGAGCATGGTTCCCCTCCCCACCGCTTCGCGGCAGGGAGGAATTGCGGCAAGCCAGTCGGCAAGCGCCGTCCGCGCTCGGTCGGTATAGGCTTTCTTGCGGTCGGCGCGCTTCCAGCGGCCGGTGATCGGCGGCATCAGTCCGAAGTTGACGTTCATCGGCTGGAAGGTCTCGGCATCCGCGCCGCCGGTGATGTGGGCGAGAAGGGCGCCGAGCGCCGTCTCTGGCGGCGGCGGGGGCAGGGTGTCGCCCCGCAGCTCCGTGGCGGCGAAGCGCGCGGCGAGGAGGCCCACCGCCGCGCTTTCTAAATAGCCTTCGCAGCCGGTGATCTGGCCGGCGAAGCGGATGCAAGGCTTCGACTTCAGCCGCAGCTGAGCATCGAGCAGCCGCGGAGAATTGATGAAGCTGTTGCGGTGAATTCCGCCAAGCCGCGCGAATTCGGCATTCTCCAGCCCGGGAATGGTGCGAAAGATGCGCACCTGCTCGCCATGTTTCAGCTTGGTCTGGAAGCCGACCATGTTCCACAAGGTGCCGAGCGCATTGTCCTGCCGCAGCTGGACGACCGCATAGGGCCAGCGCCCCGTGCGGGGATCGTCTAGACCCATCGGCTTCATCGGGCCGTGGCGCAGAGTCTCGGGTCCGCGTTCGGCCATCACCTCGATCGGCATGCAGCCCTCGAAATAGGGCGTGTCCTGCTCCCACTCGTGGAACGGCATTTTCTCGCCGTCGATCAACGCCGCGACGAACTCCTCGTACTGCGCCTTGTCGAGCGGGCAGTTGATGTAATCCTTGCCGCCCCCCTCGCTCGAACCACGATCCCACCGCGCCGCCATCCAGGCGATATCCATGTCAATGCTGTCGCGGTGGACGATCGGCGCAATCGCGTCGAAGAAGGCGAGGGCGCCTGTCCCGGTTTCGGCGGCAATGGATTGGGCGAGCCTGGAGCCGGTCAGCGGTCCGGTCGCGATGATCGTCGGGTGATCGGGGAGCGCATCAACGCGCTCACGCGCGACCGTGACATTCGGATGCTGCTCGATCGCTCGCGTGACCTCGGCTGCAAAAGCTTCGCGATCGACCGCAAGCGCTGAGCCCGCGGGCACTCGGTGGATGTCGGCAGCGCGCATTACCAGCGAATCGAGCGCGCGCATCTCCTGGTGGAGCAGTCCCACGGCATTGTGCTCCGCATCGTCCGAGCGGAAGCTGTTCGAGCAGACCATTTCCGCCAGGCGGTCGGTCTCATGCGCTGGGGTCCCGTCGCCGCCGCCGCGCATCTCGCTGAGGCGCACGCGAAAACCCGCTTCGGCGAGCTGCCAGGCCGCCTCCGATCCCGCGAGCCCGCCGCCGATGATGTGGATGTCGAAGCTGTTCGTCATTGCGAGCGAAGCGAAGCAATCCAGATGCGCGCGACTGGATTGCCGCGCGCCTGCGGCGCTCGCAATGACCAGTGCGGCCGGTTAAATCCAGCGCCGATGCGAATCTTCACCATCGGCTATGAAGGCACGACCGTGCCCGAGTTCATCGCCGCGCTGGCCAACGCGGGCGTCGAGCGGGTGATCGACGTGCGGGCGCTGCCCCTGTCGCGGCGGCCGGGCTTTTCGAAATCGCCGCTCCGGGCCGCGCTCGAGGAAGCGGGAATCGAATATGTGCACTTGAAAGCGCTCGGCACGCCGGCCGACGGACGGACGGCGGCGCGGGCGGGGCGGCATGCCGACATGGAGCGGATCTATGCAGGCCAGCTCGAGCTTCCCGAAGCGATGGTCCAATCGGCACGGATGATCGAGCTCGCGCGCGAGAAACCAAGCGCACTTCTGTGCATGGAGCGAGAGCCCGCTCACTGTCACCGGACGCTGCTCCTCAAGTCCGCCGCGCCCGACGCGGAGGTCGTTGATCTCTACGCCTGAGCTTGCCCTGGATTAACTCTAGGAACCGCGCGCGCACTGGCCAGTTTCTCCGCCGCAACAATCGCGAAACAAGGGAGAGGCCTCGATGAGGAAACTGGCGATTCTGCTCGGCGGCGCAATCGCGCTGGCGTCTTGTGCAACCGGGCCGCATTATACCCCGGCCGACATGAACAACCCGCTGCTGGCGCCCGGCTTTGTCGCGCAGGCGGCAAGCGCGAACCAGTTCGAGATCCAGTCGGCCCAAATGGCGCTGTCGGCGTCGCAGAACCCGGGCGTGCAGAGCTTTGCCAACATGCTGATCGCCGACCATAGTGCAATGGGTCAGCAGATGGCCGCCGCGGCCGCTGCAGCGCACCTTCCGCCCCCGCCGGCGACTCTGCTTCCGCCGCAGCAGGCAATGCTCGACCAGTTGCGCGCGGCGGGGACAGGCTATGCGTTCGACCAGGCGTTCCAGCAGGATCAGATCAGCGCCCACCAGCAGGGGATCGCGCTGATGCAGAATTATTCGACCAGCGGTGACGTGCCTGCGCTTCGGAGTCTCGCGGCCGGCGCCATTCCGGTAATGCAGAGGCACCTCGCGACGGCGCAGTCGCTGCAGCTGATGCCGCCCGCACCTCCGCCGCCACCGCCGCCTCCGCCGGTGCAAGCTCCGCCGCCGGGACGCGCGGGCGAGCGCGGCTAAGCGCCCGCAGGCTTGGGAGCGGGATAGACCAGCCGTCCATCCCGCTCGCGGGCGGCGGATGTCATCCTGGCAGGCTCCATGCGTCGTTCGCCCATCAGGTGAATGACGTCGCGTCCGCGCAGCAGAAGATAATCGGCGATGATCCGGCGGTGGCAGCGCCACCAGACGGCCTCGGCGCACATGATCGCCGTCCGGCGCTCGCCGGCCAGGGCTACCAGCTGCTCGAGCCCGTGCTCGAATTCTTTCGATAGCGCGTAATCGGCATAATTATGGAAGCTCCGGTTCTCCCAATAGCCATTGACCTCGGGCGGCACGGTCGGCGAGCGGCCGCGAAGGCCGCCGAGCTCGGCAATGCGCCGATAGCCGACCTGCCATTCGGCCAGCGAGTCCGGCAACACGTCGAAATTATACTGCGGATTGGTGCGCGAGCGCGGGACGGTGCGCACGTCCACCACCAGCTCGACCGCGCCGGCGCGCAGGGCCTCCACGAATTGGGGGACCGAGCGGGTCGAATGCCCGATCGTGAAGACCGGCGGCGGCTCAGACGTTGGGCAGCTCCGACTGCGTTTCGCCGACGAGCAAGGCCTCGATGTCCGGCACCGGGCGGCCGCTCATCTCCTTGTTGATCGTGCAAACGACGCGCTTCTCGACCTCCTTGTGGAGGCACTTGCGGAGCACACCGAGGGACTTGGGCGGAGCGACAATGGCGAGCGCTTCATAGTCGTTGCGGAGTGCGCGCTCCTTCAGTTCGTCGGCCGCATCCTTGATCCAGCGATCCTCTTCCTGCTGGTGGAAATCCGGCTCCTCATAGGTGGAGCGCCCTGAGCCGAAGCTCTGCTGAACCAGTCCCGGGGCGTCGGTCTTTATATCTCTATCCTTGCGTTCCTCCCGCTCGTCGTGCGCCTCGGTCCGGAGGTCGATCTGATCTTCATCGCCGTGATTGCGGAAAAACAGCATCTTGCGGCCATCGGCAACCAGGACCAGCGCATCGTGGGGAAGTGGCATTGGGCGTTTCCTTCTGTTTCTTTTAGGAGGAAACGCGGGCGCCGCGTTGCCGGTTTCCGCCGTTCACCGCAGCGAACAGCGGTCCGTCTCTATTCCTCCGGCTCGGGGTCCACCGGCTTGTCGAGCTCGCTTTCGCCGACGATCGCCCCTTCCTCTGGAGCGATTTCCCCGTCGGTTTCGAGCTCGATCTCTTCCTCCTCGCTCTCCTCGATCTTGGCGACGCTGACGACATGCTCGTTTTCGGCCACTCGGAAGATGGTCACGCCCTGGGTGTTGCGGCCCATGACGCGGATGTCGCCGACCGTGGTTCGGATCATCTTGCCCTGGTTGGTGACCAGCATCAGCGCTTCCCCCTGGTGAGCGGGGAAAGACGCCACGACCCGCCCGTTGCGCTCGGAAGTATCGATATTGGTGATGCCCTGGCCGCCGCGGTTGGTGCGCCGGTATTCGTAGGCCGAGGAGCGCTTGCCGTAGCCATTCTCGGTCAAGGTGAGGATGAACTGCTCCTTTTCGGCGAGCTCGGCCATGCGTTCGGGCGACAGCGTCGGCTCGCCTTCCTTCTCGCCCTTCCACGGAGCGAAACGGAGATATTCCTCGCGCTCCTCCTGGCTCGTCCCGACGCGATGGAGGATCGACATGGAGATGACCTCGTCGCCGGGCTGCAGGCGAATGCCGCGGACGCCCATCGACGTCCGCGACTGGAACTCGCGCACATCGGTGGCCTGAAAACGGATCGCCTTGCCGTTGCGGCTCGCGAGCAGGACGTCGTCGCCTTCGGTCAATAGCGACACGCCGATCAGCCGATCGGTCGAATCGGCCTGTTCCTCGCTGTCGTCGCTCGTCTCGACTTCCTCGGCTGCGCCGGTGCCGAAGCGCATCGCGATCTTGCCGTTCGACGGGATGTTGGTGAAGGCCGCCATGCTGTTGCGGCGCACCGTCCCGTGTGCGGTCGCGAACATGATGTGGAGGCCGCCCCATTCGGTCTCGTCTTCAGGCAGCGGGAGCACGGTCGAAATCGCCTCGCCCTCAGCCAGCGGCAGCAGGTTCACCATGGGCCGGCCCTTGGTGTTGGGGCCGCCCTCGGGCAACCGCCAAACCTTCATCCGGTAGACCCGCCCGAGGTTGGAGAAGAACAGCACCGGGTTGTGGGTCGAGGTGATGAAGAGGTTGGTGACCGCATCCTCTTCCTTGGTCGCCATGCCGGCCCGGCCTTTTCCGCCGCGCTTCTGCTCGCGGAAGGTCGAAAGCGACGTGCGCTTGATGTAGCCGGTCATGGTCACGGTCACGACCATGTCCTCGCGCTCGATCAGGTCCTCGTCCTCGATCCCGTCGACCGCCGCGGCAAGCTCGGTGACTCGCGGCGTCACGAACTCGGCTTCGACCTCGTCGAACTCCTCGAGCATCACCTCATAGAGCCGAGCGCGGTTGGCGAGGATTTCGAGCAGCTCGCCAATGTTCTTCGCAAGCCCCTCGAGCTCGTTGCCGATCTCGTCGCGGCCGAGCGCGGTCAGGCGATGCAGGCGTAGCTCGAGGATCGCCTTCACCTGCGCTTCGGAAAGCTTGTACTTCTCGCGCTTGGCCTGAGGCTCGACCGCCTCGACCAGGGCAATGTAGGGACGGATCTGCTCGCCGGGCCATTCGCGCTCGAGCAGCTTTTCGCGCGCCACGGCGGGCGAAGCGGAGCCGCGGATCAGCTTCACCACTTCGTCGAGATTGGTGACCGCGACGACGAGCCCGAGCAGAATGTGGGCGCGTTCGCGGGCCTTGAACAATTCGAACTTGGAGCGCCTTGTGATCACTTCCTCGCGGAACCTCACGAAGGCATCGATGAAGTCGCGAAGCGTCAGCGTTTCCGGGCGGCCGCCGCGGATCGCGAGCATGTTCGCC
>DASUIB010000092.1:0-8591 GCA_036273235.1 Sphingomicrobium sp. | reverse complement strand
CCCCCCGGCCTGGTTCAAGACCTCGACGGTTGCGTCTCGCAACCCTCGAAGGACCGACGCTGCGACTCCGTGAAGCGCCTGTCAATGCCGTTACGGAACCAGAACCGTGTCCTTCGCCTCGGGCAGCATCTTGGGATAGTCGAGCGTGTAGTGAAGCCCGCGGCTTTCGTGCCGGCTGAGCGCGCTGCGGATGATGAGGTCGGCGACCTCGACCAGGTTCCGGAGCTCGATCAGGTCCGGAGTCACGCGGAAATGGCCGTAATAATCGGTCACCTCCTGCCGAAGCATGTCGATCCGGTGCTTGGCGCGCTCGAGCCTTTTGGTGGTGCGCACGATCCCGACATAGTTCCACATGAAGCGGCGGATCTCGCCCCAGGTCTGGGCGATCACCACCTCCTCGTCGCTGTCGGTGACGCGGCTTTCGTCCCACGCGCGGATCGCGGGCACATCGGGGAGAGCGTCCCAGTTGGCGATGATGTGCTTCGCCGCCGCTTCGCCGAACACCAGGCATTCCAAGAGGCTGTTCGACGCGAGCCGGTTCGCGCCGTGAAGCCCGGACTGCGTCACCTCGCCGGCGGCATAGAGGCCGGGCGCGTCGGTGCGGCCGTCGAGGTCGACCACAACTCCGCCGCAGGTGTAATGCTGCGCCGGGACGACGGGGATCGGCTCGGCCGTAATGTCGATGCCGAGGCCGAGCAGCTTCTCGTAGATGTTGGGGAAATGCGCTCGGACGAAATCCGGCTCGCGCTCGGAGATGTCGAGGAACACATAATCTAGCCCGTCGCGCTTGATCTCATGGTCGATGGCGCGGGCGACGATGTCGCGCGGCGCCAGCTCCCCGCGCTCGTCATAATCGGGCATGAAGCGGTGACCGGTCTCAGGGTGCTTGAGGATCCCGCCCTCGCCGCGCACTGCCTCGGTGATGAGGAAGTTCTTGACCTCGAGATTGTAGAGGCAGGTCGGGTGGAACTGCATCATCTCCATGTTGGAGACCCGGCAGCCCGCCCGCCACGCCATTGCGATCCCGTCGCCCGTCGCACCGCGGGGCGCGGTCGAATAAAGGTAGGCGCGTCCGGCGCCGCCGCTGGCGAGGATCGTCGCGCGGCCGGTCAAAACCTCCACCCGCTTGGTCTTGCGGTTGTAGGCGTAGAGGCCGTGCACCGCGCCGCTGGTCGAGAAATGGGTGGCGTTGCGGCCGGTGACGAGGTCGATCGCGACCATGTCGGGAACGAGCATGATGTTGGGGTGCTTGGCCGCGGCGGCTTCGAGCGCCTGCTGGATTGCATAGCCGGTCGCATCGGCGACATGGACGATCCGTCGATGGCTGTGCCCGCCTTCGCGGGTCAGGTGCAGCGCATTGCCCTCGGTCGCGAACGGCACGCCGAGCTCGATCAGATGGCCGATCGCGCGCGGCGCCGCCTCGACCACATGCTCGACGACCTTGGGATCATTCAGCCCGGCGCCGGCGATCATCGTGTCGTTGATGTGCGCTTCGAAGCTGTCGCCTTCCTCGAGGACGGCGGCGATCCCGCCTTGCGCCCGGCCGGTTGCCCCTTCGCCAAGCGCCCCCTTGGCGATCACCGCGACCTTGTGCGTTTCGGCGAGGTTCAGCGCCGCCGTCAGCCCCGCCGCGCCGCTGCCGACGATGAGGACGTCGGCCGCCGTTTTCACGCGGCTTCCCGGTCCGCCGAGGTCAGGCTCAGGAACACGTCCTCAAGGTCAGGGTCGCGCGTCGATACGTCGATGATGCCGAGCCCATTGGCGGTGAGCGCGCTCAGCACCTCGCCCGCATTCACTTTGTCCTTGCGGTATTTGATCTCCAACGTTCGCTCGTCGATGAGCGAGATGTTCTCGAAGCAGCTGTTCGTCGGCACCTTGCCGATGTCGCGGTCGAAGGTGACGACGACGGCTTTCTCCTGCGCCTTGGCGACCAGCTCGCGGGTCGGCTCGTTGGCGATCACCTGCCCGTGATTGATGATCGCGATCCGGTCGCAAAGCTCCTCGGCTTCCTCGAGATAGTGGGTGGTGAGCACGATCGTGACGCCCTCGGCGTGGAGCTTGCGGACATAGTTCCACAGCTGCCGGCGAAGCTCGACGTCCACTCCGGCGGTCGGCTCGTCGAGCACCAGGATCGGCGGCGAATGGACCATCGCCTTGGCGACCAGCAGCCGCCGCTTCATGCCGCCCGAGAGCGTCCGCGAGTAAGCATCAGCCTTGTCGGTGAGGTGCATGGCCGCGAGCAACTCGTCGCTCTGCCGCTCGCCCGCGGGGATGCCGTAGAGACCGGCCTGGATCTCGAGCGTCTCGCGCGGCGTGAAAAAGGGATCGAAGATGATCTCCTGCGGCACGATCCCGATCGAGCGCTTGGCGTTGCGCGGATGCTCGGCGATATCGAAGCCCCAGATCGTCACCTCGCCGCCGGTCTTCACCACCAGGCCGGCAAGGATGTTGATCAAGGTCGACTTGCCCGCGCCGTTTGGCCCAAGCAGCCCGAAAATCTGGCCGCGAGGCACGTCGAAGCTGACCTCGTTCAGCGCGCGCTTGCCGCCGGCATAGGTCTTCGACAGCGATTCGATGCGGATGGCGGGCTCGTCCATGGCCTCGCGCGGCATAAGCATGGCGCTCCCCGGCGACAAGGATTCACGGTGAATCGCTTTTTAACCTTAACCGCTAGAGTGATTTTCAGGTTAACCGAATATCAGCGGGCGCCTGATGAGCGCCTTCTCCCGCCTCCTCGTCGCAAGCGTCGGCTTCGGCACACTGATGCTTTCGACGGCCGCTACTGCCGCGCCTGTCGCGGCAAAGACGGATGCGACGGGAAGCGCGAGCATTCTCAGGCCGTTGACGATGCTGAAGCAGGCAGACCTCGACTTTGGCGAGCTGGTAGTCGCCGGTTCCGGGACCGCCGTTGTCGACCCGGTGAGCGCTGGGCTCACCACCACCGGCGGCCTCGCCACGATCGGGGCCACCGCGCATCCCGCGACCTTCACGACGACTGGTTCGAAAAACTCGGTTGTGCTCATCCGCATTCCCACCGCGGCCGTGACTCTGACCCAGGTCGGCGGAAGCGCGACCATGACCGTGTCCAACTGGACGCTCGACGGAAGCACCAATCGCCGGATTCCGCAGAACAGCGCGTTCAACTTCTCGGTCGGAGGCACGTTGAACGTCGCCGCCGGGCAGGCGGACGGCACCTATACCGGCACGTTCACGATCACCGTCCAATACCCGTGAATTTGACGGCCATGGTTGCGGCTCAAGGTAAATTTTCGGGGAACTTCGCATGTTGAACGCGTGGTGAGATGCGTAGCGCACACTCGCGCTCCTGAAATCGACGCAGGAGCTCGCAAGTGGATTATCGCACATTCCTTATCGCCGCCGGCCTCGCCATCGCCGCGGCTGCGCCGGCGACTGCCACGCCAGTCTCCGCGACCAAGGACGCGAGCGGCAAGGCACTCATCCTGGTCCCGCTGACGCTCACCAAGGTCGCCGACCTCGACTTCGGCACCATTATCGCATCGTCGACCAGCGGGACGGTCAGCATCGCCGCCGACGGCAGCGGCCAGAGCATCACGGGCGGAGTCACTCCGCTGGCGAGCGCCCCCGGATCCCCTGCTCAATTCGCGGGCGCGGGGACGCCGAACGAGCAGGTCAGCCTGTTCCTCGCGCCCCCGGCGACGATAAAGGACGCCGCCGGCGACAGCATGCCCATCTCGATGAACCTCGAAGCGACCAGCGTGACCATCGATTCGACCCGCGCCTTCTTCGTCGGCGTCGGCGGAACCGTGAATGTCGGGGCGAACCAGCCTGACGGCGTTTACACCGGCACGTTCACGGTGCTCGCGCAATACAATTAGTCTCGCGCCGTTGAACGGCGGCGGGCCGGTTGCTACTTCCGTGGCATGGCGTCGCAAATTCCCCCGCCTGAAGTGATGCGCGTCAAGAGCGTGCAGGTCGCCTGCGACGGCTCGGGCGAAGTTTCGCCCGTCCTGGGGCATCCGCGCGTCTATCTCAGGATCGAGCCCGACACCGGCTTCGTCGAGTGCGGCTATTGCGACCGGCGTTTCGTCCTCGAGGGAGGCCCCGCGGACCAGCAGGCTGCATGACCTCGGATTGGCGCGCCGATGTTCTCAAATTCTGGTTCGGTCTCGAGCCCGCGCAATGGTGGAACGGCGGACCCGAGCTCGACCACCGAATCAAGCAGAATTTCCTTCAGCTGTGGCGTGAGAAGCGGCGGCTACCGGTCGATGCCTTCCTCATCGATCCGCAGACCGCGGCCGCGGCGGTGATTCTGTTCGACCAGTTCCCGCGCAACATGTTCCGTGGCGCTGCCGACGCTTACTCCACCGACACCTTGGCGCTCGCCATCGCCAAGGGCGCGGTCGCCCGCGGCTTCGACAAGGAACTCACGCGCGGCGAGCGCTCGTTCCTTTACATGCCCTTCCAGCACAGCGAACATCTCGAGGACCAGGATCGCTCCGTGCTGCTGTTCACCGCCCTCGGCGATGATCATCAGCGTGGCTACGCGAGGCAGCACCGCGACATCATCGAGCGCTTCGGCCGGTTCCCGCACCGCAACGCGATCCTTGGACGAGCATCACGGCCGGACGAAATTGCGGCGGACGCGGACGAGCCCTGGTGACCGACCTCGTCGAAGCGGCGCGGTACAGCAACCGCGTGGAGGCGGACCTCGCCCGGCTGAGCCTCGAAAGCGAGGGCATCGAATCGGTTCTGTTCGATACCGAGATCAACAATGTGTACGGCGGACTCTTCCTGCCCATCCGGCTAATGGTGCTCGACGAGGATCTCCAACGCGCCCAGCGGCTGCTCGAGCCGGGCAGCTAAAGCAGATGCGCGATCGGACAGGGGTCGAAGCCGGCGGAGACCAGGCAATCCGAAACCTCCTCCGCCGACGAGCCCCTCTCCCGCTTTGCAAGCGCCGCAACCAACGCTGAACGCGTCCCCGAACGGCAGAAAGCGAGCAGCTTGCCGCCCTCTGCTTCCTTCAGCGCATCCTGCATGGCTTCGACGTCGGCGGGGCCGATGCCTCGGATGATCGGAACGAAACGGTAGGCGATCCCCGCCTGGGCGGCCGCTTCCTCGATCGCCGATGCGAGCGGCTGCCCCGGCTCCTCGCCGTCGGGCCGGTTGTTCACCAGCATGGTGACGCCCTCGCCCGCCAGCCCGGCGACCTCATGCGGCGCGACCTGGCCGCTCACCAGGATTCGCTCGTCGAGCTGGCGGATCATGGCCTAGCGGCCCCGTTCGCCCCTCTGCGGTGCTGGAGCCGGCGCGGCCACCGGAGCCGGGGCCGGCGAGGCGATAGGCGTGACTGTGGTCGGACCCGCGCCCGTCGTCGGAAGGCCATAATATTCGAGGTAGGGCGTGATGTCCGGGTCATGGCCGGTGAAGCCGCGGTACATTTCGCCATAATCGAGCGTGTTGCCGCGCGAGAGCACCAGGTCGCGGAAACGCTGTCCGTTCGCGCGGGTCAGGCCGCCGTGGCTTTCAAACCAGGCGAACGCGTCCTGCGCCAGCATGCGCGTCCACGGGTAAGCGTAATAGCCGGCCGCGTAACCGTTGCTCCAGATGTGGAGGAAATAGCTCGAGCGATAGCGCGGCGGTACATCGGCGGTGTCATAACCGCTGCTCGCGAGCGCCTGCGCCTCGAACTGATCGACGTCCTGCTGCGGTGCATCGGCGGTCAGCGAATGCCAGTCCAGATCGAGCCGCGCCGCCTCGAGCACCTCACCGTTCTCATAGCCCTGGTTGAACACGCGCGAGCGCTTGATCTTGTCGACGAGGTCCTGCGGGATCGGCTGACCGGTCTGGTAATTCACCGCGTAGTGCGCGAGCACCTTCGGATCGAGCGCCCAATTCTCGTTGAACTGCGACGGGAACTCGACGAAGTCGCGCGCGACGCTGGTGCCGGACAGGGTCGGGTAAGTCTGGGCGGCGAACATGCCGTGAAGCGCGTGACCGAACTCATGGAACATCGTCGTCACGTCGTCGAAGCTGATCAGCATCGGCTGGCCCGGCGCCGGCTTGGTGAAGTTCTGCACGTTATAGACGACGGGCTTGGTGCCGCGCAGATAGGACTGGTTGACGAGATTGCTCATCCACGCCCCGCCCTGCTTGTTGTCGCGCTTCCAGGGATCGACCATGAACAGGGCGAGTTCCTTGCCGTCCTGGTCGTAGACCTCGAAGGCGCGCATGTCGGGGCTCCAGGTCGGAATGTCCTTCCGTTCCTTGAAGGTGAGCCCGTAGAGCTGATTGGCGGCATAGAACACGCCGTCGACCAGAACCTTGTTGTATTCGAAATAGGGCTTCAGCTCGTCCTGGTTGAGGTCGTAGCGCTGCTTGCGGATCTGCTCGGCATAGAAGTTCCAGTCGGCGGCGGTGGGCTGGAAGTTCGCGCCTTGCGACTTGGCGAGTGCGACGATGTCGGCCCACTCCTGCCGCTCCTTCGCGGCCGTCGGCGCCGCAAGCCGGTCGAGGAATCCGACCGCCGTTGCGCGGTTTTTCGCCATCTGATCGTACAGCGTGTAATCCGCATAATCCGGATAGCCGAGCAGCGCCGCCTTCTTGGCCCGAAGCTGCGCAATCTCATTGATGATGTTGCGGGTATCGTTCGCGTCGCCGTGTTCTGCGCGGTTGAGGCTGGCGTCCAGGACCTGCTGACGCGTCGCATGGTTCGTCAGATCGGAGAGCACCGGCTGCTGGGTCGTGTTCTGTAGCGGGATCAGATAACCCGTCAGTTGCCGCCCCTTTGCGTCCTGCTGCGCGGCCGCGAGCTGTTGTGGCGAAAGGCCGGCGAGCGCCGCTGGATCGTCGACGTGCAGCGCCCCCGCCTTCGCCGCTGCAAGCAGCTTCTGGTTGAAATCCGTCTGGAGCGAGCTCAGCCGCTCGTTCATCGCCTTGAGCTGCGCCTGCTGTGCGGCGGGGAGCTGGGCGCCCGAATGGACGAACTGCTTGTAATAGACGTCGAGAAGCTTCGCCTGCTCGGGGTTGAGGTTCAGCTCGGCCTGATGATCATGGAGATATTGGAAGCGCTGGAACAGCTTCTGATTGAGATAGATGAAATCGTTATGCGCGGCGAGCAGCGGTGCGGTCTTCGTGTCCGTCGCCTGCAGCACGTCATTGGTGTTGGCGCCGTTGACCGCGTTGAACGCGAGGTTCGCGCGCTCGAGAAGCAGGCCTGAGCGCTCCATCGCAACGACGGTGTTGGCGAAGGTCGGCGGCACTGGGTTGTTGGCGATCGCCAGGGCCTCGCGTTTCTGCTGGGCCATGCCGGCGAGGAGCGCCGGGAGATAATCGGTGTCCTTGATCCTGGCGAAATCGGGCGTCTGTAATGGGAGCGTGCTCGGCGCGGCGAACGGATTTGAGGCCGGCAGCGTCGCCGAAGCGGTTGTGCTCGATCTGGCCGGGGCGGCGAATGCCGGCCCCGCCCCGACGGTCATGGCTACAGCAGCAGACGCAAGAAGAAGATTGCGGATCATGTTCATCCCCTTAAGATTCGGTCCCGTTCGCCTCAGTCGATGGAAGCGACCGCGGCGAGCATGGCGTCCCCATAGCGTTCAAGCTTCGCTCGGCCAACGCCGTTCACGCGCGCGAGCTCAGCGAGGTTCGCCGGGCGCGCGGCAGCAATCTCCCGCAAGGTAGAATCGTGGAAGATGACATAAGCGGGTACGCCAGCTTCAGCCGCCAGTGCTCGGCGGGTCTCGCGCAACGCCTCGAACAGTGGATCGGCAGGACCGGTCGCGCGATCCCTGCGCCGGCCGCGCTTCGGCGGAATAGCGATCACCAGCTCCTGCTCGCCTTTGAGGATCGGGCGAGCGCCAGGCCCTAAGGAGAGCCCGCCGTAAGCGTCGGCGCGAAGCGCGTCGCGGGCGATCAGCGCGCGGGCCACCGCTCGAACCAGCGCGATCTCCTCGTCCGAAGCTATGCCGAACACCGACAGGCGATGATGGCCGAAGCTGCGCACCTTCTCGGTGTCGTTGCCGGCGAGGACGTCGGCGAGGTGACCGACGCCGAAGCGCATCTCGGTCCGGAACGCTGCCGACAGCAGCTTGCGCGCGACCTCGGTCGCGTCGATCGTCGCCGGCGGATCGAGGCAATTGTCGCAATTGCCGCAATGCTCCGGCGGGTCTTCGCCGAAGTGGCGCAGCAGGATTGCGCGGCGGCAGCCGGGCGTCTCGACCAGCGCCGCTAGCGCATTCAGCCGGTCGCGCTCCGCCGGCCGGCGCTCGGGCTCGACCTCCTGCTCGATCCGCTGGCGGGCGAGCGCGAAATCCTGCGCCGCCCAGAACAGCCATGCTTCCGCGGGCTCGCCGTCGCGGCCGGCTCGGCCGGTCTCCTGATAATAAGCCTCGATGCTTTTCGGGATCGCGGTATGGCCGACCAGCCGGACGTCGGGCTTGTCGATGCCCATTCCGAACGCGACGGTTGCAGCGATCACCATCTCTTCGGAATTGACGAACGCCGACTGGTTGCGCGCGCGCACCTTCGGCTCCAGACCAGCATGGTACGGCAGCGCTGGGCGACCGTCTCTCGCGATCTGCTCCGCGATCTTTTCCGCCTTGGTCCGGCTC
>DASUIB010000091.1:0-2773 GCA_036273235.1 Sphingomicrobium sp. | reverse complement strand
CGCTCGAGCGCGAAGCGCTGAGCCGGCTGGCGAGCGTCGGATCGAAATCCACGGCTCGAAACCCGAAGTGAGTCGTCGGCGAAAGGCTGTTGCGGAGAAGCTCGTCGGCAATGCCGGCGACCAGATCGGCCGGGATGACGGAATTGGCGGGCCCGCTCGACGCGACAACGCCGAACGCCTGGCCCGTCGCGGATATGAGGGGGGCGCCAGCGGGCAGGTCCGGACCCATTGGCTGAACGCGGATGTAGGCCTCGCGCGCGCCGCCGTCGGTGAGAAAATCGCTCGCGATCATCGCCGCGTCGGCGCTGCATCCCGCCGCCGCCGGATTGCCGATCGCAAATCCGAAGTCGCCCACGCGGGGAAAGGCCTGGTCCGCGAGCGGCACCGGCGTCAGTCCCGTCGCGTCGGTCTTGAGAATGCTGAGACCCGATACCGCATCCGAGCGGGTCTCCGAGACGGGAAGCGCCGCTCCAGTCCCGAAATGGACCTCGATGTCTCCGGTCGGGAGGACCGCGGTCGAGGCGAGGACCCAGCCATCGGGGGAGATGGCGAAGCCCGTCGCGACCGATCCGGAGCCTCCTGCGGGCGCGATCGCGGCAATCGACGGGCACAGGCTGGCGATCGTGTCGGCGAGGCTCGGAAGGCCCGGCTGCTGGCGCGTGATCTGGATGATCGGACGGCGCCGGTCCTGAGACTGAGACTGGGGCTGGCCGGTCGGCGTGAAATTCCGGCCGAAGTAGGCGCCGCCGACCGCCGCGATGAACACGGCCGCTGCAATCAGCAGGAAATTGCGCAGCGGCTTACTCACCGAACATCTCGCGCTGCGCCTTTTCCATCTCGTCGGTGTAGCGGCGATGCACGAACTTCTCCGACAGGCTGCCGATCACTTCGCCCTCTTCGCTCACCACCGCGAGGAAGTCGGCGCCGTTCGAATCGAAGATCTTCATCGCCTCCCGAACGTCTTCCCAGGGTTCGAGCGCGACACCCTTCATCTCGGCGAGGGTCCCGACCTCCGCCTCTTCGTCGAGGCTCGCCTCGAACGCTCGTGAGGTGTCGACAATCCCGAAATAAGCCCCGGTATTGTCCGTCAGCACGACGTTCATTGTCGATCCCAGAGGGAAACGGCGGCGGAATTCGGCCAGGCCCATCGACGATGCGACCGTATCCACCGTCCGCTGCATCATCTTTCCGACCGTCAGGTTCCGAATCCATCCGACGTCGCGAGCGCTGCGGATTGTCTGCCCCCGCGTATGCATGCGCCACGTCGAGAAGGAGAAGCCGAACCCCTCGCGCACCACCGTGCTGGCGCACAAAGCCGCGGTGACAGCGACGCCGGTAAGCGCGAAGTCGTGCGTGGTTTCGAGCACCAGCAGCGACATGGTCATCGGCGCTCCGATGATCGAAGCCGCCATGGCGGCCATGCCGATCAGGGCGGCGTCGGATGGGTCGATCGGAGGCGCGCCGGCGATTCGCGCGAAAGCGCCGGCGAATAGCTGTCCTGCGAGCGAGCCGATGAACAGCGACGCGAAGAAAAGGCCTCCGCGAAAGCCGAAGCCCAGCGAAACCGCCGAAGCCATGATCTTGATCACGAAGACGAGCAGGAGGAAGCGAAGAGCGACTTCGGCGCCGAGGTCCATGTGAAGCGCCCCATGTCCCGCCGAAAGTACCTGCGGCGTCACCAGCGCGAGCGGAATCAGCAATATCCCCCCGATCGCCGGCCGCCAGGCGTCGATCAGCGACGAGGAGCGGACCGTCTCCTCGATGAACGTCACGGCGCGCATGATGGCGATGGCGATTCCGGCGCAGATGACCCCGAGTCCGGCATAGATGAGATAATCCTCGGTGGTGATCGCCCGCGCACCGGGAAGGGCGATGATATAGGCTTCGAGGCCGAGCAGCCGCGCCGTGAGGACCGCCGAAAGGGCAGCGGCGGCAACCGGCGCGATCGCAGCCGGCGTATAAGCGCCGATCACGATCTCGAACGCGTAGAAGGCGCCGGTCAGCGGCGCGCTGAAGGCCGCTCCGATCGCCGCGCCCGCGCCCGCGCCCAGCAGGATCCGCATGTCGGCACGGCGCAGGCGAAGCCATTGACCGACCACCGAGGCGAAGCCGCCGCCCGCCTGGGCATAAGCCGCCTCGAGCCCAACCGAGGCGCCGACTCCGTTCGACAGCAGCGTCTGCGCACAGACGAGCAGGCTGTCGCGCGGAGGAATGACGCCGCCATGAAGCGCGTTCGCTTCGACGACGTCGACCGGGGTTCGCCAGCGTCTGGCGGCGGCACGGGTCGCGAAGCCGAGCAGCAAGCCGCCGATCGGCAGCGCCAGAAGCGACAGGAATGAAACCGACGGAGCGGCGCTCAGACCCTCGGTGCTGAGCCCATAAATCAGGGACTGCAAACCATGGGCGGCGCGGTTCAGGATGAAGGTCAGAAGCCCCGCGGCAATTCCGAGCGCCACCGCGAGCGCGACGAGCGCGGCCTCGCTAGCGCGAAACAGCCGCCGAACGGCCGTCGTGCCCCTCGTCACGTTCACCGACTGCTGCACGCGCGAGAGGCTGCCCCCGATCACGTCATTCCACCGTCACGCTCTTGGCGAGATTGCGGGGCTGATCGACGTCGGTCCCCTTCAGCACCGCGGTATGATAGGCCAGCAGCTGCACCGGCACAGCATATACGATCGGCGCAATCAGCGGGTGCACTTCGGGCATTTCGATCGTCGCCATACACCCCTCGCCGGCCTGGGCGATCCCTTCGGCATCGCTGATCAGCACGATC
>DASUIB010000090.1:0-5870 GCA_036273235.1 Sphingomicrobium sp. | reverse complement strand
ACGGCATTCGGATCGCCGTCCTTCGCCAGGGCTTCTATGGCCGGACCGCCGGGATAAGGTAGCCCAAGCAGCTTGGCGGCTTTGTCGAAGGCTTCGCCCGCGGCATCGTCGATGGTGGTGGCGAGCCGCCGGTAGTCGCCGACGCCGCGCACCTCGAGCAACTGGCAATGGCCGCCGGAGACCAGCAAGAGCAGATAGGGAAACTGCAGACCAAGGTCGACCAGCCGGGGGCTCAGCGCATGGCCTTCGAGATGATTGACCGCGATCAGCGGCTTGCCCGTCGCCAGCGCCAGCCCCTTGCCGGCAAGCAGCGCAACCATCACTCCTCCGATGAGGCCCGGCCCGGCGGTCGCCGCGATCGCGTCGACCTCGCCCACCGGCATCTTGGCGTCACTCAGCACCTTCTCGATGAGGCCGGGCAGGATCTCGACATGGGCCCGCGCGGCGATCTCAGGGACGACCCCGCCATAAGGCTGGTGCGCCGCATTCTGGCCGACCACCGCCTGCGCGAGGATGCGGCGGTCGCTCGTGACCAATGCCGCGCTGGTGTCGTCGCACGAGGATTCGAGACCGAGAATGACAGTCATTTCGTGTCCGGCCCTTTGCCTGAAGGCGCCGCAATGCACTAGGGGTGGCGCATGCAGGGACTTCGCCTCGGAACTCGCGGATCGCCGTTGGCGCTCGCCCAGGCGCGCAAGGTGGCCGCCGCGATCGAAACGTCGCAGCGCTGGCCCGACGGCTGGGTCCAGATCGTCGAGATCACCACCACCGGCGACAAGGTCAAGGACCGCCCGCTCGCGGAGATCGGCGGCAAGGGGCTGTGGACCAAGGAGCTCGAGCGGGCCTTGCTCGCGGGCGAGGTCGATTTCTGCGTCCATTCGATGAAGGACGTCGAGAGCGTCCGGCCGAAGGAGACTCACATCGCCGCGGTGCGGCCGCGCGGCGACGTGCGCGACCGGATCGTCGGAGCGGCTTCGATCGACGAGCTGAAGCAGGGCGCCATCGTCGGCACCTCGTCGCCGCGGCGCAAGGCGCAGCTGCTGCGTCTCCGGCCCGATCTCAAAATCGTCAACTTGCGCGGCAATGTCGAAACCCGGCTGAAGGCCGTGCAGGATGGCGAGGTCGACGCGACCTTGCTGTCCTCGGCGGGGCTCAAGCGGCTCGACATCAACGAAGGGACGGCGATCCCGACCGAAATCATCCTTCCGGCGCCCGGCCAGGCGGTAATCGGCATCGAGTGCCGCAGCAACGACACGCGCACCCAGAGCGTGCTGACCACCGTCAACAACCAGATCACTTACCAGTGCGTGATGGCCGAGCGGGCGTTCACCCGCGCGCTGAGCGCTTCCTGCGCCTCGCCCGTGGCGGCCTTCTGCGTGCTCGAGGACGGCGATTTGAGGATGCGCGCCCAGCTGTTCAGCGAGGACGGGAGCGAGATGGTCGAGGACCGCGCCCTGTTCGATTGCGGCGACCTGAAGACGCCGGCGAAGCTCGCGCAGTCGCTTCTTGCTCAAGCGCCCGAATCGGTCCGGAGGCTGTTCGCGGCCGAATGAGGCGGCTGCTGGTCCTGCGCCCCGAGCCCGGCGCAAGTGCGACTGCGCAGCGGGCGCGGGCGCTGGGCCTAACAGCCGTCGCCGCGCCGCTGTTCGAGATCGAGCCGCTGGAGTGGGATGTGCCTGAGGTTGGCGGGTTCGACGGTCTGCTGCTGACCAGCGCCAATGCGGTGCGGCATTCGGGCGAACGGCTGCGGGATCTGCGCGGGCTACCGGTATATGCGGTGGGCGAAGCGACGGCGGAGGCGGCGCGGGAAGCGGGATTTTCGGTCGCCGCGACGGGTGACGGGGGCGTCGATCGGCTGCTCGGCTCGATCGATCAGGATTTGAAGCTGCTCCATCTTTGCGGCGAGGACAGGCGCGACCCGGTCGAGACACGGCAACGAATCACCAATGTTCCGGTCTATCGCGCACGGCCTTTGGATTCGCCGGACCTGAGCGCCGCCGAGGGTGCGGTCGCCCTGATCCATTCTCCGCGCGCCGGCCGCCGCTTCGCCGAGCTGATCCGTAACCGCAACTCCATTGTCATTGCTGCGATCAGCCCCGCGGCCGCCGAATCCGTCGGTAGCGGCTGGGCTGCGGCCGAATCGGCCCCCGAACCCGACGACGACGCGCTGCTGGCCCTCGCCGTCCGGCTGTGCGACAAGCCGGCCCCGAAATGAACGGCACTCGCACGGGAATGGGCTGGGGCGCGCGGCTGCTAGTCGGGCTTGTGCTCATCCTCGTCGGGGCAGCGGCGGCGGTGTGGGCGCTCGGCCATTACCAACGAGCGGCACATATCCTCGGAGTCGTGCCGGCGCAGCAGCCGGTGATGCTGACGCCCAAGCCGGTGGTCATGAATCCGCAGCCGCAAGCGCCGCCCGCGCCCTCAACAGCCGCGCAGACCCAGGCGGAAGATCAGAAGATCGCCGACCTTCAAAACCGCGTCGCGGCCGTGGAGACGGCGACGCAGCGCGCCGAAGGCTCGGCGGGCCGCGCCGACGCGCTGGTGATCGCCTTCGCGGCTCGGCGCGCGATCGATCGCGGGGTGGCGCTCGGCTATCTCGAGAATCTGCTGATGGACCGCTTCGGCGCTCAGTATCGGCCCGCGGTAGCGACGGTGATCACCGCCTCGCGCCAGCCGGTCCGCCTCGACGAGCTGATCAGCGAATATGATTCGCTCGGGCCCGATCTCCGCCGCGGCGGGCCGCAGGATAGCTGGTGGACGAACTTCCGGCGCGAGCTTGGCGACCTGGTCGAAGTGCATTCGGCCAATCGCCCGGCGACGAACCCGGAAGCTCAATACCAGCGCGCGCGCCAGCGGCTTGCCGCCGGGAATGTCGACCAGGCGCTCGCCGAGACCATGCGCCTGCCGGGCGCCGCGCGCGCGGGCGACTGGATCGCAAAGGCGCGGCGCTACATCGCCGCGCACCGAGCGCTCGACGAGATCGAGTCGGCGGCGCTGATGCCCGGGCCGAACCCCGCCGCCTGACCGGTGCGCCCAGTCGCACAGGGCCGGTTCAGGCCATTTCCGCCAAGCGATTGCAAACAAGGGAAAAGCGGAGGCAAAGCTGAAGTCATGACGTCGTTTGGCAGGCGCGTGGGACTGGGACTGGTGATCGTCGCGACGACGCAGGTCAGCGCGTCGGCGGCGATCCCGCCTCCACCGGTCAAAGCGGCGCGTACCGCGACGGTAATCGCGAGGGCGGTGCCCGCCCCGCAATATATCCGCGACCGGATCGACGAGCTCGGCCGCGGCTTCGACGGGCTGGTCGGGATCGCGGTGAAGTCGATCGACGACGGCTGGGAAGCCGGCTGGAAGGATCACGACCTTTATCCGCAGCAGAGCGTCAGCAAATTGTGGGTCGCGGTCACCGCGCTCGACGCCGTCGACAAGGGCCGAATCAGCCTCGACGACAAGGTCACGCTGACCAAGGACGACCTGACGCTCTTCCATGAGCCGATCGCCGAGGAGATCCTCAAGAGCGGAAGCTACACGACCACGCTCGGCGACCTCATGCTGCGCGAGATCACCGAGAGCGACAATACGGCCAACGACAAGCTGATGCGCGTAGCCGGCGGCCCCAACGCGGTGCGCGCAATGATCGCGCGCAAGCATTTGGGCGCGATCCGCTTCGCCAATGGCGAGCGCGAGATGCAGAGCCGGATCGCCGGCCTCACCTGGTCGCAGGACTATGCGCTCAACGGGAAGTTCTTTGAGGTCCGCGACGCGCTTCCGATCGCGGTGCGGAGCGCGGCGTTCAAACGCTACATCGCCAATCCCTATGACGGCGCGGCCCCTTACGCGGTCGTCGACGCGCTGGCGCGATTGAAGCGCGGCGAGCTGCTGTCGGCCGCATCGACCGCCCACCTGCTCGACGTGATGAGCCACACGCACACGGGCCCGAACCGGCTGAAGGGCGGGCTCGCGCCCGGGTGGACGCTCAATCACAAGACCGGCACCGGACAGGAGCTCGGCGGGGTGCAGGCCGGATACAACGACGTCGGCATCCTGACTGCGCCGGACGGGAGGAGCTATGCGGTCGCGGTGATGATCAAGAAGACCTCCACTCCGCTTCCGGTCCGGATGACTCTGATGAACAATGTCGTCCAAGCGGTGATCGCGCAGCACGACCAGGCCGGCCGGCGCTAGCCACGCCGACTACCAACGTGCATCGCCGGTCGATCAACGGCGCTTCCGTGGCTTGATTCGGCCTTACGGCAGTTCCATGCTCCGCGCTCTTTGGAGGGGCCTTTCGAAGATGCCGATCCGTCACCTTGTCGCCGCGCTGCTGCTGGGCAGTGTCGCCGTTCCCGCCGCTGCGCAGGACGCACAGAGCCTGATCGCCAAGAATCTCGAAGCGCGCGGAGGCGAAGCAGCGCTCTCGGCGATCAAAAGCATCAAGTTCAAGGGGCGCAGCATCGCGCCGGGCGATTTCGAGCTGACATATGAGGAAACGCACGAGCGTGTCGGCCCCTCCGCCGCCGCGGACCGGGTCGACCTCACCGTCCAGGGCCTGGACCTCGTCCAGGCCTATGACGGACATGGCAACGGATGGAAGATCAATCCCTTCCAGGGCCGCAAGGACGCCGAGAAGATGTCGGGAGACGAGGCGCGCTCGATGGCCGACGGAGCGCTGATCGAAGGGCCGCTGCTTGCCTCGCTTCACGATGGCAGCCGGGTCGACTATCTCGGCCGCGACGATTTCGACGGGACCCTCGCCTACAAGCTCAAGGTCACGCAGACGGACGGCGACGAGTTCACTTACTGGCTCGACCCCGACACCTACCTCGAGATCAAGGTCGAGGAGCGGCGCAAGCTTCGCGGCGCCGAGCAGACCAACGAAACCGAGCTCGGCGATTATGAGAAGGTCGCCGGGGTCTATTTTCCGATGTCGGTCGAAAGCTGGTCTCAGGGGCAGGACAACCAGCGCCAGCGAACGATCATCGCCAGCGGTGAGGCCAATGTCGCGGCTCCGGCCGACTATTTCGCCGAGCCCGGCGGGGCGGCGACTCCGGCCAAGGCCGCGGGCCAGCCGCCCGACGCCTCCAACAAGCCGCACAGCAAAGGTGCGGCGAAGTCGAAGCCGGGCGCAGTGAAAGGCACGGCGGTTCCGTCCACATCGCCGAAGGGGGAGTAAGGAAGATGCTGCGTTCGATTCTGCTCGCTTCCGCGGCGCTTGCGATTGCCCCCGCCTCGGCGCAATCGTTCGACAGCGCCGCGGTCTCCGGTCTCGGCGTGCGCAACATCGGCTCGGCGACCATGTCCGGCCGAATCGCGGCGATCGCCGGCCGCCAGGAACCCGACGGCAAGGTCACTTTGCTGATCGGCTCCGCATCGGGCGGCGTGTGGAAGTCGGAGGACGGCGGCACGACCTTCAAACCGGTGTTCGACAAGGAACCGGTGAAGTCGATCGGAGCGGTCGCGCTTGATCCGACGAACAAGCAGGTGATGTGGGTCGGGACCGGCGAAAGCTGGACCCGCAACTCGGTCTCGGTCGGCGACGGGGTTTATAAATCGACCGACGGCGGCGAGACCTGGACCCATATGGGCCTGCCCGCGACCGAGCGGATCAGCCGGATCGTCGTCAACCCGAAGGACGGCAACATCGTCTACGTCTGCGCGCCCGGCGCCTTGTGGTCGGACTCGCCCGACCGCGGGCTCTACAAGACGACCGACGGCGGCAAGAGCTGGTCGCTGATCCTCAAGGGCGCGAACCTGTCGACCGGCTGCTCGTCGGTGGCGATGGACCCATCGAACCCCGAGCATCTGTTCGCCGGCACCTGGGACTTCCGCCGCAAGGCCTATGAGTTCCGCTCGGGCGGGAACGGCCCCGA
>DASUIB010000089.1:0-4557 GCA_036273235.1 Sphingomicrobium sp. | reverse complement strand
CTTCGCCACAAGATGACCGATTGCCGTGGTACGGCAACGGCTTACGCAACCGAAACGACTCGGATCGTCGCAGTCGTGACTCGTCATGGCGTGAACCTGCGCCCGCGACGGTTACTTAACGGTTATTGAAGGGCGCTCCGGGGCACGCACGGGCAGGCACGCCAAGTTGGTGGCGCAAATCAGATTTATTAAACAGTTTGTCGAAAAAAGCTTTTCAGACGCCCGCTTTCCTGCTCATGGGCGCGCTCCCCTATTTGGAGTGAGAGATGTATAAGTCTTTGATCGCGCTTGCGATTATCGGCGCGATGAGCGTACCGGCCGAAGCACAGACCGCCCCGGCGGTTCAGCCGCCCCGGACCATGCCCGTGGCGAACCAGGCCCAGCCGGCGCCGCCACAGATGGTCAAGAAAACAGTCTGCGAGGAAAATGACAATCCCTACTCGCACATCAGCCGGATTTGCCACACGGTCATGGTCCCCGCACCACCGGCCCAGCCAACCGCGAGCAACCCTCCCGCGCCGACCGCTCCGCGCTATTCTTCCGCCCGCTAAGACTCGGGTTTAAGCGCCCGCTCAGTCTCCGCTGATCGCCGGATCGATGTCTTCCGGGCGATCGATGACCGGCGTTCCGACGTCGCCCTGGCCGACGGTGCGTCCCGCCATCTGGAGCATTCGCTCGAGAGGCACGCGCGCGCGCTCGATGATCTCGGCGGACAGCTCGATCCTCGGCTCGAGATCGCGGAGCGCCACATAGAGCTTCTCGAGCGTGTTGAGCGCCATGTACGGGCACATGTTGCAGTTGCAGTTCCCGTCGCCTCCGGGCGTGCCGATGAAGGTCTTGTGAGGCGCCGCTTTCTCCATCTGATGGATGATGTGCGGCTCGGTCGCGACGAGGATCGTGTCGGCCGGGCTCGATAGCGCGAAGTCGAGGATCGACTTGGTCGATCCGACATGGTCAGCATGATCGATGATGTGCGGCGGGCACTCGGGGTGGGCGGCGACCGGGGCATCGGGATGCTCGGCCTTGAGCTTCAGAAGCTCGGTCTCGCTGAAGGCCTGGTGGACGATGCACACGCCCGGCCACAGCAGCATCTCGCGGCCGGTCTTGCGCGCGAGATAGCCGCCGAGGTGCCGGTCGGGCCCGAAGATGATCTTTTGCTCCCTGGGAATCTGATCGAGGATGACGTCCGCGCTGCTGCTGGTGACGATGATGTCGCTCAAGGCTTTCACCGCCGCCGAGCAGTTGATGTAGGTGAGCGCGATATGGTCGGGGTGCGCCGCCCGGAAAGCGGCGAACTGGTCGGGCGGGCAGCTGTCCTCGAGGCTGCAGCCAGCGTCCATGTCGGGCAGGATCACGGTCTTTTCCGGCGACAGGATCTTCGCCGTCTCGGCCATGAAGCGAACGCCGCAGAAGGCGATCACCTCGGCATCGGTCTCGGCGGCCTTGCGCGACAGGTCGAGGCTGTCGCCGACGAAATCGGCGAGGTCCTGGATTTCGGACCTCTGGTAATAATGGGCGAGGATCACGGCGTTGCGTTCGCGCTTTAGCCGCTCGATCTCCCCAAGGAGGTCGAGCCCTCGCAAATCCATGCTTTGAACGGTCACTTCTGCCCCTGAGCCGCCCTTCGGCGCTCCGCTTCCTTGATCGCCTGCTCATATGGGGTCGAAAGGTCCAGATAGGAAGGTTCGTCACTGCCGTCGGTCGGGAAGCGCGCGACCACTTTCACGTCCTTGAAGCCGGCGGCGAGCAGCGGCATCGCGAAGCTCCGCTCAACCGCCGCGCGCCCCGCCTGCCGCGCTAGCTGCATCGGAACCGCAGCCGTCGCCTGCCCGCGCAGGTCCGCGACCGCTCGGGCGCGGTTGGTTTGGTCGAGCTGCTGATTGGCGTCGGTCAGCGCCGAGAGCACGCCACCCCCGCCATATTCCTTGACCGAATTGATATCGACGTCGGGCCCGGCGACATCGATCTCCGGCAGCTGGATCTTGAGCGTGTGGCTCGATCCGTCCCAGCTGACGTCCTTCGGCTGAAGCTTCGAGAGGTCGAGCTCGTAGCGGACGTCGCCAGGCAGGATCAGAGTCCGCTCAGAGTTGATGAGGCCGCCGAGCCGTTGCTGCTGGCTGGTGACGACCGAGACGTAGCGCGCGGCGAAAACCGTGAGGCGGTTCTGCGCGCGCATCGATTCCAGGCTTTCGGTGGCGATCGTCTTGGGATTGGGGCCGCCGAAGATTCGGTCGGCGATGCCGGTCGTGATTCCGAGCAGAACGCCGAGGATCAGCGCGATGGCAACCATCGCGAGCACCAGCGCTTTGTTCAGGCGGCGGTCCATGTGTCTCCTTCGCGTTCAACGAGCCCGCGCCGCTCAAGGTCCAGCAGATGCGCGAGCACCGACCCGCCCGCCGCCGCCACCAGCCTCGGGTCGAGGCCCGGATAGGCGTTGGCGACGATGTCCGGGATCGGCCTTGGCTTTGTCCGAACCAGCAAGAGGATTTGCTTCTCCCGCTGCATGCGATGGCCGACGAGGTGCCGGACATATTGTGCGGGGTTTTCCACCGGCGGCCCGTGCGCCGGATAATAGATGCGGTCGTTGCGCTGCCTCAGCTTCTCCAGGCTCGCCATGTAAGCGACCATGTCGCCGTCGGGCGGGACGACGACCGTCGTCGACCAGCCCATCACATGATCGCCGGTGAACAGCGCGTCGCGATAGGCGAAGCACAAATGGTTGGAGGTATGGCCCGGCGTTGCTACCGCGGCGACGGGCACTCCGTCGACCTCGATCGTCGCTTGATCCTGGAGCACTCGATCCGGCATATAGTCGCCGTCGAACGACGCGTCCGCGCGGGGGCCGACGGTCTCCAGCGCCAAGGGCGCGCAGCCGACGATTGGAGCGCCGGTGCGTTCGGCGAGCGGCCGAGCGGCGGGGCTGTGGTCCCGATGCGTATGGGTGCACATGATCGCGACCACGTTGCGCCCGCCGATCGCTTGCTCGAGGGCGTCGAGATGCTCGGGAAGATCGGGGCCCGGATCGATCACCGCGACCTCGCTTGTCCCGATCAGATAGGTTTGAGTGCCGAAATAGGTGAACGCCGAAGGGTTGTGCGCCAGCACGCGGGCGATCGCGGGTTCGAGCTGCTCGAGCCGGGCGTAGGGCGCTTCCACGCGCGGCGCCTTGCCACGCCGCCGGTGCCCTTGGCTAGCAGTTGAGGTTGTAGGGTCCTTCGGTCCCGACCTCCTGGCCGGCCCTGACGATCCTGAGCTCGAGCTTGCCGCCGACGGCATGGCGGCACACGTCGACGGGCACGGTCAGCCGAACCGATCGGCCCCTCTTGAGCTGAGCAAGGTCGACATCCGCCTTGGGGTCGCCGTCGCGGACGAAGCGCAGGCTGGTCGAGGCGGGAAGGTCCTCGCCCGCGCGGACGGTGAGCAGGGTGTCGCGGGTAAAACCGGTGCACGGTCCTTCGGCCTGTCCCGGCTCAAAGCAGACGAAGCTCATCCGAGGCCTCGGAAGCGGAGCCAGCGAAGCCCCGGGGGCAAGGCCGAGAACATGGGTCGGCGGCGGAGGGCTCGCCGGCAGCGGAGGAAGCGCTGCATATTCGTCCGCCGGCGCCCCGGGCACGGTCCGGCGCGGCAGCGGAAGCGGAACCGTCCCGCCTGGCTTGGACTGGAGAAGCGGCGGAAGCCCCGTCAGACCGTCGAGCATCGAGGTTTTTGCCGCCGGCGATGAGGGCAGAAGAGGCGCGGGATGCTGGAGCCGGGCAATCTCGGCATTGAGCGCGGTGACGATCTGGTCGCGAAGCGGCGCCGGCATCTGCTTGTTCGCATTGAGCTTGCCGATCGCGTCCTTCAGCGTGCCGATCCACTCGGCATCGCTCTGCCCTTCCTTGCCGCAGAGCTTGACCTTCGACTGCTGCGGCTGGCCGTCGACCACCTCGTGCACGACGGTCTCGAACTTGTGCGCGTCGCAATTTTGAAGCAGCTGCTTGGTTTGCGCGTCGGGCGCGGCACCGGCCGACGACCTGGTTTGCGGCGCCCCCGCGGAAGCGGCCGCAACACCCGCGCACAAAGCCGCCACGAATGTGATGCGCCCCGACATCATCGCTCCTTGTCTCAACGAAAGGGTGAATGCCCGTTGAACCGGTCAGGCCGCAAGGGCCGCTGCGGCGGGAGCGTCGCGGCGCTGCTCGGCCCGCCGCGCGAACGCGGCCGGGTAGACGCGGGCGAACAGCGCTTCCATGCTGCTGTCCCAGCTGAACTGAAGCGCGTGGGCGCGCGCCTGGTCGGCCATCGTCCGGCGGTCGGAATTCCACACAGCGAGGATGTTCGCAGCCATCACCGAAGCATCGCGCACCGGCCCGAGACGACCGACCGCATCGGTCACTCGGTCGATCATCGCTCCGGCCGCAACTCCGACGACCGGAAGGCCCGACGCCTGCGCCTCGAGGATGGAAACGCCGAACGTCTCGTCGGCCATGCCCGAGACGTAGATGTCGGCGCTGGCAAGCCAGCGCGCCAGCTCGGGCCGACCGTTCACATAACCGGGAAGGATGATCCGGTCGTCGC
>DASUIB010000088.1:0-3072 GCA_036273235.1 Sphingomicrobium sp. | reverse complement strand
TCGGCGAACAAGGTTCCCCGCGGGTCTCCAGGACTAGTTGTCCAGGAACGACCTAAGTTTTCGTGAACGCGACGGATGCTTCAGCTTGCGCAGCGCCTTCGCTTCGATCTGGCGGATGCGCTCGCGGGTGACGCTGAACTGCTGCCCGACCTCCTCCAGCGTGTGATCTGCATCATGCTCGCCAGTCCCCCGGACTGGCTCCGCGTGCCGCATCATGCCGATTCCGAAGCGCATGCGCTCAGCGGGACGAGGCGCCTTCAAGCGTCTTGGCCTTTGCTGCCAATCGCCGCCTCGACACCTCGCCGACGTGCTTCGACTGCTGCCTGAGCCAGGAAATCCTCGATGGCGTCAACGGTTGGCTGACGACATAGGATTTGGGCTTCGACTTCCGTGAGGCAGTCAATGCCGTAGCCGAACTGGGCTTGCCAGAGCTCGTCGAGCGCTTCGCCATGCTTCTCCCATAACATATTCAAGGTTGCTGGTCGTAAAGAAATACACCGGCCGTCGCGGCTCTCCGTCAAAGCCGTCATTCCGATCACGTGGCCGCCATTCAGTTCGACATGCCCTCTCAAATTGGCGAGAGTCCCGCCAAGGCCGACATGATCGTCCACAAGAAGGTAGTTCGCACCCGAAACGACGTAGCCGTCGAAGGTCGGAGGAGTGACCAGCCGCTGAAACGCCTTGGCCCGGGTGTGTCCGACCTTGTTGGTCTGGACGATTTCGCCCAGCGCCGCCGGCTTAGCCAACGCGCCGGCAAGATGGTCCGCCAGCGCGTCGGGGATTGCGTTGAATCCTGCCGCTTCCTCAGCGGTGACGGGCAAGATAAGCACGGCGTCGGCTGCCGCAAGCACGCACAGGGATTCGAGCGCGGTCGGGTTGATCAGGTCAATTACCAGCTGGACGGCCGCGTCCGCATCACCTGACTTCGCCGCGACATAGGCGGGATGCGCGTCGCGCGCTCGAACGTCAGTGTGAATGATGACATCCGGAAAGTCCGGAGGCCAAGGTACGCGCATTCGGCCGGCGAAAGCCGCTATTGATCGAGGAAGGAGCGCATTTTGCGGCTCCTCGACGGATGCTTCAGCTTCCGCAGCGCCTTCGCCTCGATCTGCCGGATGCGCTCGCGGGTCACGCTGAACTGCTGCCCGACCTCCTCCAGCGTGTGATCGGTGTTCATGCCGATGCCGAAGCGCATGCGCAGCACGCGCTCTTCGCGGGGGGTTAGCGACGCCAACACCCGCGTCACGGTTTCCTTGAGGTTGGACTGGATCGCGGCGTCGACGGGGATCACCGCGTTCTTGTCCTCGATGAAGTCGCCGAGGTGGCTGTCTTCCTCGTCGCCGATCGGGGTTTCGAGGCTGATCGGCTCCTTGGCGATCTTGAGGACCTTGCGGACCTTTTCGAGCGGCATGGAGAGGCGCTCGGCGAGCTCCTCGGGGGTGGCTTCGCGGCCGGTCTCGTGGAGGAACTGGCGGCCGGTCCGCACCAGCTTGTTGATCGTCTCGATCATGTGCACGGGGATTCGGATGGTCCTTGCCTGATCGGCAATGCTGCGGGTGATCGCCTGGCGGATCCACCAGGTAGCGTAGGTCGAGAATTTGTAGCCGCGGCGATATTCGAACTTATCGACCGCCTTCATCAGGCCGATGTTCCCTTCCTGGATCAAGTCGAGGAACTGGAGGCCGCGGTTGGTGTATTTCTTGGCAATCGAGATGACGAGGCGGAGGTTGGCCTCGACCATTTCCTTCTTGGCGATGCGGGCCTCGCGCTCGCCCTTCTGGACCATGTTGACGATCCGCCGGAACTCGGTGAGCGAGGTGCCGGTGGCATTGGCGATGTCGGTGATCTCGCCGCGGATTCGCTCGACGGTGTCGGCTTCGGCGGCCGTGAACGCCGCCCATTTCTTGTCGAGCCCGGCGACCTCGTCGAGCCAGTTCTCGTCGAGCTCGTGCCCGGTATAGGCTTCGAGGAAGGCGCGGCGCGGCACCTTGTGGCGCTCGGCCAGGCGAAGCATCTGGCCGCCGAGCGCCATCAGCCGCCGGTTGTAGGCGTAGAGCGAGTCGACCAGGGTCTCGATCTTGGAATTGTGGAACTGGACGCTCTCGACCTCGGCGGTCAATTGCTCGCGCAGCTTGTGGTACTTCTTCTCCTCGGCGGCGGGGAAGTCGTGGGCGGCCTGGAGCGCGTCCATGCGGTGCGCCTGGACCTTGCTGAACTTCTTGTAGATCGAGGTGATCTCGGCGAATTTCTCGAGCGCCTGGGGCTTTAGGGTTTCCTCCATCTGGGCGAGGCTGAGCGTATTGTCCTCGTCGTCGTCCTCGGCCTGCGGCTGGGTGCGGCGCTCGACCATGTCCTCTTCTTCGTCCTCGCCCTCGGCGCGGACCTCGGGCTCGTCGGGGACGTCCTCCTCTTCCTTGATCGTGGGGCCGGCAGTCTTCTCGCTGATCTCGCCTTCGCCGCCGCCTTCGCTGCCTTCGCCCGCCTCGGTCTCGTCGAGCTGCTCGGCGGTCGGGCCTTTCGACAGCATCGCCTCGAGGTCGAGGATCTCGCGCAGCTGCATCCGGCCTTCGTTCAGGGCGTTCGACCAGCCGATGATCGCGTTGAAGGTGATCGGGCTTTCGCACAGGCCCCAGATCATCGTGTCGCGGCCCGCCTCGATGCGCTTGGCGATGGCGATCTCGCCCTCGCGGCTGAGCAATTCGACCGCGCCCATCTCGCGAAGGTACATTCGGACCGGATCGTCGGTGCGGTCGGTCGGCTCTTTCTTGGTCGCGGCCGCGGGGCGCGGGCCGCCGTCGTCGAGGGGATCGACCTCCTCTTCGGGCTCGGCTTCCTTTTCGCCTTCGTCGTCGCCGGCTTCCTCATTCTCGACGACGGTCACGCCGCGCTCGGAGAGGCGCGACATGATGTCCTCGATCATCTCGTTCTGGACGGCCGGAATCGCCGCGTTGATCTCGTCGATGGTGACGGTGCCGCGCTTTTCGGCGCGCGCCATCATCTTCTTGACCGAGGCGTCGTTGAGGTCGATCAGAGGGGCGTCGCCCTCATCCGCCGTGTCGACTTCCTGTGCTT
>DASUIB010000087.1:0-7425 GCA_036273235.1 Sphingomicrobium sp. | reverse complement strand
CCCAGCATATCGGCGCCTATCAGGTGCAGCTGCCCGACAAATCGAAGATCACCTTCCTCGATACGCCGGGCCACGAGGCGTTCTCGGAAATGCGCGCGCGCGGCGCCAACGTCACCGACATCGTCATCCTCGTCGTCGCCGCCGACGACGGCCTGCGCCCGCAGACGATCGAGGCGATCAACCATACCAAAGCCGCCGGCGTGCCAATGATCGTCGCGATCAACAAGGTCGACAAGCCCGAGGCCAAGCCGCAGAAGGTCCGCGAGGAGCTTCTGCAGCACGAGGTGATTGTCGAGGACATGGGCGGCGACGTGCAGGACGTCGAAGTCTCCGCGACCAAGAAGACCAATCTCGACAAGCTCCTCGAAGCGATCCAGCTCCAGTCCGAGATCCTCGAATTGAAGGCCAATCCCGGACGCGCCGCCGAAGGTACAGTGATCGAAGCCAAGCTCGACAAGGGTCGTGGGCCCTTGGCGACCGTGCTGGTGCAGCGCGGCACATTGCGGGTCGGCGATGTGTTCGTCGCCGGCGCCTCGAGCGGCAAGGTCCGCGCTTTGGTCGATGACCATGGCCGGCAGGTGAAGGAAGCAGGCCCGTCGGTGCCGGTCGAGGTGCTCGGCCTCTCGGCGGTGCCGTCGGCGGGCGATCCCTTCACGGTCGTCGAAAACGAAGCGCGCGCGCGCGAAGTCGCGACCTACAGGCAGGGCGTCCTCGACCGCAAGCGCACCACCTCGGCGCCGCTGAGCCTCGAGAATATGTTCGCGAACCACGCCTCGACGACCAAGGAATTGCCATTGGTCATCAAGGCGGACGTGCAGGGTTCGGTCGAAGCAATCGTCCATGCGCTCAATCGTCTTTCGACCGATGAGATCAAGGTCCGAGTGCTCCATTCGGGCGTCGGCGCGATCACCGAAAGCGACGTCACGCTGGCAAGCGCGAGCGGCGCTCCGATCATCGGCTTCAACGTCCGCCCCAACGCCAAGGCGCGCGAAGTCGCCGAGCGCAACAAGGTCGAGTTCCGTTACTACGACGTCATCTACCACCTGACCGACTGGGTGAAGGGAGCGATGGCGGGCGAGCTCGGTCCCGAGATCATCGAGACGGTTGTCGGCCGCGCCGAGGTCAAGGAAGTCTTCCCCGCGGGCAAGAAGGACAAGGCCGCCGGCCTGCTCGTCCTCGAAGGCGTCATCCGCAAGGGCCTCAACGCCCGCCTGACGCGCGACGACGTGATCGTCTCCAAGACGACGATCAGCTCGCTGAGGCGCTTCAAGGACGATGTGGCCGAAGTGACCTCCGGCCTCGAGTGCGGCGTGATGCTCGCCGACACCAACGACATCAAGCCGGGCGACAATCTCGAAGTATTCGAGATCGAGGAAAGGGCGCGTACTCTCTAACTTGACGTGACATTATGTCTTGAACTATTTGGGACAGTATGTCACCTAGGCCGTTGGAAATCCGCTACTCGGATGAGGCCTTGAGGATGCTGCGGCATTTGAACAAGCGTGATCTGATTCGGCGCAAGATCCGGGCACTTGCCCGCGACGCTGAATCTGTGCGGACAAACGTCAAGCGTCTCCAAGGCCGACCTGAGAGCCGATTGAGAGTTCAGGATTGGCGCGTGATCTTCAGGATTGAAGGAAGCATTCTTTGGATCGACAAGATTTTGCCCCGCGGATCGGCTTATGAGGTGAATTGATGGGCGTACAGATTCTCGAGATTGCCGGGCGGAAAATGGCAGTGCTGCCGGTGGAAGACTACGAACGCCTCGTGGAGCTTGCCGAGGACCGCGAGGATATTGCCGCCGCCGCCGATGCCGAGCGTCGCCGAAACGAAGGCAGCATGGAGTATCTGCCGGCGAGCATGGTCGATCGGATTCTCGACGGTGAAAATGCCTTGCGGGTGTGGAGGGAGTATCGTGGCCTATCCATTTCCGAACTCGCCGAAAAATCAGGATACGGCTATTCGATGATTTCCAAGGTCGAGGCTGGTACGCGGCAGGGCACGCTTGCCCTATGGAAAGTACTTGCCGGCGCGTTGAACGTTCTCCCCGAAGACATCATGCCGGCGGACTAGTGCGCCGCACCGAAACTCCCGAAGGCCGTTCGGTCCGCCTGCTCCGCGTCGGCGAGCAGGTGCGGCATGTGCTGAGCGAGCTGCTCCAGCGCGGCGACGTGCATGATCCGGTGCTCCAGTCGCACGTCGTCAGCGTCACCGAAGTGCGCATGTCGCCCGACCTCCGTCACGCGACCGTGTTCGTGAAGTCGCTGCTTGGGCAGGGCGAGGAAGCGGTGCTGAAGGCGCTGCGTCAGAACACAGCCTTTCTCCAGCGCGAGGTCGCCCACCGCGTCCGCATGAAATATGCCGCCAGGCTCAAGTTCCTCGCCGACGAAAGCTTCGATGAAGGCACGCACATCGAGGAGCTGCTGCGTTCAGAAAAAGTGGCTCAGGACCTGAAGAGCGAATGATCGATCGAAAGCCGCCCGCCGACCACGCGCTTGTTCGAAATCGGACAGAAATGTCCGCAGCCGAACGCCGATTCCGCGAGCTCCGGTTGCCTTTACATGTTGACGCGAGCTGGCGTGAAAATTGCATGATTAGGCCAATGAGTTGCAGCCTGTTTGAAAAGGATCGACCGCGATGAACCAGCCCGTTAGCCCAAGCCGCCGTCGGATCGCATTTGCGAGACTGGCCGCGCTTTCCGCCGTGACCATGTCGGTTCCGCACGCAGCCATTGCCGCCGATCACACCTCCTATGTTCTTTTCTCGCCCGGCAGCGACAGCATTTCGATGAGCGGATCGAGCGACGACATTCGCCGGGCCCGGGCGCTCCGCAGTGGTACCGAGGAATTGCTTTACGTTCGTCAGGACGGCGCGGCCTACGTCATCCGCGATCCCGCCACGCTGCGGGCCGCGAGAGCCCTGTTCGAGCCGCAGGAAGCGCTTGGAGCCCAGCAGGCCGAGCTCGGGTCGCGCCAGGCGGCGCTCGGCTCGCGCCAGGCAGCGCTCGGCGCAGAGCAGGCTCGGCTCGGTGCTCGGCAGGCCGACGCGCGGCCAAGCGAGCAAGCGGAGCTCGGCCGACAGCAGGAAGATCTCGGACGGCGGCAGGATGCGCTCGGGCGAGACCAGGACGCCCTCGGGCGGCAACAGGACGCGCTCGGCCGCGAACAGGACCGTGTCGCCCGCATTGCCGAGGAGAAGCTCCAGGCGCTCGTCGCCGACGCATTGCGGAGCGGACTCGCCCAGCGGGTCGATTGACGCCAGCAGCGGCGCGATAGCGAGTGCCGACATACCGCATCGCCTTGACGGGTCACGCCACTACACCAGGCTGCTCGCCATTCGAAGGACGAATATGGTTCCGAGTCAGCGCGAAGGCACATCCCAAGCGTTGTTCGGCGCGACGTCCTTGCCGCCGATCGGCGGCAGCGGAAGCTGGTGCGATCGGGGCTTCGGTCGGAACGACGGCCTCAGAAAGATCGACGTCGTGCAACGATATTGGTGTTTTGGGCGGAAGTCGGCGAAGTCGACCTGGATCAGGTCCTGTTCCCGGAGCACAGCTGCCGTATTGGGATACCAGTCCGAGTTGTCGAGCACGAACATGCCGTCGTCGGCGAGCAGGTGAATCGCGGCTTTCGCGCACTCGAGACGGTTCGCGCCGCAGTCGAGCACCACCATTGCGTATTTTCGCGTGGAGCTCGATAGCGCCGAAACATAGCCGTCGGCCTGTATTTCTATCACCGAGACGTTCGGCCGTTGATCGATTTCGTCGCCCTTTAGCCATCCAACGTCATGGTCGATCACGTCTACCTTTCGCGCCCGCTTTGCCCAGAAGCGGGTCGACTGGCCTCCGCCGATCTCCAGCACGTCGGTCGCGGAAAGGTCGAGACCCATCACATATTCGATAAAGCTGTAGGACATCAGCGGCACCGGTTCGCCGTCGGGGAGGACTCCCATGTCGAGCTCGGCCGACAGCCCGAAACCGAGACCGTTGGTCAGGATTTCGACCGCCGCCATCGTGAACATTTGTTCCCTGCGGATCCTGAAGGACCCGAAATGCCGGCTGAGCATCGCTTGCTCGGCTTCGGTGTCATAGGTGATCTGAGTCCAGAACCTTGGCTTGTCGGGGCCGAATTCGCGCGAGTTCATCGGAGTTTTCCAGAATTGGCGTTGATGGTTGCGACGAGGCTGGTGCACTAATTTGCCAGCTGCCGCCTTGGCTAGAGGCATTCGACCGGGCAGGAGGCGAGTCATGCCGACACGCCAGCAAGACCGCCACGCTTATGCTCCACGGCTGGCTGGTCCTCGATAAGCCCGTCGGGCTCGGCTCGACGACGGCCGTGAGCGCGGTCAAACGCATTCTGCGCCAGGCCGGCGAGCCGAAGGCCAAGGTCGGCCACGGCGGCACGCTCGACCCGCTGGCGAGCGGAGTGCTTCCGATCGCGCTCGGAGAAGCGACCAAGCTCTGCGGCCGGACGCTCGACGCGACCAAGGCCTACGACTTCACCGTCCGTTTCGGCGAGGAGACCGATACGCTCGACGCGGAAGGCGCAGTGATGTCGAGGAGCGACGTCCGCCCCGCGCTAGAGCGGGTGGAAGCCATCCTTCCCCGCTTCACCGGCGAAATCGATCAGATCCCGCCCGCATATTCCGCGCTGAAGATCGGCGGCAAGGCCGCCTACGAGCGCGCCAGGTCCGGCGAAGCGGTGGAAATGCAGCCGCGCCGCGTCACCGTCCACTCCCTCTGCGTCTCTGCGTCTCTGTGCGAACAAGATGACCTCACGCAGAGGCGCAGAGGCGCAGAGATGTTGCAGGAGGTGACGCTGTCGGCGACCGTCTCCAAGGGCACCTACATCCGCTCCCTCGCCCGCGACATCGCGCAGGCGCTTGGAACCGTGGGTCACGTCACCTATCTTAGGCGTACCCATGCCGGGCCGTTCTCCGTCGAATCCGCCATTTCGCTGGACTTTCTCGAAGAAGCCGCTAAGGCGCGCCGACTGACGGAGACGGTATTGCCGCTAACCGCGGCGCTGGACGACATCCCGGCCCTCCCCGTCACTCCCGACCAGGCCCGTCTGCTCCGTCATGGACAGATGCTGTTCGGGTTCCCCGCAGAGCCGGGGCTTCAACTGGCGATTTCGGAGGCAACTCCGGTCGCGCTGGTCGAAGCTTCGGCCGCCGGCCTCAGGGTCGTCCGGGGTTTCAACCTTTAGACGAACAGGAGTGAGCCGATGTCGATTACCGCGGAGCGCAAGCAGGCGCTCATCAAGGAACATGCGCGTGGGAAAAGCGACACTGGGTCGCCCGAAGTTCAGGTCGCGATCCTGACCGAGCGCATCAACAATCTCACCCAGCATTTCAAGAGCCACGCCAAGGACAATCATAGCCGGCGCGGGCTTCTGATGCTGGTCAACCAGCGCCGCTCGCTGCTCGATTATCTTCGCGGCAACGACGAGGCGCGCTACACCGACCTGATCGCCAAGCTCGGCCTCAGGAAGTGACGAAAGAACGCCCGACGGGCGCTCTTTTGGCATCCCGGACTTGATCCGGGATCCAGTTTAAGACGAGCGCGGAAGCGCTCCTGGGCCCCGGCCTTCGCCGGGGAACAGCAAGCCAAAGTCCCGCAATCCGGCGGGGCGTTCAGGGGCCGAACAGCGCCCCGACCGAGGCGAGCCGGACAGCTCGCCAAATGCTGTCCCGCCGGCATCCGGCCGCGGGTGAAGGAAAAACAATGTTCAATACGAAAACTGTCGAAATCGAGTGGGGCGGCAAGACGCTCAAGCTCGAAACGGGCCGCGTTGCCCGCCAGGCCGACGGCGCGGTTCTCGCGACCCTCGGCGAAACCGTGGTGCTGTGCGCGGTGACCGCCGCAAAATCTGTCAAGCCGGGGCAGGACTTCTTCCCGCTGACCGTCCATTATCAGGAGAAATTCTCCGCCGCCGGCCGAATCCCGGGCGGCTTCTTCAAGCGCGAGCGCGGAGCGACCGAAAAGGAAACGCTGACCAGCCGCCTGATCGACCGGCCGATCCGCCCCCTCTTCCCCGAGGGTTTTTATAATGAAATCTTATGCATAGCTCAGGTCCTCTCCTACGACGGCGAGAACGAGCCCGACATCGTCGCGATGATCGCAGCCTCCGCCGCGCTCACCCTCTCCGGAGTCCCGTTCATGGGCCCGATCGGCGCCGCCCGCGTCGGCTTCAAGGACGGCGAGTACATCCTCAACCCTAGCCAGTCGCAGATCGCCGAGAGCGACCTCGACCTCGTCGTCGCCGGAACCCGCAACGCCGTGATGATGGTCGAATCCGAAGCCAAGGAGCTGTCGGAAGAGCAGATGCTCGGCGCCGTCATGTTCGCGCACCGCGAAAGCAGACAAGTGATCGAAGCGATCATCAAGCTCGCTGAGCAGGCCGCGAAGGAGCCTTGGGAGCTCTCACAGAGCACCGACAAGGCCGCGATCAAGAAGCAGCTCAAGGACCTCATCGGCAAGGACGTCGAGGCGGCCTACAAGCTCACCAACAAGCAGGAGCGCCAGACCGCGCTCGCCGAGGCCCGCGCCAAGGCCGCCGAAGCGTTCGCCGAAAGCGACCCGCAGCAGCAGCTCGTCGCCGCCAAGCTGGTGAAGTCGGTCGAGGCCGACATCGTCCGCGGCGCCATCCTCAAGGAAGGCCGCCGGATCGACGGCCGCGACACCAAGACCGTGCGCCCGATCGAGATCAGCGTCGGCTTCCTGCCGCGCACCCACGGCTCGGCTTTGTTCACCCGCGGCGAGACCCAGGCGATCGTCTCGACCACGCTCGGCACCAAGGAATCGGAGCAGATGATCGACGGGCTGGAGGGCCTCTCCTACTCCCGCTTCATGCTCCACTATAATTTCCCGCCTTATTCGGTCGGCGAAGTCGGGCGTTTCGGCGCTCCGTCGCGGCGCGAGACCGGCCACGGCAAGCTCGCCTGGCGAGCGCTCCGCCCGATGCTGCCGGGCGCGGAGGAGTTCCCCTATACGATCCGGGTCCTCTCCGACATCACCGAATCCAACGGCTCGAGCTCGATGGCGACGGTGTGCGGCGGAAGCCTCGCGCTGATGGACGCCGGCGTCCCCTTGAAGCGTCCGGTCGCGGGAATCGCCATGGGCCTGATCCTCGAAGGCAGGGACTTCGCGGTGATCAGCGACATCCTCGGCGACGAGGATCATCTCGGCGACATGGACTTCAAGGTCGCCGGCACTTCCGAGGGCGTGACCTCGCTGCAGATGGACATCAAGGTCGCCGGGATCACCGAGGAGATCATGAAGCAGGCGCTCGCCCAGGCGAAGGACGGCCGCGCCCACATCCTCGGCGAAATGGCGAAAGCGCTCGGCGAAGTCCGCGGCGAGCTCAGCGTCCACGCGCCGCGGATCGAGACGATGCAGATCCCCAAGGACAAGATCCGCGAAGT
>DASUIB010000086.1:0-6898 GCA_036273235.1 Sphingomicrobium sp. | reverse complement strand
GCTGACGGTCCGCAACATGATCGAGCAGCTCGACAACCAGCTGAAGCTGAAGCCCGAGGACTCGCCTTATTGGGGGCCGATCCAGAACTTCCCGGCCTCGATCGCGCCCGCCGACCGGGCGCGGCTGACGAGCGAATATCGGGAGTCGCTGACCACCACCGTTTACCCGGCGCTTCAGCGGATGCGCGATTTCCTCGCCAACGACTATCTCGCCCATGCGCGCGAGGGCGCCGGCCTCATGTATATGAAGGGCGGCGACAAATATTACCGCTACCTGATCGAATCCACGACGACCGAGCCGCTCAATCCCGCACAGGTGCATCAGCTGGGCCTGAACGAGGTGGCGCGAATCACGAAGGAATTCGAGGACGTGCAGCGCCAGGTCGGCTTCAAGGGCACGCTGCACCAGTTCTTCGATTATATGCGGACCAGCCCCAAGTTCCAGCCGAAGAGCAAGGAAGAGCTCGAGCAGGGGTTCGAGGCGGTGAAGCGCAAGGTCGAGGCGAAGGTGCCCTTGTTCTTCTCCAAGACTCCGAAGGCCGGGCTCGTGATCCGGCCCTATCCCGCGTACCGCGAGAAGTTCGAGGCGGGGGGAAGCTACGATCAGGGAACACCCGATGGTTCGCGGCCCGGCACCTTCTATTTTAACGCCTACAATTTGCCGTCACGAAGCACCTGGGAGGAAACCACCCTCTTCATGCACGAGGGCGAGCCGGGGCATCATTTCCAGATCAGCCTCGCGCAGGAGAATCCGAACCTGCCGGCATTCATGCGTTTCGGCGGCAATACGGCCTATGTCGAAGGGTGGGCGCTTTATGCCGAGTCGCTCGGCTATCCGATGGGCATGTACACCGACCCCTATCAGCGGTTCGGCAATTTGAACGACGAGATGCTGCGCGCGATGCGGCTGGTGGTCGACACCGGCATCCATTCCAAGGGTTGGACGCGCGATCAGTCGATCAAATATATGCTCGACAATTCAGGGGAGTCGGTGACCGACGCGACCGCCGAGGTCGAACGCTACATCGCCATTCCGAGCCAGGCGCTCGCTTACAAGATCGGCCAGCTTACGATCAGCCGGCTTCGCGACCAGGCGAAGGCGAAGCTCGGCCCCAAATTCGACATCCGCGACTTCCACGCCCAGGTGCTCGACACCGGCGCGCTGCCGCTGCCGATCCTCGAGAAGAAGATCGATGGCTGGGCGGCCGCGAGGCGCTAAAGCGAACGCGCTACACGAAAGCCGATATCGTTCTTGCGGAACTCGGCCGGATCCGCTGCGCGAGTCGCCGACCTCAGCTGGTCCAGCGAGGAGAACCATGCGCCACCACGCACGATGCGTGTGGTGCAATCGCCGCCAGTGACCCAGGCGGAGCCGTCCCGAGGTGCGCCTGAATAATTTTCATGACCGCAATCCTCGGTTCGCTGCCAGACGTTGCCGAGCATGTCGTAGAGCCCGAATGCATTCGGGCGAAAGGAGCCGACCGGCGAGGTGTAGAGCCAGCGGTCGCGGCCGGCCGCCAATGCGGCGCAGCATCGGTCGGCGCCGTAATTAGCGAAGTCTCGCGCGTTCGCATTTCCCCACGGCCGCGGCGTGCGCGCTCCCGCTCGGGCGGCATATTCCCATTCTGCTTCAGAGGGCAGGCGATAGGAATGGCCGGACTTTGACGATAGCCATTTGACGTAGGCTTCGGCGTCACCGAAGCTGACGCAGACCACCGGGTCTTGGTCGGTCTGGCCAATCGGCTGGCCGCGCGCCTTGGGGGAGCGCCAGTCGCACTTGGGATCGCTGGCATAGCCTGTCTCACGGGCAAAGGTCGCGAACTGAGCTCGCGTCACATCATAGACGCCGATGGCGAACGGGCGGGGAATCGTCACCTCATGCTGAGGACCTTCCGCCGCCTGGCGCTCCGCTTCCTGGTCCGGCGCGCCCATCAAGAAGCTGCCCGGCGGCAGCACCCGCATCAAAGGACAGTCGGCGCAGTCGCGAAAGAGCGGCTTGGCCGTTGCAGGGGCCGCGAGCAGTGTTGCGAACAGCAACAGCATCAGAGAGAAGGCGGTTAGCCTCAACTCAGTCACCTTGGCGATCGAAACGACTCTGGGATTTGCGGGCAATGGCGAAGATGATCCGGTAATCGCCTGAGTCACTTTTCAGCGGCTCGATGGTGACGTCGCCAGCCCACGGCTGGCCATCGCGGCCCGTGAATGTCCAGCGGCTGCTGAGATTGCCGCCGCCACTCACCGGAACCCGGTTCCACTTGCCGTCGGCCTGCAGGCGATCGGCGACGTAGTTCATGACCTGTGCCGCGTCCCTGCCTTTGCCGCCGTCGAACGCGATGCGCCAATGGGCTCGATCACCGGCCGTGTCGGAAATCTTCCAATCCCCGACCGGCTTCAAATCGAAATCCGGGAATTGTTTATCGGCGAGCGCCGCTCGAGCGAAGGGACGGTCAGGCTGCCAATTATATTCCAGGCCCAGCGCAACCTGCTGCGCATCGGATTTGCCGCTGGTTACCTCGACCACGTGAAGCGCTCCATCGATGCCCGCCGACAGACCCGCGGTCGTGATGATCTTGCCGTTGTCAACGAAGCGCTGGTCGTCGACGACATGAATCTTGGGATAGGCCTTTCGCATTCGCGGGATCCAGCCGTCGGTCGTCGTCGCGGAGAGCCCGTCGAGCAGCCCAGCATCGGCGAGGATGATCGCGCCGTTGCAAACCGAGAGCGTATGTTTCGCGGACGCGGTCATCTGCCGGATCCAGTCGAGCGTTTGAACGTCGCCACGCGGCTCAGTGATCCTTCCGCCGGGCACCAGCACGATGTCTGCGTGAGGGACATCGGAGAAATCATATTTGGGAACCACCGTCAGTCCCATCGCGGTGGTGACTGGCGCTTTGGTGCGGCCGACCGTGTAGACGTCGTAGCCGGCAGCGCCGAAGACCTCATAGGGTCCCGAATAATCGATGATCTCCACCCCGTTGAATAAAAGGATCGCCACGGTTGGCCGGGCTGGTGGGCTTTCGGCCGCAGGCGCCGCTGCTGCGGTAAGCGGCAGACACAGAAGCAACGCAATCGCAAGCCGCACCATCGAGTTCATCATGTGACTTCTCCGCTCCCCACAAATTTCGCTTAGCCCAGCTGAGCCAGCCCACACTGGTCGCTGCAACTTGGCGCTTATCGGCCTTTCGATCCGGACGCGTGCGCGATCACCTGGACCTCCACGATTCCGCCGGTGCCGAGCAGGCCGGTCGAGCCTACCGCGGTCCAGGCGGGATGAGGTCCATGCATGAATTCCTGCTTCACCTGGTTGAACGCTTCGAACTGCTCTTCCTTGGTGCCGGCAAAGTCGGGGCCGCTCCACACGTGGTAGCTGTTGATCATGACGACGTCGTCGAAGCTCGCGCCCGCGGATTCCAGCTCATGCTGGATGCGGCGGAAGGTACGCCGAACCTCGTTCTTGAACGATTCGACGTCCGTGCCCTCGCCGGATCGGCGTGCAACGATGATGCCCGAAATGAACAGCAAATCGCCCGATCGCCGGACTGGCGCAAAGCTCTCGCGGGCATAGGCGAGGCCGTCATATTTGTCGCCAATGATGACCTCGCCGCCGGGCGCAGGGATGCGGCCTGGCGGAGCTCCAGGCGCCATCGGCATGGGTCCCGGTTGAGTGAAAGCAATGGCCGGCGCTGTCGCGAATGCGGTGGCTGCAAGCAGCACAACAATGTTCACTCTCATGAACCCTCCCGAAATCGGCCCAACGATGCAGCCCTACTGCTGCGGGCGAAGTGATAAAATGACCTGCTTCCGATGATTCCTGCCAATTCGACGAACATGTGCACCTTCATGTTTCTCGCGAATCGGCTGTGATACGGTCAATCCATGCAAGACACGCCGACAATTGGAACGAGACGTATCGGTTTCTTCGCATTCGACGGAGTCACCTTGCTCGACCTCGTCGGCCCGTTCGAAGTCTTCGCGACCGCCAACCAGTTGAGCGGGCGGCCGCTCTATCAGATCGTGGTAATTGGAGAGGTCGGCCGGCCGATCAGGGCGGACAGCGGCTTTTCCTTCAATGCCGAGCTGCCGTTCGAGGACGCCGGCAGCTTCGATGCGATCGTCGTCCCTGGCGGCCCGGGACTGCGCTCCAAGGAAACGAATGCGACGGTCGCGGCGTGGCTGGTGACTCACGCGGCCGAAGCGCGGCGGGTCGTGTCGGTCTGTACCGGCCTCTACGGGGTTGCGGCGGCGGGGCTGCTCGACGGGCGCACTGCCACAACGCACTGGAACCACGCCGAGGATGCCGCGCAGCGCTTTCCCAAGGTACGGATCGATGCCGCTAGGCTCTACCATGAGGACCCGCCTTTCTTCACGAGCGCCGGCATCACGGCCGGCATCGACCTTTGCCTCGCGCTGGTCGAGCAGGACCACGGCGCGGCCCTTGCGCTGGAGATCGCGCGCGAGATGGTCGTTTATCTCAAAAGACCCGGCGACCAGCTCCAATATTCCGAGCCGCTGCGCTTCCAAGTTCGTTCGATCGGGCGGCTGCGCCGGCTGGCCGATTGGCTCCCGGGACACCTTCCGGAGAACCTGTCTGTCGCCAGCTTGGCCGCTCGCGCGGGCATGGGTGCGCGCCACTTCGCACGCGTGTTTCGCGAGACGTTCGGCGAAACCCCAGCTCGTTATGTCGAAAGCCTGAGATTGGAACAGGCGCGCGAGCGGCTTCTCCAGTCCGGTCGCTCAATCGAGAGCGTCGCCCATTCGGTCGGATACCGCAGCGCAGACGTGTACCGCCGCGCGTTCGAACGCCGCTACGGCGTCAGCCCGGCTCATTATGTGAGGACATTTGGCGGTCCTCGTTCGGACTGATCGCCTCGGCGATCAGCTTGCGGCTGTTGTCGATGCCGTAGAGGGCGATGAAGCTGCCCATGCGCGGGCCTTGGCTGGAGCCGAGGAGGGTTTCGTAGAGCGCCTGGAACCATGCGCGCAGGTTCTCTTTGCCGTAATGCTTTTTGCCGACTTCGAAGACCCGGGTCTGGATGTCCTCGGCGGACGCGCCGTTCGGCAAATTTGCCAATTCCGAATCGAGATCGCGGAGCGCCTCGGCCTCTTCCGAAATCGGCGCTCGGCGCTTCAGCGTCGGGACGACGAAATCGCGCGCATAGTTGACGGCGAGGCCGATCAGCTCGTCGAGCTCAGGATCGCTGTCCGGCGAAGTGCCGGACGCGTAGCGCTGCACGAACTTCCACGCGGTTTGCTTGTCCGCCACCCCGGGCAGGCTGGCCAAGTTGAGCAGAAGGCCATAGGTCACCGGCAGCGCCTTCTCTGGCACCTTTCCGCGATGGATGTGGTGCACCGGATTGCCGAGCTTTTGCTCGACCGGCTGTCCGGGATACTGCCCCAGGGACTGCCAATATTCGTCGACCGCGCGCGGGATCACGCCGATGTGGAGGCTCTTCGCGCGCTTGGGCTCGCGGTAGATGTAGAAGGCGAGGCTCGGCTCGCTTCCGTAGCGTAGCCATTCCTCGAGGCTGAGGCCGTTGCCTTTCGATTTGGAGATCTTCTCGCCCTTCTCGTCGAGGAACATCTCGTAGTTGAAGCCCTCCGGCGGGCGGCCGCCTAGGATGCGGGCGATCTTGCCAGACTGGATGACGCTGTCGATCAGGTCCTTGCCGGCCATCTCATAATCGACCCCGAGCGCGACCCAGCGCGCCGCCCAGTCGACCTTCCACTGCAGCTTGGCCGCGCCGCCGAACGCCGACTGGTGGATTCGGCCGCCGTCCTCGTCGTCGAAGGCGATGAGCCCGGCTTCGGCGTCGATCACCTCGACCGGCACCTGCAGCACGCGGCCGGTCGAGGGCGAGATCGGGAGGACGGGCGAATAGGTCTTGCGGCGGTCTTCGCGGAGCGTCGGAAGCATCACGCCCATGATCGCCTCGAATGCGTGAAGCACCCTCCGAACAATGTCGTCGAAGCGGCCGCTCGTGTAGCAATCGGTCGCCGACAGGAATTCGTAGTCGAAGCCGAAGCGGTCGAGGAAGCGCTGGAGCATCGCATTATTGTGATGCGCGAAGCTCGGATATTCGCCGAACGGGTCGGGTATCCGGGTCAGCGGCTTCCCGAGATTTTCCTCGAGCAGCGCCTGGTTCGGGACGTTGTCGGGGACCTTTCGAAGCCCGTCCATGTCGTCGCTGAAGGCGATCAGCCGCGTCGCCGCATGGCTGCCGTTTTTGGCGGTCAGCTCCTCATAGGCGTTGCGGACGAAGCTGGTCCGCGCAACCTCGTTGAACGTGCCGATGTGCGGCAGGCCGGAGGGGCCGTAGCCGGTCTCGAAGATCACCGGACTGCCCGCCGGCTTGCCGTCTGGCCAGCGCTTCAGAAGCTTGCGCGCCTCCTCGTACGGCCAGGCTTTCGAGGCCATTGCGGCATTTCGAAGCGTTTCGGCGTCCAAATCCGTTGCTCTTCTGTTCTTGTCGCGGCAGGGTCTGCGGATGGCAGCTCCTTTGCCTCTTCCTTCGGTCCACGCAACCCACGCCGGAATCTGGCTGGCGAGCGGCGAGGGTGAGGTTCGGGAGGCGAGCCGGGGGGAAGCGATCGCGCGCGCGGCGGAGACTCCGCACATCATCTTGAATGCGCCGCTGGTCGGGCAGCGGCTCGGCTATCCCGAGCTCAGCGGACTCGCTCTCCTCGAGCTGTTCGCGTTCATCCATCCCGCGCGGTTCGCGGTGCCGACGGTTGCGGGGCTGAGCCGGGCGGTCGGGCTGGAGCCGCCGGCGAGCGAAGCCGATGCCGCCAATTCGCTTGGGCATATCGCCGAGCGACTGCTGGCCGTGCTCGGCGGCCGCGATTGGCGCGAGCGCGAGGGCGCGTGGACCAGCAATGCGACTCTGCACCGGCTCGGCTG
>DASUIB010000085.1:0-12188 GCA_036273235.1 Sphingomicrobium sp. | reverse complement strand
GCGGTGATGAGCTATCCCGCGATCAGCCTTCCGGGAGAGATCAGCTACATCAGCTCGATTGCGCCGATTGCGCTCGCGCTGGGCGCGCCGATTGCCCCGCTCGCGCTGCTGGTTGCGGTTGAAATGATCCCGGACATCATTCGTACGCTCGGGAATGTCTGCGGCGACGTTGCCCTGACTGCCGTCGTCGATCGCTCGGTGCGGACGCCGGAAAGCTGAACGCCGGCTGACCCCCGTTCGTCGATTCGGCTGCCCGCCAACGTTCTTTGTCGGCCCGCCGACAATCCTTTGGCCGTCATCGATCGCCGGGCGACGATCTCATCTCAGGCGCGCATAGCCGGTGACGCGACGGTCCCCAGGTCGCAAAAAGGGAGATGCGAGATGTTGAAGACCTTGTGCGCGCTCGCTGCCTTGGTTGCCGCTTCGATGCTGCTGATTCCGACGACCTCGATGGCGCATCCGCTCGCCGGACCGCAGATGGCCGCTGCTGCCTAGCGGCCGGCGATAGCGCGGACCTGGTCCGAATAAAGCCGGCCGACCGCCTGCTCGGTCCCGTCGGACAGGCGGGCGATCCAGCGTCCTGACTGATTGCGGGTGAAGCCGGCGATGAAGTCTTTGCGGACGATCGCGGACCGGTGAAGCCGAACGAACAGCTCCGGGTTCAACCCCTCCTCGAGCGCCGCCATCGAATGGTGGATCAGCCAGCTGCGCCGGCCGACGTGGAGCCGCATGTAATCGCGTTCGGCCGAAACCCGGTCGACGTCCTGCGCGGCGATCCGCACGAGTCCCGAAAGGTCGGATGCCCAGAATTCCTCGAGCCACTGGGACGTCTTCCCCGGCTGGGGCTGACCGGTTCGTGTGCGCAGATAGGCGCGGGCTCGATCGAGCGCGCGCTGCAGCCGTCCAGGTTCGACCGGCTTCATCAGATAATCGACCGCTTCGACCTCGAACGCGGCGACGGCGAAATGGTCGAACGCGGTTACGAACACGACGGCTGGCGACGGGTTCTGCCCTGCAAGCGCCCGCGCCACCGCAATTCCATCGAGCCCCGGCATCGCAATGTCGAGCAACAGCAGGTCCGGGTGCAGCGCTTCGGTCAGGTGAATTGCCGAGTCGCCGTCGCTCGCGGTGCCGACAAGCTGCGCTCCATCCGCGCGGGCGAGCAGCAGCTGCAGCCGTTCGGCTGCGAGCGGCTCATCGTCCGCGATGAGCACGCGGAGCGGTTTTTCCTCAGCCATTCACGTCGACCGGCATCGTGATCGACACCTTGAACCCGCCGCCGGTCATGGCTCCGAACCGGCAGGTCGCTCGGCTGCCGAAGCGCGCGTCGAGCCGCTGGCAGACGTTGGCGAGCCCCAGGCCCGTGCCTTCGTGAGTGGCGGCCGGAAGCTGCTCGCGGCCGCCGTTCTTCAGCCGGTTGCTGATTTCCAAAACCATTCGGTGGTCGTCGAGATGGCGCGCCTCGATCCGGAGCACGACCGCCTTGCGGCTCTTGGACACTCCATATTTGATCGCATTTTCGACGATCGGCTGAAGCAGCAGCGCCGGAAGCCGCGCCTGCTCCAGCTCCTGCGGCACATCGATTTCGACATGCAGCCGGTCGGGGAAACGGGCCTTCTCAATGTCGAGATACAGGCGCTGGAGATCGATCTCCTCGGCCAGGGTCACATTCGCTGCGGGATCGAGCGAAAGGCTGGTGCGGAAGAAGGTGGACAAAGCGAGCAACATCGCTTCGGCGCGATCGCTGCGCCCGGTCATCACCAGCGACGACAGCGAGTTCAGCGTATTGAACAGGAAGTGCGGATTGATCTGATAGCGAAGCGCCTGGAGCTGCGCCGACTGCGCCGCCCCTTCGGCTTCCGCGGCCCGCCGCTGAGCCTTGAGCACCTGGGCCTGCGCTTGCGTGGCGAGATAATAGGCGCTCCACGCGGCGAAAAAGAACAGCCACACGACCATGGCGTCGGCGGCGATCCGGAATTGCTCATAGACTGGCAGTTCGCTGACGTTGGGATAGCTTACGACGAGCGGCGAAGCATTGGGGCGCTCGATCCTGGTTTCGTCGCCGACTTCGGTGACTTGATAGCCTTCCTTCGACACATATTGGAATTCGTCGTGCGGCTTGTCCTCGTAGCGATCGGCGGCAATGAGGAAGCCGGCGAGCGCCGCGGCGGCGACAAAGGAGAAGATTCCGGCGATCAGCGCCTGACGGCGAAGGCCGGCCTCATCCGCGAACAGCCTGATCGCGCCATAGACCCCGAACGTCAGGACGACGCCGACCGAGATCGTCACGGCCTTGTTCTCGAGCACTGTGGCCCAGTCGTGGCCCAAGACGGCGCGCGCGACGACCGTCAGAAAATAGAAGAACCAGAATCCGAGGATCGATTTGACCGCGAGCGGCCAGTCCTCGAACCGGCTGCGGACCACGGGTGCGGGCGTCATGAACATCACTATCTCCATGTCCCAAAACGCCAATTCGGCAAACCGCCCTTTGCCCGTTGGCAGAAGCGCCGCCGCTGCCGGTCGAAACGCGGCGCGTTGCGGAACGCGGCGCGCGTCGCGCTCGTTACAGACGGGCAATGGTAGGCCATGGAGACGCGCCTGTGAACGAGTCCAAGCAGGACAAGCCGCCGCCGGCCGTGCATTCGGCCCCGCCGGAACGCGATCTCGAGCGCGAGCTCAAGCGCAACCCGGGCGATCCCAACCTGAAGGCGGACGTCGGCAGCGACGAGTCCATGGATGCATCCGACCCCCCGGCCTCCGCCCAGCCCGGCGGCTCGGATGAGCCGGCACCATCGTCGAGCTTTCCGGAATAATCAGGCGGTCTTAGTTACATTAGCGTCACAAAAGCGCATCGCCGTTGCAATAAATCAACAATCCACAGTTTTCCCGGTCCGGGTCAATTTCTAGCCTAGACGCACTGACTCCCCTCTGATTCAATATGAATGGGGGGTGGGACTGTGGTTAAGAATCTCGCAACCATATCAGCCGCATGATCCCGCCTGGGAAAGAGGAGTCGGGTTCATGATTACGCGGACCAGCCAGCCGGCAAGCGGCGCGATGCTGATCTCGGAGATGAAGGAGTTTGCGGGCTTCCCGAAAGCGACGCAGCGCTACATCCGCAGATCGCTCGATGTGGCTTATGGCCGGCGTGACGCGATCGAATGCTGGGCCCGCGACGAAGGCGAGGCTGCATCGATCCGCGCCCAGGCCCGGCTCTACAAGCAGCTCGATCATCTGCGCCTGCAGGTGCCGGACGACAGCGGCCTCGACATGATCGAGCCGTTCATCGGCATGCTCATCACCCTTTCGGCCTTCGACCTCGGCCAGGACCGGCTGCCCAACTTCGCGGCCTATCGCTTCCTTTACGAGCGGCTGATCGGCGCGGCGTCGCGGCCGTGGCTGCCCGCGGCTTTCTGCGCCGCCGCGGCGCTTCCGCACCTTCACCCGGACCGCCGCCGGATCCTGCTCCAGTCGATCAGCGAGAGCGCCGCGACCGCGCCCGGCTGGTCGAGCCGAGAGCCGGTGTTCTGGCCCGAATGGGTCGAGAAGGTCGACCTCAAGGCCGCCGCCTAAGCCGGCACTTTCACCGACGGGAATATTTTCGCGAGCTGCCGGAGGCTGTCCTCGGCGTTCTTGTGGTGCACGAACATCACGCCGGCCGCTTCGTAAGCGGCTCGGTGGTTCTCGCGATCGTCGACCAGAACGTCTCCCGCATGCATATGCTTGTGCTTGTCGCTCGCCATGCAGGTGATGATCGGAACGCCGGGGAAATGCTCGGCCGCCCATTCGATCTTCTGCGGCGCCGCCCAGCGCCCGAGCGGAAGCCCGGTGAGGATCGTTGGCTCGAGGTGCTTGACGGCGTCGAACAGCAGCCGCGCGTCGGGCATTTCCGGCAGCGTCCCGTAGAAATTCTTCGCCTGCGCCAGCCGCTTCCAGAACGCGCCGCGGCCGTGCTTCCGCTCATAGTCGCGCGGAGTCATTCCGAGCAGCCGCCGAGCGCCGTCGTCGAAATCGGCGAGCACGCCGTCGGCGTCGAGGAATAGCCGTCGTTCAGGCATCAGAAGCGGGCGGGCTCCAGCTCGACGGGGATCGCAGCCTCCAGCGGATGGAAACCGTGGTCGCGGAGCAGGTCGTTGCTCTCGCGGGCGCGGCGGCCCGGTCCCAGCGACCAGGTGATGTGGTAGGTCGATCCGTCCGGCCGGTCGAACGTGCCGTCGATCTCGACCACCAGGCATTCGAGGCTCTTGCCGTCGTCCGCGCGGGCCACGATGCGGGCGTCGTTCGGTTTCTTCGGCAGCGGAGTCTCGGGCGTCGCTCCGACGCGCAGGGTCACATGGTCGGCGACCACATTCTCGTATCTGGGCGGGAATTGCCGAAGCAGAAGCTCGCGCTCGACTTCGGGCAGCTTCCAGCCGGTGACGGTTCCGGGTTTGGCCATGAACTCCCAACCCTCGTCATGCTGAACTTGTTCAATCCTCCCCGGAACGGGGAGGTGGCAGCCGCAGGCTGACGGAGGGGTCGATTCAACGCTCTCGACCCCTCCACCAGCTACGCTGGTTCCCCTCCCCGTTCCGGGGAGGAATTAAGCCGTTCGACCAATTCCCGCGCGAAATCGATCAGCGTGTCGTCGCGCGCGCCCATGATCAGGATGCGGTCGCCTGGCCGGGCCTCGGCCACCAGCGCGTCGGCGATTCTCGCTCGGCCAGCGATGTGCTCGGCGCTTGCTCCGACCTGCTCGGCTAGCCAGTCGCTGCCGCGTTTCCGCTCGACCGTCCCGCCTTGGTAGACCGGGTCGGGAAGGTAGAGCCGGTCGCCCGCGGCCATCCCGCGCGCGAAGGCGTCCGCAAGCAGCTCGCCCATCTTCGCCAGCGGCCCGTAGCCGTGCGGCTGGAACATGATCAGCAGCCGGCCGGGATGAGCCCGCAGCGTCGCGAGCGAGGCGGCGATCTTGTCGGGATTGTGCGCAAAATCATCGATCACGGTCACTCCGCCGGCCTCGCCCACGGTCTCCAACCGCCTGCGAAGCCCCTCGAACCGCGCGAGCGCGGCCGCGGCGTCAGCGACCGGCACCCCAAGCGCCCGCGTCGCCGCGATCGCCGCCAGCGCGTTCGACGCATTGTGCCGGCCCGGCACCGCCAGCCGCACCTCGTGCCGCTCGCCCTCGGCTTCGACCGCGAACGCGGCGCCGCCCGCCTCGAGCTTCAGGTCCTTGCCCATGAAGTGCGCCTGAGCGCTGTCAAAGCCGTAGCCGATCACCCTGTCCGCCGGCACCGCCGCCGAGAGCGCCCGGACCTCGGGATCGTCGAGGTTCAGCACCGCCTTCCTCGAGGCGTTGAGGAAATGCGCGAACAGCTGCCTCAGCTCGTTCATTTCCTTATGGCCGAGGCTGATGTTGGTCAGCACCGCGATCTCCGGCCGATAGAGAGCGATCGAGCCGTCGCTTTCGTCGACCTCGCTGACGAACAGCTCGGGATCGCCGACCAGCGCGCTCGCGAACGGCGCCGAAGGCGTCACGAAATTCTTCATCACCGCGCCGTTCATCACCGTCGGCTGACGGTGGCAGGCGTGGAGGATCCAGCCGATCATCCCCGTCACCGTCGATTTGCCGCTGGTCCCGCCGACCGCAATGCTGCGCTGAGCCGCGTTGAGCAGCTGCGCGAGGAATTGCGGCCGGGTCAGGTGCTTCAGCCCAAGCTCGCGAGCGCGCACCACGTCCGGCACCGTCTCCTCGACCGCCGCCGAAGTGACCAGAGTCATCCCCGGCTGAAGCCCCGACCCGTCCTGCGGGAACAGCTGGATGCCGAGCGAGCGCAGATAATCGAACTTGTGCGGCGTCCGCCCCGCGTCGAGCGAGCGATCAGACCCCGCAACCTTCGCCCCCGACGCCCGCACGATCGAGGCAAGCGGCAACATCCCGCTCCCCCCGATGCCGCTGAAGAAAACCGGCGAATCGATCATCGGGCGGCCCTATTGGCTGCCGTTGGGGTTGCCAGCCTCATGCGAAGCGCGAGCCAATCTCCTCGAATGTTCGCCAATGTTCGCAGTGACGGGACGAATTTGCACAGGCGAATAGAGCGTCTTCCAACGCGTTCATGTCCATCGACGAGGTCATGTACCGAGGCGCAGCCTGTAGGACAGCAAAAAATTGCGGGCCTCACGGAATGGCAGCTTTCGACCGGTTGCGGGCACTAGCTTTGCACGATTCTATGCCCTTAGTGCAGGCCCCGCCGTGACTATTTCCAGCGGTCTCCGGTGCGCTGCACATAGTGGTGCCAGACATATCCCCACGGAATGACCAGCGGCATCAGAATCACGCCTACCATCGTGCTCTTGAGGTCGTACGCGAAGTCCGGTGTCAATTGATTTGCCCACAGCTTGGGCAAGCCGAAATCCAGAACCCACATCGCCTTCCAGACGAACTCAAACATTAGCAGTGGTATCATCTGCAGTGGGTATCTCAAGCCGATGATCGCCAGCACGCCGATGCCGCCAAGCAAACAGGTTTCAAGGCCTTCGGTGCTCGCCCCGTGTTTGATCAGCGTCGGCAGCACCAGCGCGCCGATGCCGAGAGCCAGAACCAGATACATCAGACGCATGACATAGAGCCGGACGAGTGAAACCTCAGCGACCGGCGTGGACGGAGTAACGAGCGCGGCGGTCTCAACAGCTGAAGCCATGCGAAGTCTCCTTATGCGTGCGGGTCTGCGAATTACAACCGCAGTGTGGAATGTGCCGCATAACCGAAGTGTACTAATGTTTCAATACAGTGCTGCAGTTCCCTAACGGACCCGCCGAACCGTCGGAAGCAGGCCATGAGACCCTCGCTCGAACCAGGGTCCGACATAGGGAACCCCGATCCATCATGACCGGGGGACAGCCACTCCTCCAGACAACCTGAAGGCGCGGCCCTATTCGCTGCCGCGCGGCTTGGCCAGAACGATGGGGAATCGGCTGCGGAAGTTGCCAAAGTTGTGCCCTCAACGCGTGCGCGCGCGAGGGAGGGCGTCGAAACGCAGCAATTGCAGCGGTCCTGCGCGCACACGAACGCGAGGCGGGGGGTATGTCAGCTTTGTCAGGTTCGCGAGAATCCGCCGGCTCATCCGCCAGCGTGAAGCACAAACAGTGCCCTGTAGGACAGCCTTTTGTCTAATGGCAGCCTTCAACCCATTGCAGACATTCGGATGACATGCATGATCCGCATCCATGCACACGAGAATCACTGATCTACTGAAGCCGCGAACATGGAGAGCCGCACGCGCCTTCTTGAAAGCCGTGTCGGCTTATCACAAAGGCGACTATGAAGCGGCACTGGTTCACTTCGATCAGTCCATGAGTCTCGATGTGCTGCGCACGGATGAGCACATGGCATTCAGGACCGTGTTGCTAGTGCTGACTCACCGACCACCCCAAGAGCGGATGGACATATATAAACGGATCATCGCTGGTGAGTTCCGGCCGGGGCGAAAAGCATCGGAATACGCTCGGGCTTACGCGAATTACTTCTTGGGCTATTCGATTGGCCGACAGGACGTCGTGACGCTGTGGTCGCAGGCTTATGCGCTCAAACCAATCGAGGGCTTCGCTGCAAGATATCTACCACTGCCTAAAAGCCCCATTCTTTCATCACCAGCGTAATGTCAGCTTTCACCCGTTCCTGCCATTAGCGCAGCGGCGTTGAAGTAGGGCGGGTCCCGGCTCAACGGCCCAATCGAAGTGCCGCTTTGATCGAAATCCAAGGGCGGGATGACGACTGTCACTTACACGCCCCTCCACCCGGCCACCCGGTCCACCCGGGCCCGCGCAGGAACCGCCCCGGCTTCGCGCCCGTGTGCCTGCCGTCCTTCATCACCTGCACGCCGTTGACGAACACGTCGTCCACGCCCGTCGCGAGCTGGTCGGGCTTGGCGTAGGTCGCGTGGTCCTGGATCGTCGCCGGGTCGAACACGACGACGTCGGCATAGTAACCGGGCTTCAGCCAGCCGCGCTGCCGGATACCGATATTGCTCGCCGGGAGCGAAGTCAGCCGCCGCACCGCGTCCTGAAGCGTCGCCGCATGATCGTCGCGAACGAAATGGCCGAGCAGCCGGGCGACATTGCCGTAGGCGCGCGGGTGCGATTGGGATTTCAGGAACACGCCCTCGGGCGCGGGCGAGGCTTCGTCCGACCCGAAGCTCATCCACGGCAGGCCGACCTCGCGCTTCACGTTCGCGTCGCTCATGATGAAGTAGATCGTGCCGACGCGGCTGTCGTCCTCGGTCACCAGCTCGATCGCCGTTTCCTCGGGACTCTTGCCGCGCATCTTCGCGACCTCCGCCAGGGTCTTGCCGGTCAGATATTTGAGCTTCGGGTTTTTGAACGAGACCAGAAGCACGTTCTGCGGCCCTCCGGAGAGCAGAAGCAGATTCTCCCAATCGTTCGACGGCGTCCGCATTTCCTGGATCACTCGGGCGCGGACCTTCGGGTCCTGCATCCGCGCGATCCACGCTTCGAGCCCGCCGCTCTGGACCCAGGTCGGCATCGCCGCGTCGAGCCCGGTCGCGCCCGCGGTGTAAGTGTACATGTTGGCGGTGATCCGCTGCCCGCGCGCCCGCGCCGCGTTCACCCGTCCGATCGCGGCGTCGATCTTGTCCCAGTTGGGCTTGCCGGCCTGCTTGAAGTGGTAGATTTCGGCCGGTGCCCCGGAATTCCGGCTGATCGTCACCAGCTCGTCGATCGCTTCGAGCAGCTTGTTCCCTTCCGAGCGCATGTGGCTGATGTACATGCCGTGACATTTGGCCGCTTCGTTCGCGAGCGCCGTCAGCTCGGGAGTCCTTGCGTAGGTCGCAGGGGCGTAGATCAGCGCCGAGCCGACTCCGAGCGCGCCGTCCTTCATCGCCTGCCGCACCAGCGCGCGCATCCGCTGAAGCTGCGCCGGAGTCGGCTGCACGTCCTTCTCGCCGAGCTCGTGGACGCGCACGGTCGTCGCTCCGACGAAGGAGGCGACGTTGGGAGTGACCCCCTTGCGCTGGAGGAATTCGAGATATTGGGCGAGCGTGGTCCATTGGATCGGATATTTGATGTCGCCTTCTCGGCTAAGCGCCTTGCGTTTCATCTCGTCGTTGAGCGGCCCCATCGAATCGCCCTCGCCGAACACCTCCAGCGTGACCCCCTGATAGGTGTCGCTCATCCCGCGCCCGTCGGCGATCAGGCTCTCGACCGCCCAGCTCAGCATGTTGATGAAACCGGGCGAGACCGCCTTGCCGCGCGCGTCGATCACCCGCGCCGCGCGGCCAGGCGCGCGCGGCCCGACATAGACGATCTTGTCGCCCTTGAGCGCCACGTCGCCGACATAGGGCCTTCCGCCCGACCCGTCGTAGATCGTGCCGCTGCGGATCAGCACGCTGTAGCTTGCCGGCGGCGGCGCGGCGGAGCTTGCGAAAAGCGCTGCGGCGGCGATGGCGACTGCGGTGCTTCTTTTCATGATTCCCCCTCTTCGATGCGATGAAGCTGCACCATCCCGCGCGCATGCGCCAGCCTTCCTCTCGACGAGCAGCTTGTAGTAGGGGCCTGCCCATGACCATCAGCTTCTTTGACGCGGCCCAGGTGGAGGAGCTGCTCGACTATCCCGGCTGCATCGAGGCGGTGCGGCGGGCGATGATCGCGCTGTCGAGCGGCGAGCGGCCACAACCCCTGCGGCAGATCTTCACGGTCGGCGATAACCAGATGTTCGGGACCATGCCCGGCGAGCTTGCGGCGCTTTCGACCTTCGGCGCCAAGCTCGTCAGCGTGTTCGCCGATCCCGAGCGGCCCGGCTGCACTCGGCACCAGGGCATTGTCGTCGCTTATGATGGAACAACGGGCGCCGTCAGCTGCATCGCCGACGCCGAGCAAATCACAAAAATCCGCACCGCTTGCGCGACCGCCGTCGCGACCGATGCGCTCGCACGCGCCGATGCCGAGGTCCTCGCCATCTTCGGGACCGGGATTCAAGCCGAAGCGCATCTGCATGCCGTTCCGCTGGTTCGGCGGTTCCGCGAAATTCTTCTGTGGGGCCGCTCGGCCGAAAAGACGGGCAAGTTCGCCGACCGGATGAGCAAGCGAATCGACCGGAAAATCACGGTCGTTTCCGATGCCAGCGAAGCGACCGAACGCGCCGACGTGATTTGCACGGTGACATCGTCTCGCGAGCCGGTCCTCTTTGGCGAGTGGGTGAAGCCGGGGACTCACATCAATCTCGTCGGGTCGAGCCATTTAGGGCCGGTGGAGGTCGACACCGCGCTCGTTGCCGAGGCGCGTTACATCGCCGATTACCGCCCGGGCGTGCTCGCCCAGGGTTCCGAGCTGGCGGTCGCGCGCGACGCTGGCGCCGTCGACGACACGCATGTGGTCGGCGAGATCGGCGAGGTGCTTGCCGGCCGCATAACAGGACGCGAAAACGCCAGCCAAATTACGATCTACAAATCGCTTGGACACGTGGTCCAGGACCTTGCCTCGGCAGCCTATCTGCAGAGCCGAGTGGATGGTGCCGCCACTGCGTATATAGGACGTAATTGATGCGCTATTTCAGAGGCCTTGGGTATGCGGCAGCGTTCGCATGTGCTGCGCCGGCCTGTGCTCAGGACCTGCCTTCAGCCCTGTCCCGTGCCTTGACCGAGAACCCGCAAGTCCCCGCGCTCGGCGCCGTGCTCATCAAGGACGACAAGGTCGAAGGAAGCGCCGTTCGCGGGATGCGGCGAAATGACCGTCCCGATCCCGTCCAGCCGTCGGATGTCTGGATCATCGGCTCGGACGCCAAGGCGATGACCGCGACCATGGTCGCTCGGCTGGTTGATCGCGGCCTGCTTCGCTGGAACGAGCGGTTGGATGAGATGCTGCCCGAGATCGCGCGCGCGGGCCGTCCCGAATATCGCGGCGTGACTCTGGTCCAGCTGCTGTCCCATCGAGCGGGACTCGCGCACGACCTGGCGGACGAGAAGCAGTTTGGCTTGATCGGCCAATCGCACCAGACGACGCGCGAGCAGCGGCTCGCGTATCTCCGACTCGCACTCAAGGATCCGCCGATCAGCCGGCCGGGATCGGCGTTCAGCTACAGCAATACCGGATATCTGGTCGCGGCCGCGGCGGCGGAGCGGGCGACGGGCCGGAGCTACGAGCGCTTGATGCGCGAAGAGTTGTTCGGGCCGCTTGGGATGGGCTCGGCGGGTTTCGGCGCGCTCCCTCCGGGACAGCCCAGCGGACATTCGCACGGCCATCCCGCCACCGCCGCCGACCTCAATCCGCTGTTCTTCGCGCCGGCCGGGAATATCTACCTATCGCTCTCCGACTGGGCCAAGTTCTGTATCGACCAACTCGCCGGTGCTCGGGGCCATGGGCGGGTGCTTCGACCGCAGACCTATCGATTCGTTCAGACGTCGCAGGGCGATTCCGGTTACGGATTGGGCTGGGGGATTTTGGCGAGCGTCGTCGGCCGAGCCGGTCCCGCACTCGCCCACTCCGGTTCGGACGGCAATTGGTTTGCGGAAGTGGTCCTGTTCCCTCGCTTCCGATCGGGCGTCTTGGTGGTTTCGAACGCAGGCGAAGACATGGGAGGCGACAAAGCCGATAGCGTAGTGATCAAAGCCGTGCTTCCCGACCTCGTTCCGCCGGCGAGCCCGGCCAAGCAATGACGCGTGGAACCGGTTCTCACGCGTTGCCGAAGCCAACCTCTCCCAATTAAGCATTGCCCATGCGCATCGCCGTCGTCGCCCCGAGCTGTCCGTTGAAGCGCGAGGCGGCTGAGCGCGCGCAGGCGATTGTCGCCGAGCGCGGCGACTGTGAGCTCGTCATTCACCCGCAATGCTTCCTCGTCGAGGGCCACTTCGCCGGTCCGGACGAAGCGCGGCTGCGGGCGTTGCGAGAAGTGATGGTCGACCCGGCGGTGGACGCGGTGTGGTTCGCGCGCGGCGGCTATGGCTCCAACCGGATCGCCGAGGCCATCCTTGCCGATCTGCCCGCCGCTGCGCGCGACAAGCTCTATCTGGGCTATAGCGACGCGGGCTTTCTTCAGGCCGGCTTGCACAAGGCGGGTATCGAGGTCGCCTGGGGGCCTATGGTGAATGACGTGCTGCGCGACGGCGGCAAAGCTGCGGTGACGCGCTCGCTGGACTGGATCGTCCGCCGCGATCCGGCTGCGCTGGAGGCCGCGCTCGACGCGCCCGCGCTGGCCTTCA
>DASUIB010000084.1:0-8115 GCA_036273235.1 Sphingomicrobium sp. | reverse complement strand
CGTGCTGGGCTCGCTCTACGCCTGGCACCGGACCTTGGGGCATGTCGACGTCAACCGCATCGTCGGCCCCAAAGAAGAGACTTTCTACTGGATCACGATCACCTTTTCGCAGACGCTCGGAACCGCGCTCGGCGACTGGGCAGCGGACGATGTTTCCGAAGGCGGATGGGGGTTGGGCTATGGCGGCGGAGCGCTTGCCTTCGGCTCCGGGCTCGCGGTTTTGGCCATCCTCTATTTCACCAGCAGGAAGGTGAACCGCGTGTTCCTCTTCTGGGCGGCGTTCATCCTCACCCGCCCGCTCGGGGCGACCGTCGGCGATTTCCTGGATAAGCCAGTCGCGAAAGGCGGCCTCGAATGGAGCCGCCCGCTGGCATCGGGGGTGCTCGTAATCGTCATCATTGCGCTGATCCTGATCCTGCCGCAGCGGCCGGGGCGGCATCCGGGAGGGGCGGAAGCGCAAACGTGAAGCTCCGTCTCGCGGCCGCGCTCGCGCTGGGCGCGGCGGCTCCCGCCTTCGCCGGGCCACCCTATCTCACCGACGATCCCATCCCGACGGACACCGGCCATTGGGAAATCTATGTCTTCACCGACGGCGAAGGGCGCAGCTCCGCGCTGGACGCCGACGCCGGAGTCGACCTCAATTACGGACCGGTGAAGGACGTGCAGCTGACGGCGACCCTGCCGCTAAGCCTGTCGCACGAGGCGGGGCAGGGCTGGCGCGCCGGCACGGGCGACGTCGAGCTCGCCGCGAAATACCGCTTTTTCAACGACGAGAAGGAGGGTGTTTCCCTGGCGGTTTTCCCACGCGCATTCCTGCCGACGTCCACGCTCGCGAGCCATGAAAGGACGCGGCTTCTGCTGCCGCTCTGGGCGCAAAAGGATTTCGCCGAAGGGACGAGCGCATTCGGCGGGGGCGGGTACGAACTCAATCCGGGCCCCCGCAACCGCAACTTCTGGCAAGCGGGGCTCGCAGTCACTCAGGACCTGACCAAAAGCGTGTCCGTGGGCGGTGAGGTCGCATGGCAGCAGCGCGACTCCGACGACGGAACGGCCGAGACGAGCGCGGGGCTCGGAACGATCGTCAAGCTGTCACACCATTACGCGCTGCTCTTCTCGGGCGGCCCGACCTGGGCCGATCGCCGCGCCGGCTATCATTTCTACGGGTCGCTAGGCCTGTTCTTCTAGGGCGCGACCACCAGCACTCGGAACGTGCCTGGAACCGCCTTCGGCCGCTCGCCCGCAGGAGCGGGAGCAAGCGCCGCCGACGGCAGATAGGCGCGGCCGGTCGAGGGATCGACCGCAATGGTGCGGGCGCTGACCGCGGTCGGAACCTGCTCGACGACCGCCGGCTTCGAACCCAACCTTATGATGGCCAGATTGCCGTCCCTCCCGCCGGGAACGAGCGCGACGCGATGAACCGGATCGTAAGCGGCCCCGTCCGCGCCTTTGCCGATCGGCAGCTTCGCGATCTGACGGCCATCGGGCGCGGAGACGATCGCAACGGCGTTGCCGCCGCAAGCGGAGACGATCTCCTGATCGCGAGCATCGACGGCAATGCCTGTCGGCCCGTCGCAGCCGGCGAGCGGGAAGTGCTGCACGAGCTTGCGCGCGCGGGTGTCGAGGACGGCGACTTCATTCTTGTCCTCGACGTTGACGAACATGCGGCCGCGCCCGTCGGCTTCGCCCATTTCGAGCGAGCCGCCGACCGCTACCGTGGCGAGGACTTTCGCGGACGTAGGGTCGACGACCGTGATGTCTCCGCTTCCGGGATTCATGATCCACAGCGTGCGTGTCGCCGGGTCGTAAGCCGCGGCGTCGGGCTTGGTGCCGGTCGGGATCGTCGCCCGGATTCGGCCGGTGCGGCCGTCGAACAGATAAGCGTTGTTGGTTTCGCCGTTGGTCGAAAGCACGTCGTGCGTGCCGGGAATCGCGAGGGCGGCGTGGACCCGTTGGCCGGCGACGATCTTGTCGGTCGCCTTGCCGGTTCGAAGATCGAAGGCGGTGACGCCGTCGCCATGCGCGACGTAAAGCCGCTGATCGGCGGGCGCGACACTCAGCAGGTCCCAGCCGCCGTCGCCCGCGGAAAGGCGGTCTGCGACGTGGTATTGAGGCGCCGCTGCTGCGGCAGACGCAACCAATGCTGCAAGGAACAATAGAGGCTTCACGGCGAGCTCCTTCCCGAACGGCAACGGCCTAGACGGACGCGACGCACCGCGCGAATGATTTCCCTGTAATATTGTACGGACGCTCAGCCGGCGATCAGGCGATAGCCGACGCCCGGTTCGTTGATGATGAGGCGCGGGTGCGACGGTTCGCGCTCGAGCTTCTGCCGGATCGAGCGGATCGCGACCCGTAGATATTCGGTCTGACCCTCCTGCGCCGGTCCCCACGCGGTACGAAGCAAATGCTCGTGGCTGAGCACCCGTCCGGGGTGTTTCGTGAGCTCGGCGAGAACCGTGAACTCCTTGGGCGTGAGATGGACGGTCTTGCCGTCCTTCATAACCGAGCGCTGGAAGAGATCGATTGTGACATGACCGGCTTCGATCGGCTGCTGGTCGGTTGCCGGCTCCAGCTCGAGCAGGTTGGACAGGTACCGGTCGAGACCGGCCGCTTCCGATCCCAGCGCCGACACAAGCTCCCGGTCGCCCGACCCGCTTCGCCGCAGCTCGCGCGCGGAGGCGGCGATCGCCTCGATCCGCGGCCTCAAATCCTGGCCGATCGACGAAAGCAGCGTCGAGCGGAGCCGGTCCCGCTCGCGTAAGGCGGCGAACTCGCGCGACTGATTTTCAAGCCGTGCGCGCTCGAGCGCAAGCGCCAGCTGATCGAGCAGGTTGGTCAGCAGCGGGAGCTGATCCGGGCCGGTCGGCGGTGCGCCGTCATCCCGCGCCAGTCCCGCTGCGGCAAGCACCGAGTCGGCCGACCGGACCGGGTGGAACACCCATTCGGCCGGCTGCATCCGTGAGGTTCCACGGCCCGCCGCCGCGCCGGTTTCAATGCACAGCGCCGCGGCGGCGATGTCGCTCGGCGTGAGCCGGTTGCCCTTGGGAACGGCGGCGACGATCCCGGGAGCGGGAAGTCCGCTGACCAGCATCGCGTTGCAGTGGAACAGGCGGCGAAGCTCGATGCACGCGGTCCGGGCGATGTCCTCCTCGGCGCTGCACGACAGCAGCCTACCCGCGAAGCCCGCGATCGTCGCATTGCGGTCGGCGTGCGCCGCGGCGAGCTGCGCCTGACTTCGAATTCCCGACGCGAGGCGGCTGGTGACGAGCGCGACGATCAGCAGGACGACGACCGTGACCACGTCCGCGACGCGGTTCATCCGGAAGGTGTGGACCGGCTCGGTGAAGAAGAAATTGTAGGCGAGCGCCGCGGCGATCCCGGCGAACAGCCCCGGCCCGATGCCCCACAGTGCGGCTGCGGCAAGCACGGCGGGAAGATAGATCATGTCGACCGCCGCGGTGCCCCAGCGAGGCGCGATCCAAAGGCCGATCAGAGTCGACAGCGCGACCAGCGCCAGGGCGACGGCATAGGATTGCATGCCGCTCGCGATCGAGGTCGGCGAGCGCTCCTCGACGATGGCGATCGGGGGCACGTCGGTCATGGCGCGTAAGTGCCTCCGCGCACGGCGTCCGTCGAGATCGGCAAGGCTGAACTCACACACGGATTATACGCGCTCGTGCGCGATCCACATAGAATCTTTACGCGCGCGCCGCCCACATCGGCGGCCGTGCACGACATCACCGCCGACAATCTCGTCGAGGCGCCGGCAGCGCCCCATCACGGCCCCCAGGAGCGCCTGCCCAAGCTGATGCTGGGCGCGATTGGCGTGGTCTATGGCGATATCGGCACCTCGCCGCTCTACACGATGAAGGAAAGCTTCCTCGGGCCGCACCCTTTGGCGGTGGACCGGCTGCACATCTTCGGCGTCTTGAGCCTGATCTTCTGGACTTTGATGATGATCGTGACCTTCAAATATGTGAGCGTCGCGATGCGCGCGGACAATCGCGGCGAAGGCGGCTCGTTCGCGCTTCTGTCGCTGATCGCGCGCAACCTCGAGGCCAAGAAGAAGTGGACCGCGAGCCTGGTGATGATGGGCGTGCTCGCGACCTGCCTGTTCTACGGCGATGCGATGATTACGCCGGCTATCTCGGTCCTTTCGGCCGTCGAGGGGCTGGAGATCGTCCAATCTTCGCTCCAGCCCCTGGTGGTGCCGATCTCGATCGGCATTCTCATCGCGCTCTTCTTCGTGCAGGCGCGCGGGACGGCCAAGGTCGGCAACATTTTCGGGCCTGTGATGCTGGTCTATTTCGCGGTGCTTGCGGCGCTGGGCGTGCCGAACATCGCGCGCCACGCCGACATCATCGGGATCGTCAATCCCGCATGGGCGCTGAAGTTCTTCATCGACAACCCGAAGCTCGCCTTTCTAGCGCTGGGCTCGGTGTTCCTGTGCGTGACCGGCGCTGAAGCCTTATATGCCGACATGGGGCATTTCGGACGCAAGGCGATCAATTTCTCCTGGCTGGTCCTCGTCTATCCATGCCTGATCGTGAACTATATGGGTCAGGGCGCCCTGCTGCTGAGCGACCCGAATGCGGCGGTCAATCCCTTCTATCTTCTCGCGCCGGAGTCGCTTCGGCTGCCGCTCGTGATCCTGGCGACGATCGCGACGATCATCGCCAGCCAGGCGGTGATCTCGGGCGCCTTCTCGGTCACACACCAGGCGGTGCAGCTCGGCTTCCTTCCGCGGCTGAGGACCGAGCATACGAGCGAGAAAGCCGCGGGCCAGATCTACATTCCCGCGGTCAACTGGGGCCTGCTGATCATGGTCCTCGTCCTGGTGATCGGCTTCCGCGCCTCAAGCAATCTCGCGTCCGCCTATGGGATCGCGGTGACGGGAACGATGCTGATCACTTCGGTGATGCTCGGCGTGATGATGCTTTACGTGTGGCGCTGGAACCGCTGGCTCGCGATTGCGATCACCACTCTCTTCCTGATCGTCGACGGCGCCTATTTCGCGTCGAACATCACCAAGATTCCCGATGGCGGCTGGTTCCCGTTGCTGGTGGCAGCGATCAGCTTCACCGTCCTTACCACCTGGGCCAAGGGACGCGCGTTGATGCGCGAGCGGCTGCAGCAGTCGGCGCTCCCACTGGAGATATTCGTCAAATCCACCGCCGCTTCAGTGCACCGTGTGCGGGGGACCTCGGTGTTCCTGTCGACCTCGGCCGATGCGGTGCCGGCCGCGCTGCTCCATAATCTCAAGCACAATCAGGTGCTCCACGAGCGGGTGCTGATCCTCAACGTCAAGGTCGAGGAGGTGCCGCACGTGCCGCCGGAGAAGCGGATCGAAGTGAGCGACGCCGGGCACGGCTTTTACCGCGTCGTCCTGCACTATGGCTTCATGCAGGAGGTCGACATCCCCCGCGACCTCGCCGGCATCACCACCTGCGGCGAGCCGTTCAACATGATGAGCACCAGCTTCTTCCTCGGCCGGCAGAAGCTCATCGCGTCGAAGAAAGCGCCGGGCATGGCGCTGTGGCGCGAGAAATTGTTCGCGTGGATGCTCAAGAGCTCCGAAAGCGCGATGGAGTTCTTCAAGCTTCCGACCAACCGCGTGGTCGAGCTCGGCAGCCAGCTTCAGATCTGATCCGAAGCGGCCGGTTCCTATTTGCCGAGCAGCTCGGCGGCGCGCATCGCAAGCTCGGTCCGGTTTTCCACTCCGACCTTGTCGAAGATCGCGTGCAGATAGACCTTCACCGTGCCTTCGGTGACTCCGAGCTGTGACGCGATGTCGCGGTTTCTCAAGCCCTGGCGGACCAGCTCGACCAGTTCGCGCTCGCGCGGCGTGAGCGAGGGTGCATTGGCAGCGCGTTCTTTCGCCCGCCGCGTTCGCTCGGCGATTTCCGGATCGACCCAGCTTTGCCCGCCGCGCACCTGATCCATGCATTCGAGCAGATGGGCAGGGTCGGAGGTCTTGAGAACGATCCCTTCCGGATTGAGCCCGTCTGCGGCAAGGAGCTGCGCGTCGTCCAGTCCCGCCGTCAGAAGCACGACCGCGGGAGCTTTTTGCTTGGCCCGAAGCTGGCGCAGAACGTCGAGGCCGCTGCCGTCGGGCATGTGAACATCGAGCAGGATGAGGTCCGGCTTCAGCCGCTGCATCTGGGCGAGCGCTTCGGGGGCGGTACGGGCGCGGCCGACAAGCCTGTAGTCGGTGCCGCGCAACAGCACGTCCAAGGCTGCGGCAATCATCGGATGGTCGTCGGCAACCAGGACGCGCGTCATGCTGCTGCACCTGTAAGCGGAAGCGTAATCACCAGGTTCGTACAGCCGGGCTCGGAAAAGAGCGAGAGCGATCCGTGAGCCCGATCGACCCGCTCCTTCAAGGACCAGGGCTGGATTGCCGATTCGCCATTGCCGGACGGGAAGCCGGACCCATTGTCCTTCACTTCCATCCGCAACCGGCCTTGATCGACGCCGACATCCACGTCGATCCGGCTCGCCCGGCCGTGCCGAACCGCATTGGCGACCGCTTCGCGGAGCAGCTGCTGGAGATCGAGCTGCATGCGGATCGGGATCGAGGCATCGTCATTGCTTGCGTCCACCCGGCAGTCGATCGACCATTGCCGCCCCAGCCGCGTGGCGAGGGCCTTCAGCTCCTCGACCGCTTCGGCGAGCTCCAGCTCGCGATCGCGCCGGAGAGCCGAGACGAACGCACGGATTTCGCCTTGCTCCTCAATCAACAACCGTTTGAGTTCGGCAAGATCCGATCTCACCTGACCGTCGGCATGACTGCCCCGCATGATGGCTTCGACGCGAAACGCGGCCCCTGCAAGGAACTGCACGACGCTGTCGTGAACGTCGCGGGCGAGCGACAGGCGCGTGCGCGCGGCCGCGCCCTCCTCGATCGCAGAGAGCAATGCATCATGGTCGAGCAGCGCGCCCGCGGCCCGGCCGAGCTCGACACCCAGGTCGAGGAAGTCGACCGATAGATCGGGGATGTCCCACAGTAGCAGCCATCCGCGCCGCGTTCCGGTGCGCATCTCGGAAACCAGCCCCTGCGTGGCTCCAAGCTCGCGCAATGCATCGAGGTTGAGCAGCTTGGACGCTGGGATGAGGCGGTGCCATCCATCGCTCCGCCGGCTGAGCGAGCGGTTGTTGCGAAGATCGAACAGCACCACCGGCACGGCTTCGCGCATCGGCGATTGCTCCAGCCGCGCCGGCCGCGCGCGACCCTCGGCAAGACGGATGCCGGTGAAGTGCTGGTCGTCACTCGGGGCGAGCAGCAGCGCGCCCGATTTGGCGCGCGTGGCCTCGGCCGCGAATGTCAGCGCTTGAACGAGCGGATCCTCGTCGCGGCCAAGCCGTCGGTCGAGCTCGTCGACCCCGAAGAAAAGCCGGGCGAACTGCTGATGGACTCCGAACCAGATGAGGATTGCCGAGAGGATCACGAGGTGACCGCTCCGGACGATGAAGCGCTGCAGCTCGAACACCCGGCTGCCGGCGACGAGCAGGCCGGCCGTGAAATAAAGAAGCACGAGCGCCGTGGCGGTCAACATTGTCTCCCGCCAGCCCCAGCGGATCGCGGCCGAAAGCAGCGGCAGGATGAAGAAGAGGAAGAATGGGCTGGTGTAGCCGTTGGTCGAGAAGACGATGCCGGTGAACACCGCCATGTCGATGGCGTGGGCGGGGGCGGCGAGGCGTGCGTCGAGCCACCAGTTGCGCCACGTCAAAGCTGCAACCGCAAGCGCGAACAGGACGTAGAAGAGCAGCAGCGCATAGGTTTGCGCCGGCGCCTGCGCCGGCTGACTGCGATCGAGCCAGATCGAAAGCAGGAAGAGCGAGGCGAGCATCACGCGGCCGAGCGCGATGACTCGGCCGCTCTGATATTTGAACAGGCTTTGTGGACCGGAAAACGTCACCGGAAGCTCCCCCCGAGCTGCGTCGCGAGAGAGGCTAGACGGAAGACGGCCGCGGTTAAAGCGGCAGCTAGCTCGCCAGCCTGCTCGCGCTCAGGCCGAGCACCATCTGGTTGGCGCGTTCGTAAGCGAGCGGCCTGCCGAACAAATAGCCCTGGATCGTATCGCAGCCGAGGTCCCGCATGCGCTCGAAATCCTC
>DASUIB010000083.1:0-9295 GCA_036273235.1 Sphingomicrobium sp. | reverse complement strand
AATGATGTCCGGGATCATTTCAACCGCAACCAGCAGCGCGAGCGGGGCAATCGGCGCGCCCAGCGCGAGCGCAATCGGCGCAATCGAGCTGATGTAGCTGATCTCTCCCGGAAGGCTGATCGCGGGATAGCTCATCACCGCACCCACCATGGTCGCAGCGACGATCGCGCCAGTCCCTGGGTGCAGGCCGACGGCATAGGCGACGTAGATCGCAACCGCGGTGTTCATTGCCGGGCCGGTGGCGCGGAACAATGCGACGGCGATCGGCAGCGTGACGTCGACGACTTCGCCGCGAAGACCGATCTGCCGTGCACTGGTGAGCATTGCCGGCAGGCAGGCGAGCGAGGAGCGCGTCGAGATCGCGATTCCCTCGGGCGGCAGGATCGCGCGCGAAAAGCTGGCGAGCGGGACGCGGCCGCCGATCACAGCGACCGGATAGGCTGCGATCGTGATCACCAAACCGACTGCCGAGACGAGCGCGATATAGTGGACCAGCGCGGCGAAGGCTGCGCCACCCGCCGCGGCGCCAAGTCCGAACGCCAGCGCCAGCACCCCGACCGGCGCGACGATCAGGATCCAGCCGATAATGACCAGGAACGCGTCGGTCAGCGCGGCGAAAAAATCGACCATGCTGGCGCGGCGGCGTGGAGCGATGCGCGATACAGCGAGCGCAAACAACAAGGTCGCGACGACGAGCGGCAGGATGTCGGAGTTCGCCGCAGCCGAGACGATGTTTTCCGGCACGAGATCCTTGAAGAAGCCGGCGACGCTGCCGCCTGCCGCCTGAGCGTGAATCGGCTGAGCGGTGGCGATCGCCGAGCGAAGCGCATCCACCGACGATGCCGAAAGCGGAACGAGGCGGAGGAACAGCAGGATCAGCCCCGCTCCGATTACCGCGGATGCCGTCGAGAAGATGACGATCCAGAGCACCGCGCGCGCAGCGATGCGGCCTCCGCGCGCGGCCTCAGCGCTCTGCGCGATCCCGGTGACTAGCAGGCCGACGATCAGCGGCACGACGGTCATTTCGAGCGCCTTCAGCCACAGCCCGCCGACGACCGAGGCCGTGGCCGCCGCACCGGACCGCAACGGCTCGGTCCAGTGGGGGCTCACGATCCCGAGCAGGAGGCCGACGACGAGGGCTCCAAGGACGAGCCAGGGCCTCGGGCCGTGGATTTCAGGCGACGCCGTCGCCTCTTTGTCGCTCAACGCGGCTTCCGGAACTCGAAGATGAAGCGATCGGTATGCCCGGCGATCGCCGGATCGTGGACCTCGACGTCATGCTTGTCGGCGGGGTTCCGAAGAAGGTCGCTGCTCTTCATGAACACGAAACCGGCGCGCTTGAAGTCGGCCTTGGCCACGTTCGGATCGATGCGATGGTATTTGTCCACCGTCGCCCGAGTGTCGTTGTTGGGATTGGCGACATGGTCGATCACGCCGATGACGGCGCCCGGCTTCATCGACGCGTAAACCGCTTGCAGGAAGGCGTTCGGATCCATCTTCGGAATGCCGAACTTGTCGTTCTGCCAGTAGGTGTCGTGGTAATTGTCGTTGAGGATGACGAAGTCCGCATAGTTCTTGGGCAGGTCGGGCGCTTCGAACGGCGATGTGACGATCGACACATTCGGGTGCTTGGCGGCGAACGCATCGAACGATTCCTTGGTCTTGGGACGATAGAATTGCGTCGGCATCCACACGGTCACGTGGCCTTTGGGGCCGACCACCGGCGAGGTGATTTCGGCCCAATAGGCATTGGCCCCGAACAGATCGAGGACGTGCATGCCCGACTTCAGGCCGAGGAACGGCAGCACCTCGGCTGGCTTGCGGCCGGCGTCCAGTTTGACGTTGTTGGGACTCCGGTCGGTTGCCGCTACCGCTGCCGCGATGGTCGGCGTGCTGGCGGCCGACATTGCCGGAGCCGCAGCAGTTGAAAGGGTAAGCGCGAGAGCAAGGGTTTTCAGGTGGCGCATTGTCCGTCTCCTCTTGGGGGAATTCAGTTCAGTCTATTGCTACGAAACAAGTTACGCCAGCGTCACATAGACATCGTTGATCGGCACGGCTTTTTCGATCAAGGTGCGCCCTATCAGCCGTTTCCCGGGGGGTGAGCAATGGCAACTGTCGTCGCATCGGGTACCGACCGCAAAGCGTCGGAACGCAAATTCTATTCGCGCATGGCGCTGTTCCTGGCGTTCATCGTGCTGCTCGGCTTCGCGCCGAGCTTCTATCTGAGGGGCATCGTCCCCTCCTTTCCGCGGCCGAACCCGACCTTACCGCCCTGGGTGATCTTCCACGGCCTGGTCTTCACCACCTGGATGGCCCTGATCGTCGCACAGACACAGCTGATCTCGGCGCGCAAGCACGCGGTTCACATGCAGCTCGGCAAGCTCGGGATGCTGTTCGCGATCCTGATGGTTCCGGTCATGTACCTGACCGCCGTGTGGCAGGTCTCGCGTGCGAACCAGGCGCCGTTCACTGACCCGCTGACCTGGACCATCGTCCCGCTGGCGACGATCATTCCGTTCGCGGTCCTGGTGTGGAACGGATGGGAAAAGCGCCGCGACGTGCAGACCCACAAGCGCCTGATGCTGAGCGCCGCGATCCTGGTGGTGATGGGCCCGTCGATCGGACGGCTCCCGATTGCGCCGCCGACGGTTGTCGGCTTCACGATCCAGATGCTGCTCGGTTTCCTGCTGTTCGTGCCGCTGCTGCTTTGGGACCGCAGGACGCTTGGCCAGGTTCATCCCGCAACCAAGTTCGGGATCGGCATGGCGGCATTGTCGGTGATGGTCCCCCTCGCGGTATTCTGGTTCAACCTGCCATGGGAGAAGGTCGCGACGCATCTGCCGGGGGTTGGCGCTTAGCCGCTGAGCCGCCACCGGACCTTGGGAGTCACGATCGCGCTGCGGACCGGCCTGCCGCTGGAATCCAGAGCAGGTGTGAAACTCGCCCTCTCTTGAATGACGGCGCATCCCATTGCATCGAGCACCGGCACGCCGCTGGCGAGAAGGACTTGGCAGCCCGCAACCTTTCCTTTCTCGTCGACCAGCAGCAGGTACTGCGCATCCCCCTCCTGTCCTCGATGCTGCGCCTCCGAGGGATAATCACCGGAGTTGAAAACGTCGCGAATGTCGCCCCTTGCAGGCTTGGCGATCAAACCCTTCTTCTCGCCACCCATGTTCCAGTAACGCTTCAGATCAGCGGTGCAGGCATCCAGTCCGTCGAGCAACTGCGGCATCGCAGCCAGTTCAAAGGTCACCTCGGGGACCCCCGGAATATTGAGGGTAACTGCGTTAGCTGACCGCGCCTGGGTCATCTCAATCGCCGGAATCCGGAATTGATAGATGTTGAGCTTGCCGGTTGTGGGGCGGTAGTGAAGCAACCAGGCTTTGATCGGCCCGTGCCCGAAATCGACATTGCCCTCCTGCTCTTCGGCATATTCCGGCGGCGGGTTTTGTCGCACCAGAAGGATCTCGTAAGTCTCCCCATTCGGAGATTGGCGGATTGCCAGTGTCGTAGGCTTCGCCGCATCACCATAATTCCGCGAGGCGAGGCATTGCGTTTGGCCATAATCCAGGTCCCAGGGACTGACGGGTTGAAGTGGCCGCGCGCCGGCCGTGCTGGCTATGGAGAGGAGAGACGCGGAAACAGCAGTCATGCAAACTGTCCGAAACATGAGAACCTTTCTGATCCGGCGAATTGAACCTAACTCAGGTTGGCAGACCGACGCGAGTCCCTTCCCTCCCCGCCGCAGAAGTCCAGCGATCAGCGGCTCCCGTCGTCCGCTCCTACCGCTGCGGCTGGGCTGCGGTGAACAGCGCCTTGGGCAGGACGACGTGGACGCCCTTGTTGCGGTCGACGAGCTCGGTTTCCTCCACGTCGCCGGCGACGCTCATCAGCATATAGGCGTCGTCGCGGCTCATCCCTTTCTCGCTGACGAGAAAGTCGAGCATATTGGTCAGGGCCTTCCGGGTCGCGCGGCTGAGATCGTCGTCGAAGCCCATGGCGATGTAAGCGGTCGGCGTCTCCGCCCGCGGGTAGGTGGACTTCTCGCCCTTGTGCAGGATGAGCTGGAGCGTTCCGGTCAGCGAGGTTTCGAGCGCGGTGATGTCGACTTCGCCATTGCCTTGCGCGGCATGGCCGTCGCCGACTTCGAGCAGCGCTCCGGGCGCATAGACGGGGAAGAAGATGCTCGTGCCCGCGACCAGCGCCTTGTCGTCCATATTGCCGCCGCTGATCGTCGGAGCGGTCGAATCATAGCGGCCGAAGGCGAGCGGCGGCGCGACGCCCATGCTTCCGAAGAAGGGGTGCAGCGGAACCTCGATGCCAGGGGCGAAATGGCCAACCATGTGCTGAGCGTCCAGGGGCACGATCTTGACCCGTGAATAAGCGAAGTCGTCGGTCAGGAACCCGACGCCGTAGCGAAAGCCGTTGTAGGCGTAGGGAATGGCGAGATCGATCTTGAGGATCCGCAACTCGAGCGTGTCGCCGGGCTCGGCGCCCTCGACCGCAATCGGGCCGGTCAAGATATGGCCGCCCGGGCCTCGCTCGCTCTGCGGCACTCCGTCGAACACGGCGCGCAGGCTCTGCTCGACGGCGGCGGGAGCGACTCCGGCCTTTTCAAGGCCGGTCGGGCTGTTGGTGAGCAAAGTGTGGACGACCACCACGTCGCCGGACCTGACGGTAAGCGCCGGCTTGGAGGTCGCATCATAATGTCCCCACTGCACCGTCGCCGGAGTCGCCGGAAGATCGTAGCTCTTGGCCGCTGCGCTGCCCCCGGCGAGCAATGCCGTTGCCATGATGACCGAACTCGTCAGGACGCGTGACACTTTCATCCATTTTCCCCTTCGCGAACTTCGGTCCGGCGACTCGCCGCAGGTTCCCCGGAACGGCAGACTGACAGCAATTCGAGACAGATGCCTGAAGATTTTACGGCGAATGCCGGCATCGGCTCGAAGCTTCGGGCGTTCTTACCGCGAACCCCCAGAAGATGGAGCAAGCGTATGACCGACCATTCCGACCATAACCATTCGGACGAGATCAGCACTCTGAACACGCTGATCGCCACCACGATCGATAGCATCACCGGCTATGAGAATTCGGCCAAGGACATCGAAAACGACCGCTTTGCCGAGATCTTCCGCCAACGCGCCAATGAGCGCCAGCAGGTCGTGGAGCAGCTGCGGAGCGAAGTCCGCCGCCTCGGCGGCGACCCCGAGGACAGCGGCTCGTTCATGGGCAAGACCCACCAACGGTTCGAGGACCTCAAGGCCGCGATCACTGGTCAGGACGAGCAGGCGATCATCAACGAGGTCGAGCGCGGCGAGGACTATCTCAAGGAGAAGTTCGAAACTGCGCTGAATTCCGATACGCTGAGCGGCGAGGCGCGCTCGGTCGTCGAAGGCTGCTATCAGTCGGTCCGTTCCGGGCACGACCAGATGAGCCAGCTCAAGCACGGCATGGAAACGCATAGCCACGCCTGACAATGAGGCAGGGGCGGCGCACGAGCCGCCCCTTCTTCAATAACCCATCAGCGCGAGCACTTCGCGGCGGCTCCGTTCGTCCTCGCGGAACGTGCCCATCATCCGGCTGGTGGTCATCATGACGCCGGGCGTCTGCACGCCGCGAGCGGTCATGCAGGCATGGCTCGCTTCGATCACCACGGCGACGCCCTTGGGTTGGAGATGCTGCCAGATCGCGTCGGCGACCTGCGCCGTCAGCCGCTCCTGCACCTGCAGCCGTCGCGAAAAGCCATGGAGCACGCGCGCGAGCTTGCTGATTCCGACGACCTTGTTCTTCGGCAAATACGCGATCGCGGCCCGGCCGATGATTGGCGCCATATGGTGCTCGCAATGCGACTGAAAAGGGATGTCCTTGAGCAGCACGATCTCGTCGTAGCCGCCGACTTCCTCGAAGGTGCGGCTGAGGTGGACCGCGGGGTCTTCCTGATAGCCCTGGGCATATTCTCGCCATGCCCGCGCTACCCGCCGAGGTGTATCGAGCAATCCCTCGCGGTCGGGGTCGTCGCCGGTCCAGCGGATCAGCGTGCGAACCGCTTCAGCGACGTCCGCCGGTACTTCCACGTCGGGGGCGGCTTCGACCAGGTCGCCGTTTTCGGGATCGCCATGCTCGTCATCAGGGGTCATTCGTGAAGCTCCCGCTCAATATCCTCGGCGACCGCGGCCGCCTGCTCGCGAATATCGGGGACCGCGATGATCTCCCAATATCGGCCCTTGGTTAGAGGCCCGAGCGCCCACAAACGTTCCCCGGCGCGGGATTTATCGTTGACCTCCAGCCCCATGCCGAGATGATCCGGCCGGGCTTGCCGGCTATCGAGCAGCGAGCGGAGCAGCGGGTCGCGGGTCCGTTCGATCGATTGCAGCGGGCCGGTGCAGTTGAACGCGTAAGCGAAGCGCATGTGCTGGCTGGCACTCGCTCCCCTGCGGCGGAACTCGACCTCGATGCCGCTCTCCGTCTCCTCGGCAGCGATAATCCTGCCGGCGATGATTTGCAGGCGTCCCTCGCCGATCAAGCGGTGGATGGTCGCGGCGACCTCGGGCGCGATTCGGTGGCGGTGGACGTCCCACCACGGACGGGCATGCCTGAGGAAACGCTGCTGCTCGTCCGGGCTGAGGCTCTGCCACAGGCCGTGACTGTGCGGACGAAGGCTGTCGATCGCCGCCCGCCAGCCATATTGGGCACTCCGCCTCCGCAGCCAGCGCGCAATTGCGCGAGCCCTATCATGCGGCACCTCATCGGCCTCGACCGGCGCAGGTTCATAGTCGGCGTGACTGCGCGGGATCAGCCCGCGCCTCGATAGTGCGACGATGCGTCCCCGATTTCCGACGGCCTCTAGCGACAGAACGAGATCGACCATGGTGAGGCCGGTGCCGACGAGGAGCACGTCGCCACCGCTCTCGGCCAGTTCCCGAACCGCTGCGCGCGCTTCATCGTCCCATGGATTGGCGATGAAGCGCTCGTGAGCGCCGGCGAATGCGCGGAGCCGCTCCGGCTCCTGGTTGCCGATCGCCAGCGCCACCGCATTTGCTTCGATTGCCGAGCCGTCGTCGAGCGTCACGCGCCAATGTCCGTCGACCCGCTCCGCTCCGATTGCTGCGGCATGGACGAGGTGCGCGCAGCCGCTCTCCACCGCCTGGTCGAGGATTTCGCCTAAATAGCGGCCGAACAGGCGCCGCTGGGCGAAGCCGCGCGAGTCGCCGCCCTCGGATTCGAAGCGCTTTGCGAAATGGTGCGGCTCCCCGGCCCAGGCGCTCATGCCCTCGGCGCGGACATTGAGCAGGTGCGCGGGCTCGGTCGTGGAGTAAGCGACGCCCTTCCCCACCTGTCCGCTGCTATCGATCAAGGCTGATGCGATGCCCCTTCGGGCGAGCTGCGCCGCGAGGATCGTTCCCGATGCACCGCCTCCAACGATCGCGACCGGGATCAGCCGGTCAAATCTCGTAGTCAGGCCAATTCTCCGGATCGCTCGCGCCGGCTTTGCGCCGCATCATGTGGTCGTACATGCCGGTCACCGTCTTGCCCGCAGTCTGGGTGAACCAGCCGGGGACCAGCGCATGAACGAGACAGGCGAGGCCCGCGCCGACGAGTGTCGCGCCGATCACGACGGCGCCCGCGCCATGCTTCGACCAGCTCATGCCGAGCGAGCGCGGATGATCGATGAAAAGCCGGTGAGCCAGCCCCGATTTTCTCTCCGCCCGCGCCTTGGTCGCCATGCCTCGATCCTTATCATTGTTGGCGACCCCGACTGGATTCGAACCAGTGGCCCCGAGATTAGGAATCTCGTGCTCTATCCTGCTGAGCTACGGGGTCGCTCGTTCCCGAATAGGGGCGGCCGCCGATCCAATCAATTGACCTGGTTCGGCGGCGTGACCGGAAGCGCCAGCGGAGCGACCGGGATGCCGTCGTCGACAAGCGACCTGGCTTGGGCAAGCGTCGTGCTCCCGTGGACCTGCTCGGGCGCCATTTCGCCGCTGTGGATCGCGCGGGCGGTGTCGGCGAACTTGTCGCCGACCCAGCGCGAATCCTTGAGCAGTTCCGCCTGAATGGCGGCAAGGCGCGCCAGCGGGTTGTCCGATCCCTTCCTCGGCACCCGCGGCGCCATTGGCGCTTTCTCGACGTTCGCCGACTGGCAGAAGGGGCATTGGACGAGGCCGGCTTCCCGCTGCTCCTCAAAATCGACGCTCGACCGGAACCAGGCCTCGAAGATCTCCCCACCATCGCGGCACTGCAGGTCGAAGACGATCATAAAGTCACCGGCTCGGGGATAGGGCGGCGGTGGTTAAGCGCGGGTATGCGTCCGCGCACGTCGGAGATTCGCTTGAGGTCGACATCGGCGAAGCCGACTCCCGGCTCTTCGCCCATGTCGAGCAAAACCTCGCCCCAGGGATCGACCACGAGCGAATGGCCGAAGGTCTGCCGCCCATCCTCGTGTCGCCCGACCTGCGCCGCGGCGACGACGAACAGCCCCGCCTCGATCGCCCGAGCTCGAAGCAGGATGTGCCAATGCGCCTTTCCGGTCGGGACGGTGAAGGCGGCGGGGACGGAAATGAGGTCCGCGTCGGATTCGGCGAGGCGCGCGAACAGGCCCGGAAAGCGCAGATCGTAGCAGATGGTGAGCCCGAGCTTGCCCACGGGCGTGCCGTTGATCAGCACCACGCCTTCGCCCGCCGAATAGACGTTGGATTCGCGCCAGCTCTCGCCCGTGGGCAGGTCGACGTCGAACAAATGGAGCTTGTCGTAGCGGGCTCGAACCTCGCCTTCGCGGTCGATGACGAAGCCGCGGTTGGCGACCTTGCCGTCCTCGACCAGCACCGCGAGCGATCCGAGGTGAAGCCAGATGCGGTGGTGTCGGGCAGCTTCGCGGCAGGCGGCGAGGACCTCATCCTCTCCCTCGGCCCGCAAGCTCTTCGCCGCGCGAGCGGAATCGCGGTCGAGCAAGCCCGACATCTCGGGCGTGAACAGCATTTCCGCGCCGCCATCGGCGGCTGCGGCGATCGCTTGCTCAAGCGCTCGGGCGTTCGCTTGCGGGTCGATTCCGGTCGTCGACTGGAAAAGCGCGATCCTGGTCATGAGGAGATCAGATCGTCGAGCCGGCCCGCCTTGTCGAGGGCGAAGAGGTCATCGCAGCCGCCGACATGGTGCTCGCGGATGAAAATCTGGGGGACGGTGGTTCGTCCCTTGGTGCGCTGGATCATCTGCTCGCGCAGCTCGCCGCTGAAATCGACTGAAATCTCACGATATTGAACACCCTTGGCCTCGAGCAGCGCTTTCGCCCGCCAGC
>DASUIB010000082.1:0-2057 GCA_036273235.1 Sphingomicrobium sp. | reverse complement strand
TCAACGCGCCCGAGTTGGCGCGCATCGCCGAAGACCTCGGCGTGCAAATGATCACCATCCACGGCCGCACGCGCTGCCAGATGTACAAGGGCGAGGCGAACTGGGCGTTCGTCCGGCGGGTCAAGGAGGCGGTGTCGATTCCGGTGATCGTCAACGGCGACATCAACTCGCTCGACGATGCGCGCGAGGCGCTCCGCCTGTCGGGCGCGGACGGGGTGATGATCGGACGGGGCGCCTACGGGCGTCCGTGGTTCGTCGCTCAGGTCATGGCCGAGCTGAGTGGGGGAGGGCGGCCCCCCGATCCGAGCCTCGACGAGCAGCTCGAGACCATGCTCCGGCAATATGAAGAGATGCTCGAGCTCTACGGCACGCAGACGGGCGTGAACCTCGCGCGCAAGCATCTCGGCTGGTACACCAAGGGGCTTCCGGGATCGGCGGAGCTCAGGAACACGGTCAATCAGCAGGACGATCCTAGCGTCGTGATCGCCATGCTCCGCGAATTCTATTCGCCCTGGCTTCAGCGCACGGCGGCGTAAGCCGAACTCATCCCGCCACAGTTGTGTTTTTGATGCAACGCTCGCTCGCGCCGTGCTAGTGGCCGAGCGAATGGATGCCCGCACGGCCGATTCGCCCCTGAGTTCGCAGCAGGAAAGCTGGCTCCAGCGCGAGCGCGCGAGCGGGCGCTTCTACGACCGGATTTCGGCGGTGCTTGGACTGTTCCTCGCAGCGATGATCGGGGTCAGCATTTGGCTTCTGCGGAGAAGCGCTGAACCCGAGACCTTGTCGCAGCCGCTGATTGCCCTGCTCCTCGTCGCAATCCTGCTTCCTGCTATCGCTCTGATGGCCCTTTACGCGCGCAAGATTGCCGTAAGGCGGGCGGAGCGCGGCGGCCTCGGAAGTGGGCGGCTCCACGTGCGGCTAGTCGCCTTGTTCACGGCCATCGCAGCCATTCCGACGGTGCTCGTCGCGATTTTCGCGTCAGTGCTCTTCCAAAGCGGGCTCGAATTCTGGTTTTCGAACCGTGCGCGCAACATGCTCGAAAATACCGTTGAAGTCGCACACGGCACCTACCGCTACGAGCTGGGTCTAGTCGGAGACCAGGCGACGACCATGTCCAGTAATATGGCGGATGGCCTGCATAGGGTTCCAATCGATGATCCTCGAGTAGCCGAAGCGGTGGCTGCGCAGACCTATCTGCGTTCGCTCAATGAAGCAGCGATCATCAGGATGGCTCCAGACGGCGAAGTTCAATCATTTGGTGTGGCAAACGGCTATGTGGGAATGCTCAACCCACAAAGACTTCACACCGCCGAAGTTCGCCTGACAAGTGCGCCTGATGGCGCCTACGTTGACGCGCACACGCCGGGACGCATCTCGGTTCTGACCAAACTCAACTATGGCCAGAACTTCTTTCTCTACGCGGCGCGACAGGTCGATCCTGAGATTGCGGCTCAGACCACCCGCGCCGAGAACGTGGTTCGTGATTATCATGCGCTACTAAAGCGTTCCCGGATCAATCAGCTGAAGTTCAACGGAGCACTCTTGCTTGGGTCGCTGCTTGTTGTGGCGCTTTCGATCCTCACCGCGCTTCGGCTTGCGGATCGACTGGTGAGGCCTGTTGGTGAGCTGGTCAGCGCCGCCGGACGCGTCGAGGCGGGCGATTTCTCGGCTCGCGTGGCGGTCCCGAAGAGCGAGGACGAGGTGCAGACGTTGGCCACGGCGTTCAACCAGATGACCGAGCGGCTCGAGGAGCAGACCGGCGAGCTTCGGACGGCGAACACGCAGCTGGATACACGCCGGGCATTCATCGAGGCGGTGCTGTCTAGCGTCACGGCGGGCGTAATCGCGGTCGATTCGGGCCATCGGGTCCTTCTGCTCAACCGCTCGGCCGCAACCCTGCTGGACGAAGGCGAAGAGATCGAAGGCCAGCCGCTTGGTTCCGTCTCGCCCGAGCTCGAGGAGTTCATGCGCGGGCAGCAGTCGGAGGCGACTGTGCTGATGGCTTCGGCGGGCATCCAGAGGACGCTCGCGGTCAAGCGCGTCCGCTATCAGGACGG
>DASUIB010000081.1:0-7928 GCA_036273235.1 Sphingomicrobium sp. | reverse complement strand
TCGGATTCGCTGAGGCGAGCCCTGGCGCCCGAGGCGACGAACATGCCGACGCCGCGCTTCACCACGATCAGGCCTTCGTCCTGGAAGCCCTGATAGGCCTTCGCCACCGTCAGCGGGTTCGCCTGCTCCTCCGCGGCCAATGCGCGGACCGAGGGCAAAGGATCGCCGTCGCTATATTTGCCGGCAAGGATCGCATCGGCGATGACTTCGCGGAGGCGCACGTAAACGGGCTTTTCATGCTGTCGACCGAGCGTCATGCTGTCATAATACAGCGTCGCGCAGAAGATGCAACCATCCTCCCCATCGGCTTCGCCGACAGGGAGGAGATCAAGGCTGCCACTGCCTGACCACATCCGAAAGCGCCGGGCGCGGCCTGTCTTCGATCTCCCGTCCCGGATGTCCGATGAAGATGAAGCCGCCGATCCGCTCGCCCGGTCCGCAGAAGGCGCTGCGCACCCGCTCGGAATAAGCGCGCCAGCCCGTCACCCAACCCGCGACATAGCCGAGCGCGTGGGCCGCGAGCAGAAGGTTCATCCCCGCCGCACCGCACGACAGCTCCTGCTCCCACAGCGGAATCTTGTGGTCCGGCACGGGAGCCGAGACGAGCACGACGAGCTGCCCCGCGTAATGAGCGAATTCGCGTTCCTTTTCCCGGTGCGCGTCGGTCGCGTCCGGATTGTCTTGCGCAAGAGCGTCAAGGAGCAGTGCCGCGAGCGCGCCGCGCTCGTCTTCGGCGACGGTGACGAAGCGCCACGGATGCAGCTTGCCGTGGTCCGGCGTGCGCGCGGCGATCTCCAGCATGCGCTCGAGCTCGGCGGCGGTCGGCGGGGGGCCGACCAGCTCGCGCGGCTTGGCCGAGCGGCGGGTCTCGAGCAGCGAGAGGATCGATGAACGGTCGTTGAGCATCGATCCGCGCAATAGGGGCCGCGGCACGGTGCAACAATGTGCTTCACAAGCCTGATTTGGCCGTTACGGTCCTGGCCACTCTGGGGAGAGGAAACGATGGTCGATACGCCCGGCGCCGAAGCGCCGACCTCGCCTGACATCACGCACGTCGATCCCGCGGCCGGGAAAACCTGGCTCGGCCACCCGCGCCAGCTCGCGCGGCTGTTCTCGGTCGAAATGTGGGAGCGGTTCGGCTTCTACGGAATGCGCGCGCTGCTGGTCCTCTATCTGACCAAGCATTTTCTCATCGCCGATTACCAAGCGAACGGAATCGTCGGCGGGTACCTCAGCCTGGTTTACCTGACCCCGGTGATCGGCGGCTGGCTCGCCGATTATTATCTCGGCTCGAAGCGCTCGGTGAAATGGGGCGCGCTGGTGATGGCCGTCGGCTATTTCCTGCTCTGCTTCGGCGGCCAGCAGGCGACGCCCTACGCGACCATCGACGGTCAGCGCTACCAGGTGCAGGTCGAGCGCAGCGGCTCGGTGCTCGACACCAAGGAGACCAAGCAATGGATCGTCGCCGACGGGCAGAACCTGACGATCCACGGCCTTCCCGACGGTTCGGTCCAGCTGGTCGGCCAGAACGGCCAGGTGTCGAAGACGGTCGCGAAGAATGCGTTCGAGCCGGGCGCCGAGCGGTCGCCCTTCTACCTGACGCTGATGCTCGTCGCCCTGAGCCTGATCGTCATCGGCAACGGCTTTTTCAAGCCCAACATCTCGACCATCGTCGGGTCGCTCTACGACAAGAGCGACCGGCGGCGGGACGCCGGCTTCACCATATTCTACTGGGGCATCAACATCGGCTCGATCGGCGGGCAGGTGCTGTGCCCGATCTTCGTCAGCTGGTTCGGCTGGTGGGCGGGCTTCGCGGTCGTCGTGGTCGGAATGCTGATCGGCTACGCCATGATCCAGTTCGATGGCGGCCGGCTCGCGGGCTATGGCGAACCGCCCGAGCGCAGCGGGAACGACCGCGCCTGGATCATTTATCTGCTCTCGATCGTCTCGGTCCCGATCTTCTGGGCGGTTTTCCGCAACGTCATGACCACCCCGGAAGCTGCGGCGGGAAGCGGCCTGTGGGGCTACATCCTTGCGACGCCGTTCCTGGGCAAGGTCCTCTTTCTGACCTTCCTCGCGGCGGTGATCGGCGTCCCGATCTGGTCTTATAAGGTCGGCAACAGGCAAGAATTCCAGATGATGCTCGCGGCCGTCATCCTGGTCGTGTTCAACGTCACCTTCTGGACTTTGTTCGAGCAGGCGGCCTCGTCGCTGACCCTGTTCGCGGACCGCAACACGACGCTCGAGCTGTTCGGGATCTTCGTATCGGCGCCGCAGACGCAGAATTTCAACCCGATCACGATCGTCATTTTCGCGCCGATCATGAGCTGGCTGTGGATCTGGCTGTCGAAGCGCGGGTGGGAGCCGTCGATCCAGGTCAAGTTCGGAATTGCGCTGCTTCTGGTCGGGCTCGGCTTCGTCGTCCTCGCCTGGAGCACCGGGACCGCTAACGCCGATTTCCGCGTCGCTTTGTGGTGGCTAGTGCTAACCTATTTCCTCCATTCGATCGCCGAGCTGTGTATTTCGCCGGTGGGCCTCAGCATGATCACCAAGCTGTCGATCGCCCGCGTGGTGGGAATGATGATGGGCGTCTGGTTCCTGTCGATCTCGATCGGCGAGTATCTGGCCGGGGCGGCGGCGCAGGCGGCATCGGTCCAGACCGTCGGAGGCGAGGTCACCAACCCGCAGCTGGCGCTGCACACTTACGCGCACACCTTCATGATCGGCGGCGAGTCGACGATGGTCGCAGGCGTGATCCTCCTGGCGATCTCGCCGTGGCTCAAGAAAATCATGCACGGAGTGATGTGAAGATGCGCGTTATCGCGATTGTCGGTCTTGCCGCTTTAGTCCTTTCCGGCTGCGCGGCCCTTGAGCCGAAGGCCGCACCCGCGCCCGCGATCCGAATCAACGAGGACCCATATCCATCGACCTATGTGCGCTACCCTGGCGCTCTGACGGTGATCCGGCACGCGACCGTCTTCACCGGCGACGGGCAGCAGATCAACAATGGGACTGTGATCTTCGCCAATGGCGTGTTGCAGGCGGTGGGCGGCCCGGACCTTGCTTCACCGGCGGGCGCGACGGAAATCGACGGCACGGGCAAGTTCGTGTCCCCGGGGATCATCGACATCCATAGCCATCTCGGAGTCTATCCCTCGCCGGGCGTCGAAGCGAACTCCGACGGCAACGAGCTGACCGATCCGATCCATGCCGACGTCTGGGCCGAGCACAGCGTGTGGCCGCAGGACCCGGGCTTCAGCCGAGCGCTCGTCAACGGCGGCGTGACGTCGATGCAGATCCTTCCGGGCTCGGGCGACCTGATGGGCGGCCGTTCGGTGGTGCTGAAGAACGTGCCCGGCCGGACGGTCCAGGAAATGAAGTTCCCCGGCGCTCCTTACGGCCTCAAGATGGCGTGCGGCGAGAATCCGAAGCGCGTCTACGGCAGCCACGACCACATGCCGCAGACGCGCATGGGCAATATGGCGCTCGATCGCGAAACATGGATCAAGGCGGTCAGGTACAAGCGCGACTGGGATGATTATTATGCCCATGGCGGCAAGATGCCCGACCGCGATCTCACCATGGACACGCTGAAGGGCGTGCTCGAGGGCAAGATCCTGATCCAGAACCACTGCTACCGCGCCGATGAGATGGCCCAGATGATCGATATGTCGAAGGAGTTCGGCTATCACATCACCGCCTTCCACCACGCGGTCGAAGCCTACAAAATCGCCGATCTGCTGCGCGAGAACGACATTTGCGCGGTGATGTGGGCCGACTGGTACGGCTTCAAGATGGAGGCCTATGACGCGATCCCGCAGAATATCGCCTTGGTCCACAATGCCGGCGCGTGCGCGATGGTCCACTCCGACGACCCGAATGGCATCCAGCGGCTGAACCAGGCCGCGGCCAAGGCGATGGCGGAGGGGCAGCGCGCCGGAATTCCCAACCTGTCGGAAGCGGTCGCGTGGGAATGGCTGAGCCGCAATCCCGCCAAGGCGCTCGGAATCCTCGACAAGACGGGCACGCTGACGCCGGGCAAGATGGCCGACGTGGTGCTGTGGAACGGCGATCCCTTCAGCGATTATTCGCGGCCCGAGCGGGTGTGGATCGACGGCGCCGAAATGTACGACGCGAACGACCCGCATAAGCGGCCGGTCAGCGATTTCGAGCTCGGCCAGCCCGGCGAAGGAGACGCCAAGTGATCCGCGCAGCTGTAACCGCGCTCCTGCTGACCGTCGCAATGCCGGCGGCGGCCGACACCATTGCCATCACTAACGGCACTGTCGCGCTCGGCGACGGGTCGGGACCGATCCGCGGTGCGACGGTCGTGATCCGCGACGGCCGGATCGTCGCCGCTGGACAGGGGGTGGGGGTGCCTGCGGGCGCCCGAGTCATCGATGCGAGCGGCAAATGGGTAACGCCCGGCATCGTCGCGGGCTTCTCGCGGCTCGGGCTTGTCGATGTGGAGGGAGGCGCGGAGGGCGCGAACGACGAAAGCGCCGACAAGGGGCTGTTCAACGCCGCCATCGACGTCGCTCCGGCGATCAACCCGAACTACCAGCCGATCAAGGTCAACCGAGCCGACGGCGTCACTCGCGCGGTCGTGGCGCCTCGCGCTGCGCACAATATCTTCGCCGGGCAAGGCGCGGTGATCGACACCGGCGCAGACATGGATCCGATCACCAAGGCGCGGGCGTTCCAGTTCGTCGAGCTTGGCGAAACCGGCGCGAGCGACGCCGGCGGCTCGCGACCGTCCGCTTACATCCTCTTCCGCAACGCGCTTCGCGAGGCCGGCGAGCTCAGCCGCTTCGCGGGACCGGTCGCATCAGCGGGCGCGACCGAGCCTGACGCACGCCTTCGTCCGATGCAAAACCCGAATGAGTCGCGAATCTACGGCCGTAGCGCCGGCCGCAGCCAGGACGTTCTGCTGACCCGCTTCGATGCGGCGGCGCTCGTTCCGGTGCTGCAGGGCCGTCAGCCGCTGCTCGTCCATGTCGAACGGGCGAGCGACATCCTCAACGTCCTCCATCTCGCCCGCGAGTTCCCGTCGCTCAAGTTCGTGATCGTGGGCGCAACCGAAGGCTGGATGGTCGCCGATCGGCTCGCAAGATCGGGCATTCCCGTGATCGCCTCGGCGCTCAACGATCTGCCCGCGAGCTTCGAGGAAATTGCGGCGACCCAGTCGAACATCGGCCGAATGCGCGCGGCGGGGGTGAAGGTCTCGATCGGCATGATCGACGACGATGAATCGCACCGCGATTTTTACGAGCGTCAATATGCGGGCAATCTCGTCGCGCTTCAGAAGGTCCCTGGAGCGACCGGAGTCAGCTGGGGCGACGCCTTGGCGATGATCACCTCCAGGCCCGCGGAGGCGATCGGACTCGGCGGCCAGATCGGACGGCTTGCGCCGGGCGAGCATGCGGACGTCGTGATCTGGTCGGGCGACCCGCTCGAGGTCACGAGCGGGGCCGAGCAGGTGTTCATCGACGGCGTTCAGCAGCCGCTCGACGACCATCAGAGCCGGTTGCTCGAGCGTTATCGTTACCTGCCGCGCACGGATTTGCCGAAGGCGTATCGGCCGTAATCGTCATTGCGAGGAGCGAAGCGACGCGGCAATCCAGCGCTGGATTGCTTCGCTCCGCTCGCAATGACGGCTATGACGGTGACATGACACGCAAGTTCTTCGGCACCGACGGGATTCGCGGCACCACCAATGCCGAGCCGATGACGGCTCAGACCGCGCTTTGCGTCGGCATGGCCGCGGGCGCGCATTTCCTTCGCGGCGACCACCGGCACCGGGTGGTGATCGGCAAGGACACGCGCCTTTCGGGCTATATGATGGAATCGGCGATGGTCGCCGGGTTCACCAGCGTCGGCATGGACGTGGTGCTGCTTGGGCCGATGCCGACGCCCGCGGTGGCGATGCTGACTCGGTCGATGCGCGCGGATCTCGGCGTGATGATCAGCGCGTCGCACAATCCGTTCGCCGACAATGGCATCAAGCTGTTCGGGCCCGACGGCTACAAGCTCAGCGACGAGGCCGAGCGAGCGATCGAAAAGAGGCTGGAGCAGGGGCCGAAGCTCGCGAAATCCGAGCTGATCGGCCGGGCGCGGCGGATCGACGACGCGCGCGGCCGCTACGTCCAGTTCGCCAAGGATACATTCCCACAGCATTTGCGACTCGACGGGCTCAAGGTCGTCATCGATTGCGCGAACGGCGCGGCCTACCACGTCGCGCCGGAGGCTTTGTGGGAGCTCGGGGCCGAAGTGGTCGCGCTCGGAGTCACGCCCGACGGGGTCAACATCAACAAGGATTGCGGATCGACTCACCCGGAGCTGATGCAAGAGACGGTGGTGGCGAGCGGCGCGGACATCGGCCTTGCCCTCGACGGCGACGCCGATCGGCTGATCGTCGCCGACGAGAAGGGGCAGCTGGTCGACGGCGACCAGTTGATGGCGTTGATCGCGCTCGGCCTTCACGCGCGCGGCGGACTCAAGGGCGAAGCGGTGGTCGCAACCGTGATGTCGAACCTCGGGCTCGAGCGAAAGCTCGGCGAGGCGGGGCTGAACCTAGTGCGCACGAAGGTCGGCGACCGCTACGTGCTCGAGGAAATGCGCAGGAGCGGCTGCAACGTCGGCGGAGAGCAGTCCGGGCACATCATCCTCACCGATCATGCGACCACGGGGGACGGGCTCGTCGCGGGGCTGCAGGTGCTCGCGGCTCTCGTCGAAGCGAAAAAGCCGGCAAGCCAGCTCCTCAAACAGTTCGAACCGCTGCCGCAGCTCCTCAAGAACGTCCGCTTCAATGGCGGCGCCGAGCCGCTCGAGGCGGACAAAGTCAGGAAGCGGATCGCCGCCGCCGAGGCCGAGCTCGAGGGCCGCGGCCGGCTCGTGATCCGCAAATCGGGCACCGAGCCGCTGATCCGGGTGATGGCCGAAGGCGACGATCCCGACCTCGTCGCGAAGGTCGTCGACGACATTTGCGAGGCGGTGCGGACCGCCGCGTGAACGATTTCTTGGTATTTGTCGGCGAAACGACGATTCCGTGCGCATGGAAAACTTCGCCCCAACGGGGACGAAGGCCGAATCGATGACATCGACGGCCCGGATCCTGATCATCGCCGGCTCGGATTCGGGCGGCGGCGCCGGGATTCAGGCCGACATCAAGACGGTCGCGATGCTGGGTGGTCACCCAATGACCGCAGTCACTGCCGTCACCGCGCAGAACACGCTGGGAGTGGAGGCCGTGCACCCGATTCCGGCCGAAATGATCCTCGCCCAGATCGATGCGGTGGTCAGCGACATCGGAGTCGACGCGGTCAAGATCGGGATGATCGGCAGCGCCTTTGCAGCGAAGCAAGTCGCGGTGCGCCTGCAGGAGATCAAGGGCCTGCAGCCCGACCTTCCGATCGTCTTCGATCCGGTGATGGTGGCGACGAGCGGAAGCCCACTCGCCGATGAGGCAACCGTCGCCGCGTTCGGGCGGCTGATGGACGTGGCGACGATTGCCACGCCCAACCTTCCGGAGCTCAAGCGCCTGACCTCCGAGGAGGACCCGGTCGCCGCCGCGCTCCATCTGGTCGGCGAGCACGGCTGCGCGATCCTCATCAAGGGCGGCCATGAAGAAGGCGACGCGCTCGCCGATGCGCTCATCGAAGAAGACAATATGACCAGCTGGCAGGGCCAGCGGATCGACACCACCAGCACCCACGGCACCGGCTGCACGCTCGCGAGCGCGATTGCCGTTTTTCTCGCGCAAGGGGTGACCCTCGCCGATGCGGTCGCCCGTGCGCGCGAGTTCGTCCGGGTCGCGCTTCACGAAGGGCCTGGGCTCGGCCAGGGCGCGGGACCGATCGGACAGGCTGCCGTGCGGCTCGACGTCGGCACGGGACCGCGGCTCAACCAGGTGACGGTCACCGGCACCA
>DASUIB010000080.1:0-7246 GCA_036273235.1 Sphingomicrobium sp. | reverse complement strand
TTGATCACGACAGGGATGCCGAACCTGTCGAGCGCCGCTCGCGCCTCGGCAGCGCGCTCCACCCGGACATATTCCGCGGTCGGAATGCGGTTGACGCGGCACAGGTCCTTGGTGAAGCCCTTCGATCCTTCGAGCTGCGCCGCCGCGGCGTTGGGGCCGAACACGGCGATTCCGGCGGCGCGAAGTGCGTCGCTGACACCCGCCACCAGCGGCGCTTCGGGGCCGACGACCACCAGGTCGATGCCATTGCTCTGCGCCAGCTCGACCACAGCGGCCGGATCGCGCGGGTCGATCGCCATACAATCGGCCCACCGGGCGATCCCGGGATTCCCCGGCGCCGCGACCAGCCTGTCGCAGCTCGGCGATTGCCTAAGCCGCCAGGCGAGCGCATCTTCGCGTCCGCCCGAGCCCAACAGCAGAATGTTCATGGATCTCCCTGACGAACCGCGCGCCGGCCTGTTAGCGAACGTCGCACCCGGCGACAATTCGCCCGCGCTCAGCGTCAGCGAGCTCTCGGGCGCGCTCAAGCGAGCCGTCGAGGACGCCTTCGGCCATGTTCGGGTGCGGGGCGAGATCAGCGGATTCAAGCGGCACTCGTCCGGCCACTGCTATTTCAGCCTGAAGGACGAGAATGCCTGCATGGACGCGGTCATCTGGCGGACGAGCGCGGCGGTGCTTGCGTTTCGGCCGGAAGATGGGGCGGAAGTGATCGCGACCGGAAAGCTGACCACTTATCCAGGCCGCTCCAAATATCAGATCGTCATCGACCGGCTCGAACTTGCCGGCGAGGGGGCTCTGCTCGCGCTGCTCGAAAAGCGGCGCAAGGCGCTCGCGGCGGAAGGGCTGTTCGCGCCCGAGCGCAAGCGCCCGCTGCCGTTCCTGCCGCAGTTGATCGGAGTGGTGACCTCGCCCACGGGCGCGGTCATCCGCGACATCCTCCACCGGCTCGAGGACCGCTGTCCGACGCACGTGATCCTCTGGCCGGTGCCGGTTCAGGGCGAGGGCGCGGCGGCGAAGATCGCCGCGGCGATCCGCGCCTTTCCGGCCATCGAGCCGAGACCCGAGCTGCTGATCGTCGCCCGCGGCGGCGGTTCGATCGAAGATTTGTGGCCGTTCAACGAGGAGGAGGTGGTCCGAGCCGCCGCCGAATCGCCGATCCCGCTGATTTCGGCTGTGGGCCATGAGACCGACACCACGTTGATCGACCATGCGGCGGACCGCCGTGCGCCGACTCCGACCGCAGCCGCCGAGATTGCCGTTCCGGTGCGCTCGGAGCTGCTCGCTCAACTCGGCGCGCTTCAGCACCGCGCCCGGGAGTGCTTGTCGCGGCGGGTCGAACGGACGCGTGAGCGCTTCGAGCTCACCGTCTGCCGCTGGCCGCAGCCGCAGGCGATCTTCGCTCCCATTGTCCAGAGGCTCAACGACATGGGCGAGCGACTCCCGCGCTCACTCGCTTCGCGCGCGGGCAGCGCGCGCGCGGACTTGAACCTCGTCGCGGGCCGGCTCCGGCGCGAGCTCCTCGACCAGCGCATCATCCGCCTGTCGGAACGGCTCGGCGCGGCCTGGAAGATGGCCGAGCTTGCTCATCCCGAGCGGCCTTTGTCCAAGGGCTATGTCCGGGTGACGAGCCGCGGCGGAACGACCCTGACCCACGCCGCCGATGCGCGCTCGGCGAAGCTCCTCACGCTGCGGTTCGGCGACGGCCGCGTCGACGCGGTGGTCGGGGAGGGCGGCGCACCCGATATTTCACCGGTTGAGCGCAAGTCCCGCCGGTCCTACATCGCTCCGCAGCCCGGCCTGTTCGATGCGCCGGAGGAGTGATTCTCGATGCTCATGTCAGGGAGCGGCCGAGCCGCGCGCATTCATTATCTGCCCGGGACATTCCGGCTGCTGAGCGACGGCGACCATGTCGTCTGTGCCATCACCGGCGCGCGCATCGCACTTCACGAGCTCCGCTACTGGAGCGTCCAACGACAGGAACCTTATGTCGATGCGGCGGCGAGCCTGAAGGCCGAGCAGGCCGCGACCAAGCGCTAGTCCGCTGGAACGAGCGCTGCAGGCCTGAGCTCGACCTGCATGTGGGCGGCGACCGCCTCGACCCATTTAACCACCATTTCGATCTCCTCGTGGTGCGCTGACTCGGCGGCGCTGTGGTCCGCCACTCGTCGATCGTTTCCATAGGCGAGGTCAGAGAATTTGCTATGGCGCGAGAATGTGGGTCCGTTTACCACCTCGGCAACGGTTGTTTCGCCGATGTCCAGTTCGAACAGCTGTGCGGCCCGCAGCAGCGTCCGCCGCGGATCGGCAAGGAAGTCGGCGCTGTCGACCATCATGACCCTCCCGCCCATCCGCTCTGCGACTTCGCCGAAATGGTGCATTTGCATCAGCCAGCCCAGGGCCAGAGCCTGCAAGTCGGTGAGGATGAACGTCTCCTCGTCGGAGTAGCCGAAATCGAGCGATGTCCAACTCGCGGCGCTGCGAAATAGCCGGCGTCCCCAGATCCGGCCCCACATTCCACGTTTGAGAATCGACCGCAGCAGGGACCGAACATCCGAGTAAAGGAGCACCGCTCGGCTGTCGGGCCCGCTTTCAAGCACGGGCAACGCCAGGCGATTGGCAAAGTTCGACGGCTTGACGACGATGCTCTCGCCGGGGCTGAATGGCCGCGCGAGCAAGCGCAGGACGAGCCGAAGGCGCTCGCGGTTCGCGCCGTCGTCGCTGCGGATCAAGCGGTTCGCAAGATTGATGAGGACGTCGGGCTCCTTGAGACTGTGGGTCTGCCCGGGGATATCCAGGGCCCTGGCCATAAGCGTGGAGCAGCAAAAGGCGGTGTGAAAGATAAAGTGAATGGGTGCCTGCGGCGCTTTTCCGAGATTCGCGGCGATCGCGTTCGCTGGATGCGTGACCTTACGGAACTCGTTCTTGAAGTGCTCGTCACTGAGAAACATCAGCTCGGCGCGTGGTTCCCGCGGCACGAACACTGACGTGAGCATCGAGCCGCTTAAGTCATAGGTATGGGGAAGCCACCGGGGATCGAGCGCAACTTCCCGCGCGGCGGCATTAGCCAATTCGCTTGACCTTGATCCCGTTCTGGCCGGGGATCGACAGCCAGAAGCTACCAAGCACCCCGCGTTTGACAATCACCTTCTTGCCCGGGCGCGCATCCAGGCCGGGCCAGTCATCGGTCTGGGTCCATACCGAGCCGTCGTCGAGCGCGATCAGCCAGCCGCCATCGGAATTGTGTCCCGCGCTCTTGATTGTGGCCTCGATTTGGCTGATCTCGCCATTGCTGCCGAACAGGCCTCCAAAGTTGGGGATCGAAAAGCCGAACAGCGAGCGGCCGGCGGCGCGCGCCCTCTCCTTGTCGACCATGAACAGGTCTTGGTTTGTGATCGCCTGCTGCATGGCCGCGGCCTCGCGGTCGTAGCAGGCGAGTCGCTGGTCGGCCGCGGCAATAGCTCGACAGTTCATCAAGCGCTGCACCTGCGCAGGGGTGCCGGTCTGCACCTTTTTCGCCGAAACAGCCGAGCCGACCGCTACTAACGCCGACGCACCGATCAAGAGCATCACATTTCGCATCGCAATTTGGTCCCCTCGCTAATCCGGCGCACACTATGGAATGTGGCTGATTCGGCGCAAGGGATCGCTGTTGCAAAATTGATACAGCGCATTGACAACTCACCCGTAACAAGTCGGGAAACATTGCAAGCCTCTCCACGCTTCACCTATCAAATGGCGCAGTTCGGCAATCTCGATTTGCCGTTCCACGGCAGCCGTGGCCCCGCGCTCGGCTAGTGAAGGGGAAGAATAGATGAAGCTCGATTTCCGCCAGCGCCTCCTCGCAACGACGCTTCTCGTCAGCGCGGGCGCGATCGCGTCGCCTGCTTTTGGCCAGACTCCGGCGACTCCGCCGACTTGTCCACCGGGTGTCGCTCCAGGCACGAACGGCTGCAATCCGCCGGACAACAGCGGGGTTCCGACCAGTCCCGTGACGACTGCGCCCCAAGTCGGCGCCGGCGTTTCGAGCACGAACGCGAATGGCGCGCCCACCACAAGCGCGCAGGAAATCGTCGTTACCGGTTCGCGCATTCCGCAGCCCAACCTCGAAACCGCCAGCCCGGTGACCACCGTCACCAGTCAGGAAGTGAAGCTCCAGGGCACGACCCGTACCGAAGACCTCATCAACTCGCTGCCGCAGGTGTTCGCTGCCCAGGGTTCGGACGTGTCGAACGGCGCGAGCGGCACGGCCACGGTCGACCTTCGCGGCCTCGGATCGAAGCGCAACCTTGTTCTCGTCAACGGCAAGCGGCTGCAGGCGGGCGACACCTTCAACCCGGTCGCCGACATCGACTTCATCCCGAACCAGCTGATCAAGCGCGTCGACGTGCTGACGGGCGGCGCATCGGCGGTGTACGGCGCCGACGCTGTCGCCGGCGTCATCAACTTCATCATGGACACGACTTTCACCGGCTTCCGCATCGACGGCGAAGCGAGCGTTTTCCAGCACAATAATGGTACCGACAAGGGCATCCTCGCGGCGAACGCTGCTCGCGGGTTCCTTCCGCCGCACGGCAATGTCGTGAACGGCGGAGCGCAGGACATCGCGGCGATGTTCGGCTCATCCTTTGATGATGGCCGCGGTCATGTCGTCGCCTATGCGACCTATCGCACGCAGGATGCGATCCTCGAGTCGACGCGCGATTTTTCGTTCTGCACCCTTGGGGCACTGCCGTTGACAGCGAAGCCGGGCAAACCGAGCGTCACGACTCTGGGCCGCGACTTTAACTGCGGCGGTTCCTCGACCGCGGCCCAGGCGACGATATTCACTCCCACTAGTACGTTCCACGTGCAGGGGAACAGCTTCGTTCCGGGGACGGTCCCGTTCAACTTCGCGCCGTTCAACTATTTCCAGCGCCCTGATGAGCGTTACACGCTTGGCGCGTTTGCCGACTATGAAATCGCACCGGGTGCACATCCGTACCTTGAAGCCATGTTCATGGACGACCACACGGACGCGCAGATCGCGCCGTCGGGCGATTTCTTCAACACCACGACGATCAATTGCGACAATCCGCTTCTGTCGACGCAGGAGCGGAACGCGATCTGCACCAACGGGACCACCTTCGTTGATCAGAATGGAGTCACTCAGGCAATCGCCTATCTCGGCCGCCGCAACGTCGAGGGCGGTGCCCGCGACGACGATCTTCGGCACGATGATTTCCGTGTCGTTGCCGGCATGCGCGGCGATCCGCTGCGGGGCGTTTCTTATGATGTCTACTATCAAACCGGCCAGACGATCCGTCAGGAAAACTTCCGAAACGACCTTTCGTCCCTTCGTCTGAAATTCGCGCTCGATGCAGTTGCTGTCGACGCGAATGGCAACATCGTCGCGCCGGGCACGCCGGGCGCGACTGTCGAATGCCGTGCAGTCGTCCAGGGCAACCCCGCAGCCGCCGGCTGCGTGCCGTTCAATCCCTTCTCGGATGGCGGAGTTACGCAGGCTCAGGAGAATTTCCTGCAAGTTCCCGGATTCGAGCACGGTGTGATCGACGAGAATATCGCTCACGCGGACGTCACCTTCACCGGCGCGGACTATGGACTTCAGACACCCTGGTCCGACACGGGAATCGGCCTGAACGTCGGTGTCGAATATCGCAAGGAATCGCTCGACTTCCGCGACGATCTCGAACAGCAGACCGGCGATCTTTCGGGCGGTGGAGGACCAATTCCGCCTGTGTCGGGCCACTTCGATGTCCGCGAAGCGTTCGCCGAGCTTCAGGTCCCGATCATCGAGCACAGCTTCATCGAAGAGCTGGCGCTCGACGGCGGCTTCCGTAAGTCGACGTACCATGTTGGCGCGAACAGTTTCAGCACCAACACTTACAAGCTCGAAGCGCGTTTTGCTCCGATCCCGGACATCCGGTTCCGCGCCAGCTACAATCGCGCGGTTCGTGCTCCGAACATCATCGAGTTGTTCGAGCCGGCGGCGATCGGGCTGTCCCCCGCTTCGGATCCGTGCGCGGGCGCGGCTCCGGCAGCCACGCTGGCGCAGTGCCAGCTGAGTGGTGTGACTGCGGCGCAATTCGGGCATATCGTCGACAACCCGGCAGCCCAGTTCAACGGGCTATTCGCCGGCAACCGGAACTTGAAGCCGGAGACGGCCGACACCTGGACGGCCGGCGTGATCCTTCAGCCGCGTTTTGTCCCCGGGCTGGCCGTGACCGTCGACTACTTCAATATCAAGGTCAAGAATCTCCTCGGCGCCCTCACCTTTTCCGAGGTGCTAAACGGTTGCATCGGCCAACCGCCCATTCCGCAGGACCTGACCCTCTGTCCGCTCATTCACCGTGCTCCAAACGGCTCGCTATTCCTTACGCAAAATGGCTTTGTCGACCTTACGAACATCAACCAGGCCGGTCTCGGCCTGCAGACCCGAGGCATAGATCTCAACGGAACCTATTCGCACCGTCTTGGTGGCCTGGGCACGTTGAACCTGAGCTTTGTCGGGACTCGTCTGCTGAAGCTCGAAAATCCGCACTTTGGTCAGGATTGTGCCGGCTTCTTCAGCGACGTTTGCTCCGGTCCGTTCGGCACGCCGAACCCGAAATGGCGGCACAAGGCTCGCATCAGTCTGACCATGCCCAACGGTATTGGAGCGTCGGTTGCCTGGCGTTACTTCTCGCAGACGATCGCGCCGCCAAGTTCTCCTGCGGTCCTCAAGGATCTCGTGGGCGATCTGAAGGTGCCCGCTCAGAGCTACTTCGATCTGGCGTTGACCGCTAGGATACAGCAGCGGCTCAACCTGCGCCTCGGCGTCAACAACATCTTCGACAAGGACCCTCCGGTCGTGGGTGCTCCTGCCGCCAACGGCAACACCTTCCCGCAGGTGTTCGACTCGCTCGGGCGCTTCTTCTTCGCGGGCGCGACGGTCGACTTCTAAGCCGTCGCGAGAGCAATCAACTACTGGGCGGGTCTCTTTCAGAGGCCCGCCCTTTCTTTTGTTGAGCTTGCGTTCAAACGCTGAAACAATCCGCCCATGAGCATTGCGGCGAATGGCGGAGCGAAGCTTCAGGACGAGGCGGACGCGGCTGCTGCTGCCGGAGATTTCGCGCGCGCGCTCCGACTGCTGGAACAGGCCGTCGAACGGCAGGAGGCATCGTCCGAGCTGTGGATGAAGCTGACGGCGATGCGCAGGGCAGCTGGTGATACCGCCGGCGCCCTCGAATCGGTCGAGCGCGCCCTAGCT
>DASUIB010000079.1:0-9300 GCA_036273235.1 Sphingomicrobium sp. | reverse complement strand
CTTTGGAGTGTCAACCATCGCGGGCTCGACTTCCTGCCGCTCCTCGACCTCCTCCTCATCTTCCTCGCCGATGTGGGTTAAAGTGCCGTGCTCAAACAGGAATCCGGCGATGTCCGGCGTGCCGGCGGCGGAGAAAACCGTCTTCATGATGATCAGCAGCGGAACCGCCAGAAGCGCTCCCGTGGTCCCCCAGACCCACGCCCAGAAGGACAAGGAGACGAGGATCGAAAGCGGGCTGATCGTCAGCCGGTGGCCGACCACCATCGGCGTGAAGAAATTCGCCTCGATCAGATGGAAGCAGATGAAGGCGCCAGGCGGCGCGAGCGCCCCCCAGACGTCCGGATAGGTCATCAGGCCGCCGACAAACAGCAGCAGCGCAGCGACGATCGGCCCGAGATAGGGGATGTAATTGGCGACCGCGACGATGCCGCCCCACATGATCGGCGAGGGCATTCCGAGCAGCCACAGCGCGCCGGCCGTCAGCGCACCGAGACCCATGTTGATGAGCGTGATCGTGCCGAGATAGGTCGAGGTCGCATCCACGACCTGCTGGATCACCCGAGCGGTGGTGAGCGCGCCCTCGAAGCTCCCGCGGCTGACGATCGTCCGCTTTCGCATGGCGGTCCACCCAGCGAGGAAAAAGAAGATCACCAGCAGCGAGAAGAAAAGCTGGATGATCAGGTGCGGCGCCGAGGTTGCGAGCAGGCCGACGACAGAGGTCGGCTGCTCGATCGTCACCGTCCGCGCATGGCTGGCGTGCGACAGCTCGACCTGGTTGGCGATTCGCCCGACGAACCGGTCGAGGTTCTTGTAGAGATCGAACACGGGCTCGAGCGCCGAGCGCACCTTCGGGATCTTGCTCGGAACCTGGGCGACCCAGTCGCTCGCCGGAACGACGATCGAGCCGATGGTGAAGATGGCAATGAGGAGGAAGATGAGCACGCATAGCCCCGCCGCTGCTTTGGACGGAATTCCGCGCCGCTCGAACCATTCGAGCGCCGGCACGAGGGCGATCGCGATCACCAGCGCGGCGGTCACCGGCATGAAGAATTCGGCGCCGGCGCGAAGCGCGAACGGGAGCAGGACGATGAGCGCGATCCCGGCGATCAACGTCAGCGAAGCGAGCAGCCGGTCGCGCTTGACGCTGATCGTCTCGGCGAGCGCGCGTGCTTCGTCGGAGATTTCTTCTTCGGCTTCGTGCTGCTTGCGGGTGCGCGCGTCCATGATGGCAAGAATATCTGCGGAGGGGCACGCCGTCACGGAGTAAATCCGTGACGTCGATCCACTCGGCCTAGCGGCCGATGGTCGGCCGGCCTGCGCGGTCTCTTCGCGCTGCTATCGATTGCTGCGCAATCGCTACGCTGCGCTCGGCCGCTGGGCTGGTGCCCCTGGTCCGACTCGAACGGACACTCCGGTGAAGGAACTCGATTTTGAGTCGAGCGCGTCTACCATTCCGCCACAGGGGCACGCGGAGGGCTAGCTAGGCGAGCCGCCGCGGCTAATCAATTGCGCGGCGCCTGACGGCGATAGCTGAGCGCTTCGGCAACGTGGATCCGGCCGACCTGCTCGGCGCCCGCGAGGTCGGCGATCGTCCGCGCGACCCGAAGCACACGATGGAAGCCGCGCGCCGAAAGGCGCATCGCGGCGGCCGCATCGGCAAGCAATTTGCGGCCGGGCTCGTCGGGGGTCGCAACCTGGTCGAGAAGCTCGCCGTCGGCTTCGGCGTTGGTCCGCGGCCCATGGCCGTTGTAGCGGTCGGTCTGTACCTGCCGCGCGGTCGCCACACGCCTTGCAACCTCAGCGCTTCCTTCGGCCGGAGGCGGCAAGGTGAGGTCGGCGGCCGAGACGCCCGGCACTTCGACATGGAGATCGATGCGGTCGAGCAAAGGTCCCGAGACCCGCGCCTGATAATCGGCGGCGCAGCGCGGCGCCCGGCTGCAGGCGAGCGCCGGATCGCCGAGGTGACCGCAGCGGCAAGGGTTCATCGCCGCGACCAGCTGCACCCGCGCCGGAAAGGTGACGTGGGTGTTGGCGCGCGCGACGCTGACCGAACCGGTCTCGAGCGGTTGGCGGAGCGAGTCGAGCACCGGGCGCTGGAACTCGGGCAGCTCGTCGAGGAACAGCACGCCGAGGTGCGCGAGGCTGATCTCGCCGGGGCGGACGCGAAGGCCGCCGCCGACCAAGGCGGGCATCGAGGCGCTATGGTGCGGCGCTCGGAACGGCCGCTTGCGGCGGATCTTTCCGCCACCAAGCTCTCCCGCGACCGAGGCGACCATCGACACCTCGAGCGCTTCGCCCGGCTGGAGTGGCGGAAGGATCCCCGGAAGACAGGCGGCGAGCAGCGACTTTCCCGCGCCGGGCGGGCCGCTCATCAGCAGGTTGTGCCCGCCCGCCGCGGCAATCTCGAGCGCGCGCTTGGCGACTTCCTGCCCTTTGACCTGAGCGAGATCGGGGCCCCTGTCAGGCGGCTCGGCCTCCGCGGGCGGGGGCGCCGGAACGAGGCTGGTACCCTTCAAATGGGCAAGCAGCGCGAGCAGGTCGGGTGCCGCGATCACGTCGAGCTCGCCGGCCCAGCTCGCCTCGCTCCCCTGCACCGCGGGGCAGATCAGCCCCTTGTCGTGCGAGGAGGCGTGGATCGCCACGAGCAGCACGCCCGGCGATGTAGCAATGCGCCCGTCGAGGCACAGCTCCCCGACGGCGACATAATGCGACAGCGTCTCGGCATCGGTCGCGCCGATTGCCGCCAGCAGGCAGAGCGCGATCGGCAGGTCGTAGTGCGAGCCCTCCTTCGGAAGGTCGGCGGGCGACAGGTTGATCGTGATCACCTTGGGCGGAAGCGCGAGACCGATCGCCGCAAGCGCGGCGCGCACGCGCTCACGGCTTTCGGCGACGGCCTTGTCGGGCAAGCCGACGATGGTGAACTTGGGCACGCCCGATGTGAGCTGCACCTGCACTTCGACGGCGCGGGCCTCGAGGCCGAGATAAGCGACAGTGGCGACGGTCGCGGCCATCAGCGCACCGACAGAATCGTCATTCCCGCGAAAGCGGGAATCCACCCGCTCGCTTGGACTCCCGCTTTCGCGGGAGTGACGATGAGGACGTACAAACTTCCCCCTAGCTCGGCGGACGCATTGCTAGACGGGTGTGGGGCGTTCCTGCAAGCACTTGCCGCAAGCACGGTGTATCACCACATCAACACACATGTTCACACGAGCACAGTGGCGGCGCTTCATCGATCATCCGGTGGTGGAATGGACGGCGTTTGCAGTCGGGCTCTTGCTGCTGATCGTTTCTCCGCTCGTCGGCGCCCTCCCCGGCCCCGGCGGGATCATCGTCGCCGGAATCGGCCTTGCGCTGGTGCTGAGGACGAGCATGTGGGCCAAGCGCCGCTATGTAGAGTTCAAGCGCTGGCAGCCGAAGGCCGGCCGGTGGATGGATTGGGCGCTGAGGCGGCGCAGCGCGGAGCGCCGCGAGGTGCTTCGCAAGGCGACCGAAAGCGCCCCCGGTAATTGACTTGGCGGCTCCGCTCCACTATCGGCGCGCACGACAGCGGCTGCCTCAGGGGCGGCCCTTTTTCTTTGAATTCGAACTTAAAGGCATGAGCGATGAAGCGCACCTTCCAGCCGAGCAATCTCGTCCGCAAGCGGCGTCACGGGTTCCGCAGCCGCATGGCGACCCCGGGCGGCCGCAAGGTGCTGAACGCCCGCCGCGCGCGCGGCCGCAAGAAGCTCAGCGCCTAGGCACGATCAAGAAACGCGCGGACTTCCTTGCCGCCAACTCGGGGCTGCGCGCGAGCACGCCCGGCTTCGTCCTGCTGGTGCGCGACCGCAGGGACGGCGACGCGCAGATGCGGGTCGGATTCACGGTCACGAAAAAGATCGGCGGCGCGGTAGTTCGCAACCGCATGAAGCGCCGCTTCCGAGCGCTCGCCCGCGAGATCGTGCCGGCGGAGGGTTTTCCGGGCGCCGACCATGTGATGATCGGCCGCGCCACGGGCATCGAACGCGATTTCGGCCTGCTTCGAAACGAGCTAGCAACCGCGCTCGACAGGCTTCGCAAGCGATGATCGCCGCGGCAATCATCCTCCCCGAGATTTCTCGGGGAGGGGAACCACCGGAGGTGGTGGAGGGGTCTTGCACGCTGCAAGAAGACCCCTCCACCGCATTCCATGCGGTCCCCCTCCCCTGCAAAGGCAGGGGAGGATGCTTATGATCGCCAAGCTGATGATCCTGATCGCGCGGGCCTGGCAGAAGGGCCCCTCGCAAGTCCTTCCGCCGAGCTGCCGCTATCAGCCGAGCTGCTCGGCCTATGCGATCACTGCAATCCAACGCTATGGGGCGGCTCGCGGCGGCTGGATGGCATTGAAGCGCATCCTGCGCTGCCATCCCTGGGGCGGCCAGGGCTACGACCCTGTTCCCGAGAGGATCGAACGCAAGTGAACGACAGCAAGAACCTGATCCTCGCCGTCGCCTTGAGCGTGCTCGTGCTGGTCGGCTGGACCTGGGCCGCGAACCGCTATTTCCCAACCGCCAATCCGCCGTCGACGAAGATCGTCAACGGCAAGCCGCAGCCGGTTCAGCAGCCGCAATCGCAGCCGAGTTCGCCGTCGACGGCCAAGGTGCTGCAATCGGTGTCGGCGGCGCTGTCCTCCTCGCCGCGGATCAGCATCCGCACACCGTCGCTGATGGGATCGATCAACCTCAAGGGCGCGCAGATCGACGATTTGCTCCTGGTCAATGAAAAGCAGACCATCGCGCCCAATTCGCCACCGGTACGGCTGCTCTCGCCGTTGGGAGCGCCGGATGCCTACATCGCCGAATTCGGCTGGACCGCTCAAGGCACGCAGACCCCGGCGCTCGATACGGTGTGGACCGCGGACCGCCAGCAGCTCGCGCCTGGGCAGCCGGTGACGCTCAGCACCCGGACGCCCGACGGCACGCGCTATCAGATCAAGATCGCGGTCGACGGCGGCTATCTGTTCACCGTCAGCCAGAGCGTGCTCAACGCTTCGGGAAAGCCGATCAATGTTCGAGCGATCGGCCTCGTCAGCCGGTCCGGCCAATCGGTCGACCGCTCGAGCTGGACCAATCACGTCGGACCGATCGGAGTGTTCGGCGGCAAGGCCGATTACGACGTCAATTGGAAGGACCTCGACAAGGACGGGACGGTCAATTTCGCGAGCACCAGCGGGTGGCTCGGCTTCACCGACAAATATTGGCTGACCGCGCTGGTCCCGTCGGGGAACGTCGCGGCGTCGTTCGTACGCAGCCCCAACGGCGGCTACCAGGCGGATTATGCGGCGGCTCCGGCGACGGTCGCGCCGGGACAGACGCTGACCACCCAATCGCGCCTGTTCGCCGGCGCCAAGGAGAAATCCTGGCTCGACCGCTATGAGGAAGCGGGCATCCCCAAGCTCACCAAGGCGATCGACTGGGGCTGGTTCGAATTCTTCATGCGGCCGATCTTCGACCTGCTGATGATCCTGTTCCACGCGCTGGGCAATTTCGGGCTCGCGATCATTGCTCTGACCTTCATCGTCCGCGCGATCATGTTCCCGATCGCGCAAAAGCAATTCGCCTCGATGGCGGCGATGCGCAAGCTGCAGCCGAAGATGAAGGCGATCCAGGAGCGCTACAAGGAGGACAAGCAGCGCCAGCAGCAGGAGATTTTGAAGCTCTACCAGGAGGAAAAGGTCAACCCGGCCGCGGGCTGCCTTCCGGTCCTGCTCCAGATCCCGGTCTTCTACGCGCTCTACAAGGTGCTTCTGGTCAGCGTCGAAATGCGCCACCAGCCGTTCGTCCTGTGGATCAAGGACCTGTCGGCCCCCGATCCGCTGACGCCCGTCAACCTGTTCGGCCTGCTCCATTTCACGCCGCCGGGCCTGCTCGCGATCGGCGTTCTGCCGATCCTCGTCGGAGTGACGCAATGGCTCAACTTCAAGCTCAGCCCGCAGCAGATGGACCCGGCCCAGCAGCAGATCTTCTCGCTGATGCCGTGGTTCATGATGTTCATTTTCGCGCCCTTCGCTGCCGGGCTTCAGTTGTACTACGTTACCAGCAACATCCTGACGCTTGCGCAGCAATGGCATCTGTATCGACGGTTCGGGCTGCATCTTTCGGATACGCACCCGGTCGCGACCTAGGATTGGTCATTGCGAGCGAAACGAAGCAATCCAGAGAGCCGCAGCGTGGGTGGATTGCTTCGTCGCTCCGCTCCTCGCAATGACAGTCATGATGGAAACTGACGATCTTTCGGAACGGGCGAGGAAGCTCTTCGCCGGCCCGATCGAGTTCCTGAAGTCCGCTCCCGAGCTCAAGTTCCTGCCCGAGGCGTCCGTGCCGGAGATCGCCTTCGCCGGGCGGTCGAACGTCGGCAAGAGCTCGCTCCTCAACGCGCTCACCAACCGCAACGGCCTCGCGCGGACGTCAAACACGCCGGGCCGCACGCAAGAGCTCAACTTCTTCGATGTCGGTGAGCCTCTGCGGCTCCGGCTTGTGGACATGCCCGGCTACGGATTTGCCGAAGCGCCCAAGGACCTTGTCAGGCGCTGGCGGCACCTGATGAACGATTATCTGCGCGGCCGCTCCGTTCTGAAGCGCGCGCTGGTGCTGGTCGATTCCCGCCACGGCCTGAAGGACGTCGACCGGGAGATGATGCGGATGCTCGACGAAGCGGCGGTCGGCTATCACCTCGTGCTCACCAAGGCGGATAAGGTGAAGCCTTCGGCGCTGGGCGCGCTCTACGAAGCGACCGCCCTCGAGGCTGCCAGGCATCCCGCGGCGCACCCCGCCATCTTCACGACGTCGAGCGAAACCGGTAGCGGGATCGCCGAGTTACGGACGGCGATCCTGACTGCCGCGCTGCCTTGATCCTCCCCGGAACGGGGAGGTGGCAGCCACAGGCTGACGGAGGGGCCGATTCCGCCGTCGTCGGCCCCACCACCATGCTCTGCATGGTTCCCCTCCCCGTTCCGGGGAGGATTTGATTAGGAGATGAAATGCTCAAGCTGATTATCGGCAATCGCGCTTATTCGAGCTGGTCGATGCGCGGCTGGCTCGCAGTCAAGCAGTCGGGCGAGGAATTCGAGGAATATGTCGTCCCGCTGTACGACGAGGATTGGGAGAAAAGGCGCGAGGGAGACGAATTCGCGCCGTCGCTCGGCAAGGTCCCGATCCTGTGGGACGGCGACGTCGTCGTCTGGGACAGCATCGCGATCATCGAATTCCTCGCCGACCGCTACGGGACCGCCTTCTATTGGCCCGAGGACGAAGGCGCGCGCGCCGTGGCGCGGTCGATGGCCGCCGAAATGCATTCGGGCTTCGCCAACTTGAGGCGCGAGCTGCCGATGAATGTCCGCAAGAGCTTCCCGCCCAAGAAGCTCGGCGAGCCCGTGCGCGAAGAGATCGACCGCATCCTCCAGCTGTGGGCGCAGGCGCGGGCGCGATTCGGCGGCACCGGCGACTTCCTGTTCGGCGACTGGTGCGCGACGGACATGATGTATGCGCCGGTGGTCACCCGGCTCATCACCTATGGCGTGCAGGTCCCGTCATTCGCCGGGGTCTACATGAAGAACGTGCTGTCGCATCCGCATGTCGCCGAGTGGATCGACAAGGCGCAGGACGAACCCTGGGTGATCGAAGCGGTCGAAAAGGCAGCCGTTTAATAAGGCGTACCGTCCTTGTGCCTGTAGCCCGGCCCCTTCGCCGGATCGATCATCATGTCGATGTCCGAATAATGGATCGGAGCGCTCACTCCGGCTCTTCCGACCGCGACGAGGCGGCACGGCGCGCCTGACCGGTTGATCAAATGATGCCCGTTTGCCGCTCCCTTCGGGAACACGGCGATGTCGCCGGGCCGCATCACCGTTTCGCCCGAGTCTTCGACGAGCACCGCCTCGCCTTCCAGCATCACGACGAGCTCATCCTCCCCTTCGTGCCAGTGGCGCTGGCTCGACCAGGCGCCCGGCTCGAGCGTCGTCACCGTGGCTCCGAAATCCGTCAGGCCGAACACCGGCCCGAGCTTTTGCGACGAACGGCAGCGCACCTGCTCGTCATGCGGCGGCGGATAGCCGGTGCGGTTGGTCCGTTCGATGGAGTTGAGATCGACTCTTGTCATGCAGCCGTCTTAGTCGCCGGCACAGCAGCTTAGAAGTTGCCCTTCACCGAAAGGGTGAAGATCGGCCCGACCAGCTCATTGTGACGCTCGAAAAAGGCGATCGGCGCCGTGTCGCGGAAACCGGTGAAGACCCTGCGGAATTCGAGATGCTTGCCGTTGAACACATTGTCGACGGTGAAGCGCACTGTCGTCCCCAGCACATTCTTGTCCTCGACATAGAAGCCGGCGATCCAGGGAAGGTCGAGGTTCTGGTCGATCTCCGTCAGGAAATAATTGCTGACGAAGTGCCTGTGCTGGACGTAGGCGCTCCACGCGAACGGCGTATGGGGAATGTCATCGCGCAGGTGAAGGCTGGCGAAATGATCCTCGACGCCGCTGATCGGCCGGGCGCGGCCGGTGAGCGGATCGCGAACCCTGGTCCATTCGGCGCCGAAGCTGGCGTCGAGCTTGGCGCCGGCCCATCCGATCGGGTCGAACAGGAGCGTGCTCGTGCTCTGGAATCCGAGCCGATCGGCGTGGGGAAGGTTACCGACGCCCTCCCCATCCTGGCCGATGCGAATGAAGTCGATGATGTCCGAGACATCGTAATAATGGAGCGTGAGGTCGGTCTTGCCCCAGCGGCCAAGGTCGTGGGCGAAGTCGGTTTCGATTTCCCAGCTCTGCGGCGGGACGAGGTTGACGTTGCCGGCGTTCGTCCGATTCTGCGTGAGGATTGCCTGCGACAGGAAGTCGGCGAAGTCGATTTGCCCGACCCGCCGCCGCAGCTTGAGGCTGATGTCCCACTTCTTGTCGGGATGCCAGCCGAGCACGATGCTGCCCTTCGGGCGGAAAAACTTACGCGGCGGCTGGATTCCGCCCACGAGCCCCAATGTCGAGGTTTCCGCGCCTGCCGCGACCTGAAGATCGAGCTTGGATGAAAGCGGGCGGCTGAATGTGGCGAGCCCTTCGTAGCGCGTTTCCTGGACCTTGCCCGTGCCTGAGGGGAACGGGACTTCGACGAATTTTCCGTCGGGATCGAGATCGAACAGCAGCCCCACCTGATTGAGCGAATTGAAGGCGCGTTCGAACGAAACCTGCCAATCGTTCTTTCCGGTGTGCCAATGGTATTCGGCGCGGCCGATCGCCTCCAGCGTGTGCGTATCGCGGTCAAAGCGACTGCCATCGGGATTGGCGCCGGTGGTGTCA
>DASUIB010000078.1:0-7333 GCA_036273235.1 Sphingomicrobium sp. | reverse complement strand
GGCTTGAGCTCGGCCTCGCTCGCCTTTTGCCAGCTTTCGACATCGGGGCCGTGGCCGCTCATCAGATTGTGCAGGCTGAGACCGCCGGGAGCGAACCCTTCCGCCTTGGCGTCATAGGCGCCGTGGATCAGGCCCATTGCCTCGCTCATCACGTTGCGGTGGAACCAGGGCGGCCGGAAGGTGTCTTCCGCGACCATCCAGCGCGGCGGGAAGATGACGAAATCGGCATTGGCTCGTCCCGGCACGTTGCTCGGGCTCGTCAGCACGGTGAAGATCGACGGGTCGGGATGGTCGAAGCTGACAGTGCCGATCACGTTGAAGCGCGACAGGTCATAGCGATAGGGCGCGTAATTGCCGTGCCAGGCGACGACATCCAGCGGCGAGTGGTCGAGCGTCGTCGTCCACAGGTGGCCGAGCGACTTCTGGATCAATTCGGTCGGTTCGTCCTTGTCCTCGAACCAGGCGACCGGCGTTTCGAAGTCGCGCGGATTGGCGAGCCCGTTGGAGCCGATCGGCCCGAGCTCGGGCAGCCGGAACGGGAGCCCGTAATTCTCGGCGACATAGCCGCGCGCTTCGCCGTCGAGCAGCTGGACGCGGAACTTCAGCCCTCGCGGGAGGACGCCGATCGATCCTGGCGCGAGTTCCAGGCATCCGAGCTCGGTTTGCAGCTCGATGGCGCCCTGCTGCGGGATGATGACCAGCTCTCCGTCCGCGTTCACGAAGACACGCGACTCCATGCTCCTGCTCGCGCGATAGAGGTGAACCGCGCAGCCTTCGAGCTCCTCGGCCCGGCGCGCATTGAGCATGGTCGCGAGCCCATCGATAAAGTCGCTGCCCTCCGGCAGTTGCGGCGGGTCCCAGCGCCGCCGGTTGGGCGCGAGCGGCTCGGGCGACGGAGGCGCGGCGAACAAAGGCGCGCCCGCGTAAGCGAGGAACGGCCGATGGTCGGCGGTGGGCCGCATCCGATAGAGCCACGAGCGCCGGTTCTCATCCCTCGGAGAAGTGAACGAGCTGCCCGACAGCTGCTCGGTGTAAAGGCCGTATGGCGGCCGTTGCGGCGAGTTGCGGCCCTTGGGCAGAGCGCCGTCGACGGCTTCGCTTTCGAAATGGCCGCCGAAGCCGGTCATGTAGCGGAGCGCGTCGGTCATGTGGCGCCGGTTACTGCCTCGCGCCGCCAAAAACAAACGGGCGCGGCGCCCGATGGGAACCGCGCCCGCGCCCGGGCGGGGACTCGCTACCCGCCCGCGCGATATTTGCCCTCAGCTGTGGTTGACGTTGACGTCGATCTTGTTGGGAACGCTGATATTCGTGCCGTGACCTCCGAGCCCCAAGTCGGCGCGGAAGATATAGAGAAGCACGAGCACGACGATGATCAGCAGCACAACGGCGAGGATACCCCCGCCTCCGCCGCCGCCCGTCTCCACCACGGTCGTATGTTCGCGCTCCACGTCGTCGCGATCGGTGTCGTCGGCCATGGAAACTCTCCCTTTATTCCCCTGTTATGTTGGCGAAACGAACGAACCGTGGCGGGCGCGGTTCCGTGAGGAGCCAATCGGATGGATTTGAAGACACTGGGGATTGCCGCGCTGGTGCTCGGCGCCTCGGCCTGCACGCAAAGCCAGCCGCAGAATCGGAGCCGCGAGCTTCCTGCATCGAGCCGAACCGCTCAACCATCGAAGCCGCCGGTCCAACCCGCTCCGCGTCCGAGCCCCACGCTCGATCCGAAGAGCAGCGAATCCGCGGTGGAGCTGGTGAAGGGCTTCGCCAGGCTGCTGAACCAGCATAAGTTCGACGAGGCTTATATGCTGCTCGGACCGGCGGCGCCGCCGCGATCGGAATTCGACAAGCAATTCTCGCGTTATTCCGATCTTGAGGTCAGCGTCGGCGCTCCAGGCGATCAGGAAGGCGCCGCGGGGTCGATCTATCTCTCCGTCCCGCTGACCGTTTCCGGCGATACCGGCGGAGAACGCACAAGCCGCTTCGCGACGGCGATCCTGCGCAGGGTGAACGATGTGCCGGGATCGACTGAAGCGCAGCGCCGCTGGCACATCGAACGGATCGACTGGGGAAGCGCGCCCTAGAAGCTGTTCAGCTCGGAGGCGAGCTTGTTCGTGTCGTCGCTCGTGACGGGTGCGCCGCTTGCATCGCTGGATTGCTCGGCATTGGCGGATGCATTGCCGTCCTGCGGCTGCGAGCCGGCGAAATCATAGGCGAACCAGATGATCCCGGCCGCCCAGATCAGCGCCATCCAGCGGTTCTTGAACACCGCGCTGGTTTTCATCGGGAACATGCGCCGATTGTGACCTCGGCGGCTTAAGAATGCGTTGCCCCCGCGTTTCAGGCGGCGTCGGGAGCGGCAAGGGTCGCGCGGCCGCGGCCCAGCGCGCCCGCCATCCCGCCGAGCGCGAGCAGCGCCCCGGCGATCGCCAGCGGAGTCCAGCGGTAATCTTCGAGCCAGGTCGAGAAACCCATGGCGATGATCGGCACGATCACGCTCGAATAAGCCGCCTTCGCCGGGCCGATCTTGCGAACCACGGGATAATATAGACTGAAGGTCAGCACGGATGCGGCGAGCGCGAGATAGAGGAGTCCCGCCCAATAGCCGGCGCTCCAATCCATGACCGGCGCACCGCACATCGCCAGCGCGACGATGCCGTCGATCACCGCACCGGCGGCCATCGACCAGGCGAGCAGCGCTAGCAGCGGAAAGCGGCGGACTTCGGGCCGCGCCTGAAAGACATTCGCCGCGGACGCGCCGACCATTCCCGCCAAGGTTAGGCCGATCCCCAGCGCAACCGCGCAGGCGCTTGCGGCATGCTCCTGCAGCTCATGGAGAAACAGCAGGACGATCCCGGCGACGGCGACGAGCGAGCTCCACGCAAAACGCGACGAAGGTCGCTGGCCGAGAAAGGCCCAGGCAAGCAGGCTGCTCGGGATCAGCAGCAGCGCGAACACGGTCGCGACGACTCCCGAGGTGATGTGGCGTTCGGCAAGGTAGACCGCGTTGAAGTTGACGCAGAACTGCGTCGCGCCGAGAAACAGCGCCGCAAGCGCCCCTTTCGCGCCGAGGCGGAGGCTCTGCCCTTTCCATGCGGCCAACATTGCCATCGCTGCTGCTGCGATGACGAACCGGTACGTCACCGACCATTGCGGCGGGACCACGCCGAGCTGACCGCGGATGACGATCCAGGTCGATCCCCAGATTGCGGTGAAGACGATGAACGGGAGGACGACGGACCGAACGTCGGACCCGTGATCGTCGCTCACAGGTCCGCGATCGCCGCGGCGAGGGTTTCGATGGCCCCGGGCTGCTGGTCCCAGCTCGTCACGAACCGGATCTCGCCCGGTCCCCATTCGTAAAAGTCGAAACCCATGGCGCGCAGCCGCTCCGCTTCCTCGTCCGTTACCCTTAGGAACAGCTCATTGGCCTCGACGGGGTAGATCAGCCGCTCGGGCGCGGCTTTGGCGAGCTCCTGCGCCGCCGCATTGGCGGCGCGCGCATTGTCGAGCCAGAGATCGCCGTCGAGCATCGCCAGCAACTGCGCGGCGAGATAGCGGCCCTTCGACAGCAGATGCCCGGCCCGCTTGCGCCGGATCGCGATCTCGTCGGCGAGCTCGGTCCTGAAGAGGATCAGCGCCTCCGCGTTGAGCCCGCCGTTCTTGACGAAGCCGAAGGACAAAGCGTCGACGCCCGCGCGCCAGGTGAGATCCGCGAGGCTCTCGCCGCTCGAGACCACGGCATTGGCGAGCCGCGCACCGTCGACGTGCAAGGCAAGCCCGCGCCGCTTCGCCAGCTCTCCGATCGCGGCCACCTCGGCGGCGCGGTAGACGAGCCCATATTCGGTCGCATTGGTGATCGAGATCGCTGCAGGCTGGACCTGATGCACGTCGTCGCGGATGAGATCGCAGGCTTGCGCGATTGCTTCGGGCGTCACCTTTGCGCCTTCGCCGTCGAGCAGAATCAGCTTGGCGCCCGCGGTAAAGAAGGCTGGGCCGCCCGCTTCGTCGACCTCGATATGCGCGTCCTTGTGGCAGAGGATGCCGCCGTAGGGCGGACAAAGCGCCGCGAGCGCGAGGCAATTCGCGGCGGTTCCCGTCGCGACCCAGAAGGCGCGCACCTCGGTCCCGAACAGACCCGAGAAGGCGCCGTCGAGACGCCGGCTCCACTCGTCGCCGTCGTAGGCGGTGTCGACGCGGTTCGCCGCGGCGATCGCTTCGAGCACCTTCGGATGCGCGTGCGCCGCATTGTCGGAGAAGAAACGCATCGGCCGCGAATGGCGGCGCTGCCGCGCAGCGTCAATCGGCCGGGTCGCGCTTGTCCTGGCGCACGTCGAGCGCTTGCGCCTTCCTGCGGCGGAGATTCTCCCTCAACGCCGCGGCGAGCCGCTCCTCGCGCTCTTTGTCTTTCGTCGGCATGACACTCACATCGCGCCCCCGACCATGCGCTGCAAGCCGGGTTGACAGGGCAACGGCCGCGCCGTCATAGGCGCGCCACTCCGGACAACGTGCTGCCGTAGCTCAGTGGTAGAGCGCATCCTTGGTAAGGCTGAGGTCGTGAGTTCAATCCTCACCGGCAGCACCATCAACCTACGTTGCTGCACCCACGCGGTCCGGCGCGGCCCCGGGCAAGAAGAAGCGCATCAGATACACAAGGCGGCCGTTTTCCACCGAATCGCCAAAGCTCGGGCCGGCCGTATGCCAATATTGGGGCTGCTGCAGCACGAGACGGTTGAAGCGCATCGGCACGACGGTCGCCAGCTCCCATTTGGATCGGTCGAGCGCGTCCTTCGCGAGGACCTGAGTGTTGAGTTCCGCGTAGGAGGAATAACCTGATGCCGCCAACTCTTCTCGGGTAAACGGCAGGTGATCGGTGTCCGTAGGCAAGTGCCGATAGAACTCCGTTCCGCCCCGGCAATCCTCCGGTCGGCTGAGATAGAGGATGCCGGACCAATGGCTGTTGTCGATATGGATGCGACCCGGCTGGTTATCCTTTGCCAAAGCCAGGCGAATGCTGCCGTGCGAGTAATCCTTAGTCCAAGGCGCGCGCACCGGTTGGTACACAAGCTTGGAGACGATCTCGTCGAGGCCTGGAATGGAGATCTTTTCGACCGAGTTCAGCCCCGGATAGGGACCTTCGAGCGCGTAGTTCAGCTTTAGCGCCCGTTCGCGAAGCTCGTGCGGATTAGACAGGAAATCGTCGATGACAATGACATGAGGGGTCATTCAGCGAATCACTCCACGATCGGCGCTCAGGCTAATCTGATCCCCCCCGGCAGTCTCGCACAAGGAATGGCTCGAGATCGGCGATCCGAATCACCAGCAAATTTTCAAAATCGCCTGTGGAGATGGGAGCTGAAACTTTTCGGCGGGTGAGACGCAGGAAGCTCAGGCGTCGCGGTCGCGGAGCGGCTTCTCGCCAAGGGCGGCGTCCATTTCGCGGGCGAGCGCGTCGCCGACCCACACGACTCCACCGACGAGGAGGATGGCAGAAACGAGCTGTAGCGCGATGATCACGAATCGACTCCGGAATTTTCCGCTTTAGCGACAAAGCATTAAACGCAAAATTAAAAGCCCGTGACTCTTCTGTCATCGTTCCGCCGCTCAGCGCGGGCGATTCGTCGTGCCTTTGCCCGCGGTGATGAACAGCGCCACCACCGGCTCCTCCGCATCCGCCGTGTGCCACGCGCCGCGCGGGTTGATCGCATAGTCGCCGGGACCGAGCTCGTAGCTCTGCTGGCTTCCGTCGGGCAGCTCCTGGTGAAGCGTCATATGCCCCTGGAGGCAGCAGACGACCTCCTCTCCCGCCGGGTGCATTTCCCAGCTGCTCCAGCTCTCCTCGAACCGGAACATGCTGACGATGCGGCCCTCGTCGAGATCGTCGGCGTGGCGCTCGCCATAGCCTTCGTACCAGTCGATTCCGGTGAATTGCGGCTCGGCGACGGCACGAGCGCCGCGGCCGAGGTGGATCGGAAAGTCGTAGAGCGACTTGCCCGCGCTCATTCGGCGCCCATTACGAAGGCGTTGAGCTTGTTGCCGTCGGGGTCCCGGAAATAACCGGCGTAGAACCCCCCACCGCGGTCGCCCGGAGCGCCTTCGTCGCTGCCGCCGTTGGCGAGCGCGATGTCGTAGAGCCGCTGCACCTGGTCCTTGTCGCTGGCCTCGAGCGCGACCATCACGCCGTTGCCGACCGTCGCCGCATTTCCGTCGAACGGCTTGGTAAGGCCGATCCCCGCGCCCCCGCCGGGCTTGCCCCAGGCGATGAACTGTTCGTTCTCCATCATCCGGCCGACGCCGAGCTCACCACAAAGAGCATCGTAAAATTTGGCCGATTTCTCGCGGTCGTTCGTGCCGAGCGTCACGTAGCCGATCATCATGTCCTCCTGTCGAGTCGGATTGAGAACATTAAGGGAACAAAGCTTCGCGATCAATCACCAATCGGCGCGCATGCCGCGCGGAGCCAATCCATGTCGCTACCCGAGAGAGTCGGACCGATCTTCGCCAGCACGTGCGCGTGATAGCAGTTGAGCCAGACGAGCTCTTCGGCCTCGAGCATCTGGACGTCGATCAGCCGGCGATCGATCGGCGCGAAGGTCAGGGTCTCGAAGCCGAGCATCTCCTTCTCCGCGCCCTCGATCTCGCGCGGGACGACCAGCACCAGATTTTCGATGCGGATGCCGTACTCACCGGTCTTGTAATAGCCGGGCTCGTTGGAGATGATCATTCCGTCCTGGAGCGGCTCGTCGCCGCCGGGCTGCGCGCTTCCGACCGGCGAAATCCGCTGCGGCCCTTCGTGGACCGCGAGGAAGCTGCCGACGCCGTGGCCCGTCCCGTGGGCGTAATCGAGCCCCGCCTCCCACAAAGGTCGCCGCGCGAAGCTGTCGAGCTGCGACCCTCGGGTGCCCTTCGGAAAGACGGCGGTGGCGATCGCGATATGGCCCTTGAGCACGCGGGTGAAGCGGTCGCGCATCTCGTCGGTCGGCTCGCCGATCGGGACGGTACGGGTGATGTCGGTGGTGCCGTCGACATATTGGCCCCCGGAATCGATCAGATAGAGCGTGCCCTTCTCCAGGTTGCGGTTGGTCTTTTCGCTCGACTTGTAGTGAACGATCGCGCCGTTCGGCCCCGCGCCCGAGATGCTGTCGAATGAGAGGTCGCGAAGCTCAGGCGCCTCGCGGCGGAGGGACTCGAGCTTGTCGGAGGCGATCAGCTCGTCGACTTCGCCCTTCGGCCCTTCCTCGTCGATCCAGTGGAGAAAGCGGACGATCGCCGCGCCGTCGCGCGTCTGCGCGGCTTTCTGGCCGGCGATCTCGGCCGGGTTCTTGAGCGCCTTGGG
>DASUIB010000077.1:0-5995 GCA_036273235.1 Sphingomicrobium sp. | reverse complement strand
GGCACGCGGATTTCGGAGCCGGTGGAGCGGACTTCCTGCCCGCGGGTGAGGCCGTCGGTCGAGTCCATGGCGATGGTGCGGACCACGTTCTCGCCGAGGTGCTGCGCTACCTCGAGCACGAGGCGGTTGCCGCCATTGTCGGTCTCGAGCGCGGTGAGGATCGGGGGCAGGTCGCCCTCGAACGCGACGTCGACGACGGCGCCGATCACCTGGCTGATGCGGCCGACGAGGTTGCTCGGCGAGGTGACGTTCGCGGGGCCGGAGCCGGTCGCGCTCGTCGCGGTCTTGCGGCTGCGGGGCTTGGTATCGGTGGCGGCGGTGGCCATGTGTCTTCTTTCCTTTGCTCCCAGGCGAAGGCCGGGGTCCAGTCCAAACAAATCGGCGCGGGAGCGCCGCCTGGGCCCCGGCCTTCGCCGGGGAACAGGAAAGCTACAGCGCTTCGGCGCCCGAAATAATCTCCACCAATTCCGTCGTGATCGCGGCCTGGCGTTGGCGGTTGTACACAATCCCGAGCTTCTTGATCATGTCGCCGGCGTTGCGCGTGGCATTGTCCATCGCGGTCATCTGCGAGCCGTAGAAGCCGGCCTGGTTTTCGAGTAGCGCGCGGTAGATCTGCACCGCGATGTTGCGCGGGAGCAGGTCGGCAAGAATTTCCTCCTCGTCGGGCTCATATTCGACCGCCGCCAGCGACGGCGAAGCCTTGGCTTCACGCTCTTCAGCGCGCGGCGCGACGGGGATGATCTGGTCGACCGTCGGCTCCTGCACCAGGGTCGAGCGGAAGTTCGCATAGGCGAGGTGAACCACGTCGATGCCGTCGGTGACGTAGCGGTCGACGATGTCCTTCGCGATTTGCTGGGCGACTGCGTAGGTCGGGTTCTTCATCTCGCTCGTGTCGAACTGGGCGATGATCGACCGGGGGTAGAGCCGCTGGATCACCGGGCGGCCCTTGCGGCCGACGATGTAGAAGAAGACCGTCTTGCCCTGTCTCGTCAGATCGTCGGCCTTGCGGCGGGCGGCGCGGACGATGTTGCTGTTGAATGCGCCGGCGAGGCCGCGGTCGCTGGTCGCGACGATGATCAGGTGGGTGTCGTCCTTGCCGGTCCCAGCGAGCAGCTTGGGGGTCTGCGGGCCCGGCGTGATCTTCGCGGCGAGCGAGGACACGACTTCCGTCATGCGCTGCGAGTAAGGCCGCGCGGCCGTCGCATTCTGCTGGGCGCGACGAAGCTTCGACGCGGCGACCATGTTCAGCGCCTTGGTGATCTTCTGCGTCGACTTGACCGAGCCGATGCGGATCTTGAGGGCCTTGAGACTTGCCATTCACTCCAATCGTCATGCTGAACTTGTTTCAGCATCCATTTCCTCAACTGCTCCGTACGTGTCCACCATGGACCCTGAAACAAGTTCAGGGTGACGGCGTCACGCAAACGTCTTCCCAAACCCGGTCAGCGCGTCCTTGAGCGCGGCGGCGGTGTCGTCGTCGAGCGTCTTGGTGTCGCGGATCTTGGTCAGAATGTCGGGCTTCTCCGAGCGGAGGAAGCTCAGCATCGCGGCTTCGTAGCGGGTGACGTCCTTCACATCGACGCTGTCGAGGAAGCCCTGCGTGCCTGCAAAGATCGAGGCGACCTGGTCCTCGACCGGCATCGGCGCATATTGCGGCTGCTTCAGCAGCTCGGTCAGGCGAGCGCCGCGGGCCAGCAGCTTCTGAGTCGAGGCGTCGAGGTCGGAGCCGAATTGCGCGAACGCCGCCATCTCGCGATACTGGGCCAGCTCCAGCTTGATCGACCCGGCGACCTTCTTCATCGCCTTGGTCTGCGCGGCCGAGCCGACGCGGCTGACCGACAGGCCGACGTTAATCGCCGGCCGGATGCCCTGGTAGAAAAGGTCCGTCTCGAGGAAGATCTGCCCGTCGGTGATCGAGATCACGTTGGTCGGGATGTAGGCCGACACGTCGCCCGCCTGCGTCTCGATGACCGGAAGCGCCGTCAGCGAGCCGCCGCCATGCTCCTCGGTCATCTTGGCGGCGCGCTCGAGCAGGCGGCTGTGGAGATAGAAAACGTCGCCGGGATAGGCTTCGCGGCCGGGCGGACGGCGCAGCAGCAGCGACATCTGGCGATAGGCGACGGCCTGCTTGGAGAGGTCGTCGTAAACGATCACGGCATGCATCCCGTTGTCGCGGAAATATTCGCCCATCGCGCAGCCGGTGTAGGGCGCGAGGAACTGCAGCGGCGCGGGCTCCGACGCGGTGGCTGCGACGACGATCGAATATTCCATCGCGCCATTCTCTTCGAGCGCGCGGACGATCTGTGCGACGGTCGAGCGCTTCTGGCCGATGGCGACGTAAATGCAGTAGAGCTTCTCGCCCTCCTTGCCCGACTTGTTGATCTCCTTCTGGTTGATGAAGGTGTCGAGCGCGACGGCGGTCTTGCCGGTCTGGCGGTCGCCGATAATCAGCTCGCGCTGGCCGCGGCCGATCGGAACGAGGGCGTCGAGCGCCTTAAGCCCGGTCTGGACCGGCTCGTGGACCGACTTCCTCGGGATGATTCCGGGCGCCTTGACCTCGACCCGCCGGCGCTCGGTGGTCTCGATCGGGCCCTTGCCGTCGATCGGGTTGCCGAGCGCGTCGACGACCCGGCCGAGCAGCGCCTTGCCGATCGGAACGTCGACGATCGTGCCCGTCCGTTTGACGGTCGAGCCTTCGGAAATCTCGGCGTCCGAACCGAAAATCACGACGCCGACATTGTCCGCCTCGAGGTTCAGGGCCATGCCCTTGGTGCCGTTGCCGAACTCGACCATTTCGCCCGCCTGGACATTGTCGAGGCCGTAGATGCGCGCGATTCCGTCGCCGACCGAAAGCACGGTCCCGACTTCGGAGACCTGCGCTTCGGCGTCGAAGTTCGCGATCTGGTCGCGGATGACGCGAGAGATTTCAGCGGCGCGGATGTCCATGGATCTGTCTTAGCCTTTCATCGCGGCGGCGAGCCGGTTGAGTTTGGTTCGGATCGAGGCGTCGATCTGCTGGCTTCCGAGCTTCACGACGATTCCGCCGAGGATGTTCGCGTCGACGCTGGCGTCGATGGTCACGTCGCGGCCCGCACGGGTGCGGAGCTGCTGTTTGAGTGCGGAGAGTTGGTCGTCGTTCAAGGGCCGCGCCGTGACGACTTCGGCGGTCGTTTCACCGCGGTGCTCGGCGGCGAGGCGGCGGAAGGCGCGGATCACGTTCCGAAGCTCGCCCTTGCGGCCATTGCGGGCGAGCACGCCGACGAAATTGGTGGTGATCGGGTCGAGGCCGAGCTGCGGCCCGAGCGCGGCGAACGCCTTGCCCGCCTCCTCGCGCGAGACGAGCGGGCTCGTCACCAACTCGTCGAAGTCCTTCGAATCGAGCAGCGCTTCCCCAAGCGCGTCGAGGCTCTTGCCGACCGAATCGATCTGTCGCTGATCCCGGGCGAGGTCGAACAAAGCGGACGCATAGCGCCCCGCTAAGCTGGCCCGAATGCCGCCGGAATTATCCACGCGCGAAAAGCTCCAGAAACGGAATGTTCCCCGATGCAAAAAACGGGGCGTGAAAACGGCTTACACCGCACGCCCCCGATCGGTTGGCGCGGCCACTAGCAAGCGCCTCGCGGCGATGCAACCGCCTGCATTTTGTTTGACCGCAAGCTGGCGGAAGCAGGCCTTCTTGCGAAGCTCTAAACCGGTTCCCGAAAGGAGCCATTAGCATGTCTTATCTCGTTCGGGGTCTCGACCCTGCTCCCTACCGACCGCTGTTCGCGCTGAACGACGACGAGCTGGCAGAGCGGGGCATCGTGCGGATGACGGTGGACAGCCCCAGGTTTCCGTGCCGAATCAGCCTCGAAGACCGACCCTTGGGCGAGCAAGTGCTGTTGCTCAATCATGTCAGCCATGAAGTCGCCAACCCCTATCGGGCGACCCACGCGATCTTCGTCGGCGAGGCGGAGCAAGCGGCCGAATATGTCGACGAGGTGCCGCCGGTGTTCGAAACGCGCGTGCTGTCGCTGCGCGGGTTCGACAAGCACGGCATGATGGCCGACGCCATGCTGGCCCAGTCCGGGGAAGCGGATGCGGCCATTCGAAAGCTGTTCGACAATCCCGAGGTCGAGACCATCCACGCCCACAATGCGGTGCGCGGCTGCTTCTCGGCCAAGATCGAAAGGAACTGACGATGGCGGCTGTTGCACCCCAACCGGAGCGGCGTAGAGCCGAAGCTATGGCGACCGTCACCCGCCTCGATCCCGAAACCGCTTGGGCGGCGTTCATGCGGCGCGACCGGAGCTGGGACGGACGCGTGATCGGCGCGGTCAAAACGACCGGCATCTACTGCAAGCCGAGCTGCCCGGCGCGACGGCCCAAGCGCGAGCATGTGGTCTTCTATGCATCCAACGAAGAAGCCCAGGCCGCCGGCTTCCGGCCATGCCTGCGCTGCAAGCCCGACGAGGTCGGTCGCGACCGTGAGGCCGTGGCTGCCGCCGTCAAGCTCATCGAGCAAGCGGAGGAGGCACCGGGTCTCGCCGAGCTGGCGGCGGCGGTCGGCTACGCCCCGCACCACTTCCAGCGCATCTTCAAGCGCGACCTCGGAGTCTCGCCGGCGGAATATGCGCGTGGGCTGCGCAGCCGGCGAACGGAAACGGCACTCAAGGCGAATGGGCGCGTGACCGACGCCGTGTACGACGCGGGCTACCAGAGCCCGAGCGGTTTCTACAGCGATGCGAAGGAGAGGCTGGGAATGACCCCATCGGCATGGCGCGACGGCGGGCGCGGAGAGACGATCGGCTGGACCACCTTCGACAGCCCGCTCGGCGAATTGTTCATTGCCGCCACGTCCAAGGGCATTTGCCGGCTGACGTTCGAGGACAGCGAAGCTTCGCTACACCGGCTGTTCCCGAACGCGACGATCGCCAGGGACGAAGGCGGCCTTTGCGAGTTCGTGGAAGGGACGCTCAAGGCCATCGAGCGGCCGCTCGCCGCGCCCGACCTGCCGATCGACGTCGCCGGCACCGCCTTCCAGGAGGCGGTGTGGCGCGAGCTCAAGAAAATCCCGCCGGGCGAGACCCGCAGCTATGCCCAGATCGCCGCCGCGATCGGGCACCCGAAGGCGGTGCGAGCCGTGGGCACGGCAAATGGCGACAACCATGTCTCGGTCCTGATCCCGTGCCACCGGGTGATCCGAAGCGACGGTTCGCTCGGCGGCTATGGCGGCGGGATCGAGCGGAAGAAGAAGCTGCTTGCCGCCGAGGGTCACCGCGAGGCGTCGCCGGAGCTGCCGCTTAGCCAGTAAGCCCTTGCCGTCGCGCTCCGGTTCGGCTCAACAGCGCTGAAACCGGAGGGGGCTAAGCGATGGATCAGGTGACAACGGTTACCGGCGAAAAGCCGCTGTGGCGGAAGATCGTCGATTTTCCGTTGGTCGCGATGCTGATCGCCCTTGCGATCGTCATCGCCTGCTTGGTGCTCACGACCTTTCTCATGAGGTCGATTGTCCCTGCGATTCCGGGGCTAGCGCGGAGCCTCGAGTTCGACCTCGTCGCCATCCCACTCCTGATCATCGCTTACGAGCTGATCATCCGCCGCCTCGGAGAGCATCCGCGCGATGATTACCGAGATCCGAAAGCGCTGAGGAACCTCGCCGCCGGCCTCCTTGCCGGATTCCTGATTTTCTCGGTGGCGGTGGCGGTGGCGGCGGTGCTTGGCGTGTATCGGGTGACCGGCGAAGGTGACGCCTCGGGACTAGTGGCCGCGCTTATCAGCCCCACGATCTTCGCCGCAGTCTCGGAAGAGCTGATCTTCCGCGGGATCCTGTTCCGCTGGATCGAGGCATTCGGCGGAAGCTGGGCGGCACTGTTCTTGACTTCGGCATTCTTCGGCGCGGCTCACCTCGCCAACCCCAACGCCAGTCCGATCGCCGCAGTCGGCATCGCTTTCGAGGCTGGAGTCATGCTCGGCGCTGCCTACATGCTCACCCGCAGCCTCTGGCTCCCCATGG
>DASUIB010000076.1:0-16928 GCA_036273235.1 Sphingomicrobium sp. | reverse complement strand
GATCGTCGGCACCGGCGCGCTCGGGGCGGTCCTGCTCGCGATCCGCGCGGCAGGAGCGGAGGCGGGTTGGGCGTTCCAGCTTCAGGACACGCGCACGATCATGCTGCTGCTGCTGCTGGGGGTCGCCATCACCGCCAACCTGCTCGGCCTGTTCGAGCTGCCGGTGCTCGGCGGAGCCGCGCGCCCGGCGGGGAGCTTCGGCACCGGCGCGCTCGCCGCCTTCATCGCGACGCCCTGCGCCGGACCGTTCCTCGGAGCGGCGCTCGGGACGGCGCTGCTGCTGCCGGTCGCGGGGTCGGTGCTCGTCTTCGCAGCACTCGGGCTGGGTCTTGCGCTGCCGTTCGTGGCCGTCGCTTTCATTCCAGCGCTCCGGTCGCGGCTGCCCAAGCCCGGCGCATGGATGCGACGCCTGCAGCGCTTCCTTGCCATTCCCATGGCGGCAAGCGCCTTCGCGGCCCTGTGGCTGCTTTATCGCGTCGGCGGCGAGCAAGGGCTGATCGCGGGACTCGCTTGGGGCGCAGTTCTGATCGCGCTGCTGGTCGCGTTCGGGTTCGCTCAGCGTGCGGGGCGTAATGTTGGAATTGCAGTCACGGCGCTGGGGCTTGTGTTCGCCGTCGTGGCCGTCGGGACTTCACCGAAGCCGGGCGCTGTGGCGGCGACCGCACCTTCGGGCGCGGAGCCATGGAGCGAGGCCCGCGTCGCGAGCTACGTCCAGCAGGGCAAGCCCGTCTTCGTCTATTTCACCGCGGACTGGTGCCTCAGCTGCAAGGTGAACGAAGCGACGTCGATCGACCGCGACGAAGTCCGCGACTCCTTCACCAAAGCGGGCGTGAAGGTGCTCGCCGGCGACTGGACCAACGGCGATCCTGCGATCACGCGCTTTCTCGAAAGCCGCGGGAGGGCCGGAGTGCCTTATTATCTGTGGTACGCGCCCGGCCGAGACCCGCAGGAACTGCCGCAGGTCCTCACCCCCGCAATGCTCATCTCCCGCGCTCGGTCGCGCTAGCGGCGGGTGCGCGCTCCCATACTTTCTTTCCGGCAACCCAGGTCTCGAGCACCTGTGTGCGGTAGAGCTCGGGAACGCTGGCTTTGCTGATGTCGCGGTCGAGAATCACGAAGTCCGCCCATTTGCCCGGCTCGAGCGCGCCGATTTTCTCCTCGGCGAAGCCTGCGTAAGCGGCGCCGCGCGTGTAGGCGCTCAGCGCCTGCTCGAAGCTCAGCCGCTCCTCGGAGAACCAGCCGCCGGGCGGCTGGCCGTTCACGTCCTGCCGGCCGATCGCGGCGGCGAGGCCGGGAAACGGATTGGGCGATTCGACCGGAAAGTCGGTGCCGAACGCGAGGCGTGCGCCGGTCCTCAGCATCGACTGCCACGCATAAGCGCATTTCAGCCGCCCGAGGCCGAGCCTCTTCTCCGCCATCAGCCGATCGCTGGTTTGGTGGGTCGGCTGCATCGACGCGATGATATGCGCTCGGCCGATCCGCGGCAGGTCGGCGCAATCCACCACCTGCGCATGCTCGATCCGCCAGCGGCGGTTGAGCCCATATTTGCTGTCGAGCCACTCATAGGCGCCGATCACCTGCGCGTTCGCGGCATCGCCGATGGCATGCGTGGCGATCTGGAAGCCCGCCGCTGCGGCCGTGTCTTCCTGCGAGCGCAGGTCGGCGTCCGAGTGGAGCTGGTTCCCGATCGTATTCGGAGCGTCCGAATAAGGCTGCTTGAGCCACGCGCCACGCGAGCCGAGCGCGCCGTCGGCGAAGAATTTGACGCCCTGGGCGCGCAGCCGGTCGCCGTATAGCCACGGCGTCGGATGGGGGATCGCCTTCAGCGGATCGAGGCCCAGCAGATAGACCATCAGTCGGACCTTCAAGCCGCCGGTGTCGCCAGCCCGGCGGAAGGTGCTCCAGTCGTCGAGCGATGTGCTCATCGACCCGACGCCGGTCACGCCGAAACCAAGCAGGATGTCCTGCGCCTTGGCGAATGCCTGGTCCATTTCGGTCTGCGTCGGCGCCGGGATCGCGCGGTTGATCAGCGCTTTCGCATTGTCGACGAACAGGCCATTGATGATCTCCCCGCCGGGGGGAGCGGGAGTCTGCGCCGTCACCCCGGCGGCGCGCATCGCCGCGCTGTTCGCCACCAATGCGTGACCATCTACGCGTTCAAGCACGACGGGGCGGTCGGGAACGATCGCGTCGAGGTCGGCTGCTGTGGGAAACCGTAGCTCGTTTTGCGGCCATAGTTCCTGATTCCATCCCGCCCCTTGAATCCACCGCGCATCCGGGTGAGCCGCCGCATAATCGCGCAGCCGCTGTTGCAGCTCGCCGAGCGAGCGCGTTCCGACAAGGTCGAGATGGAGCGCATCGGTGCCCAGCTCCATCACGTGGCCGTGCGCGTCGATGAACCCAGGCAGGAGCGTCTGCCCATGCTCATCGATACGCCGCTGGACATCGAGGTCATCCAGCTCGTTCGCTTCGATCGTCCGAATGACCTTTCCACTGTTGTCGATCAGCAATGCGCGGAACCGCTCCAGTGCCCCGTTGGGGCCAACCTGAATTCCATTCACATTGTCGATGAGCGTGTTGGGCCACGCGGGAGTGGCAAGGAGCACTGCGGCGAGCGCCAGAATGGTCTTCTTCATGCGCTTTGGCTTAGCATTGTTCAGCGCCGGGTGAAGGGCTAGGCCTCGACGCCGATGCTTGAACCTCCTACCATCGACGACATCCGAGCCGCCGCCGAGCGCATCAAGGGCGCGGTGATCCGCACTCCGATGCTGGTCAGCCGGACCCTGTCCGAGATCATCGGCGCCGAGGTGTGGCTGAAGTTCGAGAATTTGCAATTCACCGCCGCCTACAAGGAGCGCGGCGCGCTCAATAAATTGCTCCAGCTTTCGCCCGAGGAGCGCCAGCGCGGCGTCATCGCCGCCTCGGCCGGCAACCACGCGCAAGCCGTCGCCTACCATGCGAAGCGCCTCGGCATCCCCGCGACCATCGTCATGCCCGAGCCTACGCCGGTCGTGAAGGTGACCCAGACGGCGGGGTTCGGCGCCACGATCGTGCTCCACGGCGACATGTTCGACGACGCTTATGCCAAGGCCCGCGAGCTCGCGCTCGAGAAGGGCTACGTCTTCGTCCACCCGTTCGACGATGCGCAGATCATCGCCGGCGCCGGCACCGTTGCAGTGGAAATGCTAGAGGACGCGCCGGACCTCGACACCTTCGTGATCCCGATCGGGGGCGGCGGGCTGATGTCCGGCGTGTCGATCGCCGCGCGCGCGCTCAAGCCCGATATCGAGCTGATCGGAGTCGAGGCCGAGCTCTATCCGTCGATGAAATGCGCGATCCAGGGCTGCCACATGCCTTTGGGCGGCGACACGCTCGCCGAGGGCATCGCCGTCAAGCAGCCCGGCGAGTTGACGTCGCGCATCCTCAGGGATTTCGCCACGGACGTGATGCTCGTGCCGGAGCGCGAGCTCGAGCGTGCCGTCGCGATGCTCGTTGGGATCGAAAAAACGGTGGTCGAAGGGGCGGGGGCGGCAGGCCTCGCGGCGATGCTGACCGATCCGCAGCGCTTCCGCGGGAAGAAGGTGGCGACTCTGCTGTGCGGAGGCAATATCGACACGCACCTGCTCGCCAACGTCCTCGTCCGCGATCTCGTCCGCCAGGGGCGCATCGCGCGGCTTCGAGTCGCGGCTCAGGACCAGCCCGGTGCGCTCGCGGCGATCACGTCGAAGGTGCACGAAGCCGGCGCTAACATCATCGAGGTCAATCATAGCCGGATCTTCACCCGCCTCCCCGCCAAGGACACGGTCATCGAGGTCGAGTGCGAAGCCCGCGACCCGGAGTCGATCGACGATGTCGTGAGCCGACTCGAAGCCGCGGGCTTCAGGGTGGAGCGGGCGTCGCTCGACTGATTTTTCGTCTGATTGCCGACACTTCGCTGTCCCTCGCCGGGACAGCAGCCGCCATCCGTCGAAATTGACGCGTCCGAACTCTTTTCTTCAGCGTTAACCAGCCGCATAAAGAGCCTCGTAACCATTTGAGTGAGGTCGCGGGTGAGCGCACCCTTCCGCTTCCCAAAGTTCTTCGTCACGAACCCGAGCCCGTGCCCGTATTTGCCGGGCAAGGTCGAACGGAAGGTGTTCACCGAGCTCACCGGCCGCCACGCCAGCGAGCTCAACGAAGCCTTGGGTCGGATCGGTTTTCGCCGCAGCCAGTCGGTCGCTTATCGGCCGAGCTGCATCGACTGCTCCGCCTGCGTATCCGTACGGGTTCTCGCCTGCGAATTCGAGGCGAGCGCGACCCAGCGCAAGCTGCTCCGCCGTCACGCCGATCTCGAGGTCAGCGCGTGCAAGCCCTGGACGACCGAAGAGCAATACCAGCTGTTGAGGCGCTATCTCGCGATTCGCCATCCGGGCGGCGGAATGGCCGAAATGGACGAGAGCGATTTTGCCGACATGGTCGAGCAGACTCCGGTTCGCACCTATGTCGTCGAATATCGCGAGCCGTCGAAGAACGGCCGGCCGGGAAAGCTGCTCGGCGCCTGCCTGTCGGACCAGCAGAGCGACGGTCTGTCGATGATCTACAGCTTCTTCGACGTCGGGCCCGACGCCCGGAAGGGCTTGGGTACCTATATCATCCTCGACCATATCGTCCGCGCGGCGCGCGCGGGCCTGCCCTACGTCTATCTCGGCTATTGGGTCGAAGGCTCGACCCGCATGGCCTATAAGACGGGGTTCAAGCCGCTCGAACGGCTCGGCCGCGAAGGCTGGCGGCGGATCGATGCCTCGGAGCCCGAGCCCGCGAGGAAGTCGATCACGCTTCCCACCCGCTCGCTACGTAGCCGTCTCCTGATCGACGCCTGAGCTGAACCCTCGCGGCTATTCCGACGGGATCACCTGATGCTTGTCCGGAGTCGCCGGAACCGGGAATTGCGGCACCGGATTCTGCTGGAGCAGGGATAGCGCCTCGGCGACGGCGCTTTCGAGCTGCGGGTCATGCCCCTGCCGGATGAGCTCGGGATCCTGCGGCACCTCGATGTCGGGCGGGATTCCGATATCCTCGACCTCCCATTGGCCATGCGTCCCGTAGAGCGCCCAGCGCGGCGCCGTCACCGCTCCGCCGTCGATCAGCTGCGGATAGCCGCCGATGCCGACCAGCCCGCCCCAGGTGCGCTCACCGACCAGAGTGCCCACATGGTTCTTCTTGAACAGCCACGGCAAAGCGTCGCCGCCTGAGCCCGACATCTCATTGATCACCATGACCTTGGGACCGAAGATCGCCGTGGCCGGCTCGACCGCCGGCGCGCCTTCGCGCGTCTGGTTGACCATCTGCGGAGTCCGCGTCAGCTCGGTCACGATATAGTCGGCAATGTCGCCGCCGTGGTTGAAGCGCTCGTCGATTACCGCGGCCTGCTTCCCCACCTGCGAATAATAGTAACGGTTGAAATTGGCGAAACCGCCTTCGGCGGTGTCGGGCAGATAAACATAGGCGATCCGCCCGCCCGACAACCGGTCGACCAGCTTGCGGTTGGATTCCATCCAGTCGCGCAGGCGCAGCTCGGATTCGTTGCCGATCGGAACCACCGTGACGTTATGCACGCCGCGCCCGTCGGGACTCGGTCCGACCGTGAGCACGGTGTGCTTGCCCGCGGTCCCGTCCAGGAATCGGTAGATCGGCTGGTCTGCGGTGACCGGCTCGCCGTTGACCGCGAACAGATATTCGCCGGCATGCACGTCCACCCCCGGCTGGGACAGCGGCGCCACCAGCTTCGGATTCCAATTCTCACCCTGCAGCACCTTGACGATCTGCCAGCGGCCTTTCGACACCACGAAATCCGCACCCAGCAGGCCGACTTGCGGCTTAGGCTGATCGGGCAGGTCGCCGCCGCGAATGAAGGTGTGGCCGACCTGCAGATGGCCGGTCATTTCCTCGAGCAAGGCATTGAGGTCCTGTCGAGCGGCGATGCCGGGCAGGTAACGCGCATAAACCTGCTCGGCGCGGTTGATGTCGAGGCCGTGGAACTTCGGATCGTAAAAGAAGTCGCGCTCGATCCGCCACACTTCGTGGTACATCTGCGCCCACTCGGCCTTGGGGTCGACCCAGACGCTCATCGAGTCGAGCTTCAGCGGCTTGACGTCGTCCTTCAGCGGAGCATCGGCGTCGGCGACGATCCAGTCGTCCTTGCGCTGAAGCAACATTTTCGAGCCGTCGGCGGAAACCGCGAACGTGTCCGGCTGCACATCCTCGGCCAGCTTGGTGTTCTTCCGGTCCTTCAGCGCAAACCGGTAAAGCGTCAGCGGCGGGCCGTTGTTGTCGCTCTCGAGCGGGTCCTCGTCACTCACCGCGGTGGGTGCAACGAGGGTATAAACGACGCCATCCTTGCCTGTCTCGAGGCCGACCAGATTGGCGCGCGGGATCGGCAAAGCGAGGATGCGCTGGTCGAGCCCATCGACGTCGATCGCCACCGGCGCCGGCGGAGGCGGCGGGCCCGCATCCTTGTGATCGCCCTTGTTGCCATCTTTCTTGTCGCCACCGGAGGAATTCGAGTCGCCATCATCCGCGAGCGGGCCGCCATTCGGCGCCGGTCCGGCATTCTCCTCGTCGCTTTGCGGAAGGACGGGCGAAGGAACGCCCTTGCGCAAGACCATCACATAGGCCGCGCCCGACTGCGGCCGCCCGAGGCTCGACATGTCGAGCCACCCCGCGCCGGGGCCGCGGTCGGTGCTCGCGATGAAATAGAGATATTTGCCGCTGCGATCGAAGCGCGGCGAACCGACGTCGCTGGTGCCGTCGGTGATCTGCGCCGATCTGCCCGCCGCGAGCGAATAGACCGACGCCGCGTGAAGGTGGCTTGGAAGCTGCTTAGTATAGACGATCCAGCGGCTGTCCGGAGACCAGGCGGGATCGAAGTTGAATTGCGGGGAGTCATAGAGATCGGTGTCGATCCGCACCGGCCGGGCTGGCCCCGCGAGGTCCACCATCCACAGGTTCAGCCGCTTGTCGTGGAAGACGATCTTGTGGCTGTCCGGCGACCAGCGCGGTTCGTAGAAGAACGATGCCGGAGTGCCGAGCGAGATCGTCCGCACCGCACCGACGCCCGAGGCGGGACGGATCACCAGCGCATATTCGCCCGACGTATCCGAAAAGCTCGCGACCCAATTGCCGTCGGGAGAGGCCGAGGGGTCGCGATCGGCGATCCCGGGCGATTGGGTGAGGTTGCGGATCTCGCCCTTGTCGGCGGGTGCGGACAGGATTTCGCCGCGCGTTTCGAACAGGACGCGCTTCCCGGTGGGCGTGATCGCGGCGTGCAGGATCGTTTCCGGCTTCAGCGCTTCGAAGTGCGCCCGAAGCTGCGGAAGGTCGGCGTCGAGCGTCACCGGAATGTCGCGGACCTGCCCGGATGCGGTATCGTACAGCTGCAGCTTGCTGAAATGGTCGATGACGATTCCGCCGGGACCGGCGGCGGCCGACTTCATGTCGAAGCCCTGCGAATTGTCGATCAGCCGTTGAATCGCGCCAGAGCCCACGTCGTAGGAATAAAGCGTGATCGGGCCGTCGCGGTCGGACAGGAAATAGAGCTTGTTGCCGATCCACATCGGATCGCGGTCGTTGCTGTTCGGCCGCGGCACGGGGACGACATGCGAGGTCGCGAGATTGGCGATCCAGATTTTCGCCGTCTGGCCTCCGCGATAATTCTTCCATGCGGGCTGCCACTGCGAATTTGGCGCATAAGCAAGCCGCGATCCGTCGGGGGAGAAACTGCCGGACTCGCCGGTCGGCAAGGGAATGCGCCGCGGCGGGCCGCCGGCCGCGTCGACCACGAACAGCTGGTCGAGGTCGCGGATCTTGGCTTGCTCGCTGCGGAACAGGATCGAGCGGCCGTCCGGAGTCCAGGCGAGCGCGACGTCGCTGCCCGGGTGCCATGTCAGGCGCTTCGGCTCGCCGCCGGCCGCGGGCACCACATAGACGTCGGTGTTGCCGTCATACAGTCCGGTGAACGCGATCTGGCTGCCGTCGGGCGAGAAGATCGGGCCACTGAGCTGGCCTTCTCCAGTGACGAGGCGCATCGCGCGGCCGCCGTCACGTCCGACGGTCCAGATTTCGCCGCCATAGTCGAAGGCGATCTCGGTGGCCGAAAGACTCGGATGCTGGAGCAGCAGTGGCGGCTGCGCGCTCGCCGCGGTCGTTCCCCACATGAGAATCGCACAAAATCCCAGCGCCCGACGCATACGCTCCCCCTCCCCGGAAAGGCGCGTGATCGCGTGCCCCGCACTCTTTTGCAAGCTTGGGTTCAGCGTCACTCGACGTAAGTTCCGATGCCTCTTCCATGCTATGGTCCTGGACGAGTGAACTTTTGCGGAGGCGGAGGGCACCCACGCGATGCGGGAGGGTCCGACTGTGAATGTGTCAGGGACGGCGATTCGCTCGAGAACCGCTGGCCCCCCGCAAGGCGTGCTCGACGAACTCGAGCTGCTCGAGCGGATCAAGGCGCATGACGTGGACGCCTTCGAGAGGTTGTACCGAATCTATCAGCCGCGCCTCGCGCGGTTCCTGGTCCATCTCTTGAGGCGGCCGCAGCTCGTTGAAGAGGTGCTCGACGATACGATGATGGTGGTGTGGAAAACCGCTGGAAGCTTCAGGGGGACAAGCAAATTGTCCACCTGGGTGTTCGCGATCGCCTATCGCAAAGCGCTGAAGGCGCGGGCGCGCTGGCCCGATCCGCTCGAGAACGAGGAGCGCGATTCGCGCGTCAGCAACGACCCTTCGCCCGACTCGGAACTTGAACGCAGCCGCGTCCACGACGCACTCACTCGAGCAATGGACGTGCTTTCCACCGAGCAGCGGGCGGTCGTGGACCTCACTTATTTCCATGGGCTCAGCTATCGCGACATTGCCGAGATCCTGAGCTGCCCGGTCGATACGGTGAAGACGCGCATGTTCCACGCCAGGCGCCGCCTGAAGCAGGCGCTTTCCGGCACATTGGCCGACTGGCTGTAGGAGTCCGGCGATGCCCGATCAGATCCACTCCGAGACGAACCTCCACCAAGAGGCCGAGGAGCTGCTCCCGTGGTATGCGACGGGACAGCTCGAAAGCGACGAGCGGCTGCTGGTGGAACAGCATCTTTCCAATTGCGCCCACTGCCGGCGGCAGCTCGCGTTCGAGCGCCGGATGGTCGACGAGTTCGACGCGCTTACGCCCCAGGTCGACACCGGCTGGGCGCGGCTCAAGCAGCGGCTGGAGCCGCGGCAAAGCTGGCGCCGGAGGGCCGCACGCGAGCTCGCGCTCCTGCGGCAGAGCTTCATTCGGCCGCAGGTCGCGGCGGTTGCTTTCGCGCAGCTCGCCTTCGTGATCGTCGCCGGCTCGGTGCTGTTTTCGCTCAGCCGTCCGTCCTATCGCGCGCTTGGATCGGCGCCGCCGCCCCAATCGGCGAACGTCATCGCCGTGTTCAGCACCGATACGACCGAGCCCCAGCTGCGCCATCTGCTGCAGAGCAACGGCGCATCCTTCGTCGGCGGTCCCACGCCGGCAGACGCCTATCTCCTGCGGGTTCCGGCAACGTCGCGCGAGGTGGTGCTGGTGCACCTCCGCGCCGACCACCATGTCCTGATGGCCCAACCGATCGATGGAGCAAGCTCATGAGCCTGCTGCGACACGTGCTCGCGCTGCTCGCGGCGGTGACCGCGGTGGCATTCCAGGCGCCCGCCCTCGCTCAAGGATCGCCGACGGTCGCCCCCGAGCGCCAGGTGCTCGTGATGGTCCGCCACCCGCCCGACCACTTTCAGCTGAACGGCAGCTACGGCGGCGGCTATGGCAATGACTTGCAGCGCAGCGAGCGTGAGCGGCTGGCGCGCGGCATTGCGCGGGATCATCGGCTGACCTTGGTCGACGGCTGGCCGATGCCGATGATCGGCGTCGATTGCTTCATCATGGCCGTGCCCGATGGCCGTTCTACCGCGGCCGCGGCCCAAGAGCTGTCGCGCGACCGGAAAGTCGCTTGGGCCGAGCCGGTCCAGCTCTACAAGACTCAAGGCGGGGCTGCCTTATCGCCCAACGATCCGCTTTTCCGGGCGCAGCCCGCGGCGCGCGAGTGGCAGCTTGCCGAGCTTCACCACCTCGCGACCGGGCGCGGAGTCAAGGTCGCGGTCATCGACAGCGGCATTCAGGCGGATCATCCCGACCTCGCCGGCCAGCTTCTGGTCAACCGAAACTTCGTCGCCGGGCAGACCGAGGTTGCGGAAAGTCACGGAACGGGCGTTGCGGGAATCATCGCAGCCAAGAGCGACAATGGGATCGGCATCGCCGGGGTGGCGCCCGATGCTCGCCTACTCGGCCTTCGCGCATGCTGGCAGCAGCGCGGCGCCGACCCAGCCACAATTTGCGACGGTCTCAGCCTTGCAAAAGCGCTCTATTTCGCGGTCGAGCAGAAGGCGGACGTCATCAATCTCAGTCTCAGCGGGCCCGACGACCGCCTGCTTCGGACCTTGATTGAAGCCGCGCTCGATCGTGGTTCGGTGGTCGTGGGGGCTTATGATTCGGGCAAGCCGGACGGCGGCTTTCCCGCTTCGGTTCCGGGTGTGATCGCAGTTTCCGATCACGCCTTTGCAGGCTCTGCAGGGCGAGTCTACATTGCCCCGGGCAGCGGGGTGCCGACGACGCAGCCGGGAGGACGATGGTTTCTCGTCAATGGAAGTTCGTTTTCGGCCGCGCACGTCAGCGGCCTTGCGGCGCTCGTCCGGCAACGGCGGCGATCGGCGGAGCTGACTCTGGTTTCGGACCGGCCGGTCGGCGGGATGATCGACGCTTGCGCCACTCTGGAACGGGTCGCGGCCGGCTGTGACTGTTCGTGCGGAGGGGCCCGTCTCGTCAGTGCGAGGTTCGCGCACTAGCTTTCGTCTGTCGGCAGCGCTTTTTCTCCTCGCCGCTTGCCGAGCCGCGCCGGCGGCGGCTGAAGTCGGCCTCAGCGCCTCCCTTTTCAGCGACGAGCGCTTCCGCGGCTATTCGCTAAGCGCCGAGCGGCCGGTTGCGATGTTCGACTTCGCTTACGACGATCCGTCCGGCTTTTATGCCGATAGCGTGGCGACGGCGGTTTTTCGGCAAGGCGGCGATCCAGCGCCGCTCGGCGTGCAGCTGAGCGGGGGTTACGCGAAGCGGCTGAGCTCCGGAACCACGTTCGACTTCGGGATCACTCATTCGAGCTACTCGCATTATTCGAGCGGCGGGCTCCAAAAATCCTATTCCGAAATCTATGCAGGGATTGCCCATGGAGTCCTGTCTTCGAGAGTCTTCTTCTCACCGCACTACTTCCAGAAGGACCACTGGACGGCCTACGGCGAAATCAATGCCAACCTCAGTCCGGCATCCAAATGGAATCTCGAAGGCCATATCGGGATGCTGGTCCCGCTTCGAACGCCTTCGGCAACGACCTACCACACCAACCTCGACTGGCGTCTGGGGGTGAGCCGGGAGCTTGGCCGCCTTTCGCTCCATGCGGCCTGGGTCGGCCATGCTCGCGCACCCGAGCCCTTTGCATCGAGACCCCTCAACACCTCCCGTCCCAGCCGAAAGGCGCTGATTTTCGGTTTGACGGTGGCGTTATAATTCGCGCGGCTGCAAAAAAAGACGGGACGCCCTGGGGCGCCCCGCCTCTCCCAGCCCCTGTTTGATTCTTAAGCGACCGCTGCCTGCGGCTCGGACTCGCTGACGTCGTCGGATTCGCGAAGCACGTAGCCGCGGCCCCAGACGGTCTCGATATAATTGGCGCCCCCGCAGGCCAGGCTCAGCTTCTTCCTGAGCTTGCAGATGAACACGTCGATGATCTTGAGCTCAGGCTCATCCATTCCGCCGTAGAGATGGTTGAGGAACATCTCCTTGGTCAGAGTCGTGCCCTTGCGGAGCGACAGGAGCTCAAGCATCGCATATTCCTTGCCGGTGAGGTGCACTCGGGCGCCGTCGACCTCGACCGTCTTGGCGTCGAGGTTCACGGCCAGCTTGCCGGTGCGGATCACCGATTGGGAATGCCCCTTGGAGCGACGGACGATCGCGTGGATGCGAGCGACCAATTCGTCGCGATGGAAGGGCTTGGTAACATAGTCGTCGGCGCCGAAGCCGAGCGCGCGAACCTTCGAATCCATTTCGCCAATTCCCGACAGGATCAGGACCGGAGTCGACACCTTCGCGGTGCGCAGCTTCTTCAGCACGTCATAGCCGTGCATGTCGGGCAGGTTGAGGTCGAGAAGGATGATGTCGTAATCGTACAGCTTGCCGAGATCGAGGCCTTCCTCCCCGAGGTCGGTCGTATAGACGTTGAAGCCTTCGGTGCCGAGCATCAGCTCGATGCTCTTGGCGGTCGTCGGCTCGTCTTCGATCAGCAGCACGCGCATTGCGATGTCCCCCATTCGCGGCCGAAAGCGTTACTCGCCCTTAACGGCCTTGAAGCGTCCATTAACCATTTCGGGTCTGAAGGGAAAAGGTTAATATTTCCTAACCCGCTGGATTCCTTGGCTTGTGACAAAGGAGTCACAAAAGCATCCACAGGCGCGCCGTCATTGCGAGCGCAGCGAAGCAATCCAGAAGCGGTGGGGAAGAGTGGATTGCTTCATCGCTGCGCTCCTCGCAATGACGGGCAATGCTCCTCTCCGACCGTGTCCTTTTCATCGACGCTGAGGCGATCGTGATCGACAAGCCGGCGGGACTGCCGGTCGACGCGCCGCGGCGCGGCGGCGAGTCGATTTCCTCCAAGCTCGATGAATTGCGCTGCGGCTTTCGGCGGCCGCCGACGCCAATGCACCGGCTCGACACCGACACCAGCGGGTGCCTGCTCTTCGCCCGCACTCCGAAGGCGCGGTCGCGGTTCCAGCGGGCGTTCGAGGCGCGCGCGGTGCAGAAATATTATATAGCGGTCGTGGCGGCCGAGATTCCCGACGAAGCGGGGGTGATCGACATCCCGCTGGCGAAGCATTCGACCGCCGAGGCGGGGTGGAAGATGGTGTCCGATCCCCATGGTCTCGAAGCAAGAACGCACTGGCACAGGATCGCGGTTCGCGATGGCTCCACTTTGGTCGAGTTTCAGCCGCTGACCGGCCGCACCCACCAAATCCGTGCGCACGCGCGCGAGGCGTTCGGGCGGGGAATCGTCGGCGATCGGATTTACGGCATTCCCGGAGGACCGATGCTTCTGCACGCCTCCCGGCTGGTGGTCCCGCGCGACGGCAAGCCGCCGATCGACGTGATTGCACCGCTTCCGGATTGTTTCGGCGAGTGGCGCCCCTTCGTCAGGCTCAGGACAGAGAATGCGACCTGAGGATGTGCATCTGCCGGAGGAAGCGCTGAGCGAGACCTTCCTCGCGGCGACCGGTCCGGGCGGGCAGAACGTCAACAAGGTCGCCACCGCGGTGCAGCTGCGCGTGGACCTCTTCCGTCTCGGGTTGCACCCGGATGCCTATGAGCGGCTGAAGCAGATCGCCGGCAGCCGCGTCACGAGCGGGGGCGAGCTGCTCATCACCGCGCGGCGTTTCCGAACGCAGGAGGCGAACCGCGCCGATGCCCGCCGCCGTCTGGCAGAGTTGATCGCCGCTGCCCATATCGTCCAGGCCAAGCGCAAGCCGACGCGTCCGAGCCGGGCGGCGAAGGCCGAGCGGATGGAGAAGAAACGGCAGCGCAGCAGGGTGAAGCAAACGCGCGGAAAGGTGACGGACCTCTAGTCCGTCATGCTGAGTTCAGCCTTCCGGATGTCCCCCCGGACGTTCGTCATGCTGAACTTGTTTCAGCATCCATTCCGGTGAAGTGTGGCGTGGCTGGAGAAATGGACCCTGAACCAAGTTCAGGGTGACCGAAGTGGAAGACGATGACCTACGACTTCAGGATCACCGCAGCGGACACGGGCACGATGTACCGCGACCTCGCCTCCGCGCTCGAAGGTCTCGTCGCCGGCGAACCCGATCCGATTGCCAACATGGCCAACGCCGCCGCGCTCATCTGGGAGACCCTGCCGGAGCTGAACTGGGCGGGCTTCTACCGCAATGTCGAGGGCGACCCTTCGACGGGCTCAGGGCAGGAACTTGTGCTTGGTCCTTTCCAGGGGCGGCCTGCCTGCATCCGGATCAAGTTCGGCGAAGGGGTTTGCGGCACCGCCGCCGCCTTGCGGAAAGTCCGGCGCGTCGACGACGTCAACGCCTTTCCCGGGCACATCGCGTGCGATTCGGCTTCGGCCAGCGAGCTCGTCGTCCCGATCGTCCGCAGTGGTGAGCTGATCGCCGTGCTCGACCTCGACAGTCCCAAGACCGGCCGCTTCACCGAAGAGGACGAGGCAGGCTGCGTACGGCTCGCGGAGATTCTGGCCAAAGCGCTCTAGCCTGGTCGAGCTTCTCGGCCTGCCCTTGACCTAGGTGGCCGCAACGGCTTTGAGCCGCGCCGAGCTTTCCTCGCACGGACCGGTCCCATGCCCATCGAACTCAAGATGCCCGCGCTCTCTCCGACGATGGAGGAGGGGACTCTCGCCAAATGGCTCGTGAAAGAGGGCGATGAGGTGAAGTCGGGGGACATTCTCGCCGAAATCGAGACCGACAAGGCGACGATGGAGTTCGAGGCGGTCGATGAGGGCAAGATCGCGAAGATTCTGGTGCCGGAGGGCAGCGAAGGCGTGAAGGTCGGCGCGCCGATCGCGATTTTGGCCGGTGAGGGCGAGGATTCGTCGAAAATTCCCTCTCCCCAGCGGGGAGAGGGCAAGGGTGAGGGGGCTCCCAAGCCCGACGAACCCACTGCGGGTGGAACCCCCTCATCCCGGCCTTCTCCCCCACGGAGAGAAGGAGTGAAAGCGCCCGCTCCAGCGAAGGCTCCCGTCGAAACCCCGCCTGCGCCTACAGCACCTGCCGCTCCGAGCGCCGAGGGCGAGCGCGTCAAAGCCTCGCCGCTCGCGCGCCGGCTCGCGCAAGCGCAGGGCGTCGACCTCGCCAGAGTCCAGGGCAGCGGGCCCGGCGGCCGCATCGTCCGCGCCGACATCGACGCGGCTGTCGGCAAAGCTCCGGCAGCCGCACCTGCCGCAGCCGCTCCCGCAACTGCCGGCCACGCCGTCATGCCCGGGCCGATCGAGCAGGCGATCCCGCACGAGGCGGTCAAGCTCTCGAACGTCCGCAAGATCATCGCCCGCCGCCTCACCGAATCCAAGCAGCAGATCCCGCACATCTATTTGACCGTCGACATCAACCTCGACGCGCTTCTGAAGCTCAGGACCGAGCTCAACGCCGGGCTCGAGAGCCGCGGGATCAAGCTCAGCGTCAACGATCTGATGATCAAGGCGCTCGCTTTGGCGCTGATCGAAGTGCCCGAGTGCAACGTCAGCTTCGCCGGCGACCAGTTATTGAAGTACAGCCGCGCCGACATTTCGGTCGCGGTCTCGATCCCGGCGGGCCTGATCACGCCGATCATCATCGGCGCCGAGGGCAAGAGCGTCTCGGCGATCGCCAGGGAGATGCACGACCTCGCGTCCAGAGCCCGCGACGGCAAGCTCCAGCCCCAGGAATATCAGGGCGGCACCGCGTCCCTGAGCAACATGGGAATGTACGGGATCAAGAACTTCGAGGCGGTGATCAACCCGCCCCAGGGCATGATCATGGCCATCGGCGCCGGCGAGAAACGGCCGTACGTGATCAACGACTCGCTCCAGATCGCGACCGTGATGAGCGCCACCGGAAGCTTCGACCACCGCGCCATCGACGGCGCCGACGGCGCGAGGTTGATGCAGGCGTTCAAGCGCCTGGTCGAAAACCCGCTGGAGATGCTGGCTTGAGCCGAGAGGCGGTGATCCGAGTCACCGCCATGCCCGCGGACACCAACCCCTATGGCGGCGTGTTCGGCGGGTGGCTGATGGGGCAGATGGGGCTCGCCTGCGGCTCCTTCGCCTCGCGCCGGACGCGCGGCAAGGCGATCCTCGTCGCGGCGGACGCGCTGAAATTCCCCGGTGCGATGGCCGTCGGCGACGAGCTCAGCGTCTATGTCGAAGAGCTGAAGCAGGGCCGCACGTCGCTGCGCCTGAAGGCGCAAGCCATCGCCCGCCAACGCGACGGTGACAGCGAGAGCGTGGTGGCGGAGGGCGAGTTCACCTTTGTGGCGCTGGACGAGGCGGGAAAGCCGCGGGAGATCGCCAATGCCTAGCCCCCTCTCCCCAACCCCTCCCCCGCTAAAGGGGGGAGGGGCTAAGCGCGCCGTTGGACCAAATCAGTCCCTCCCCCCTTCAGCGGGGGAGGGACAGTCGGCGCGCAGCGGCGGCAGGGAGAGGGGCAGGAAGGCGATTCTGCGCGAACGTGCGAAGAAGATGCGCTCGGAGCCGACCCCTGCCGAGCATCGCCTTTGGCAGATCCTCCGCGCCAAGCGGCTCGCCGGCTACAAGTTCAAGCGGCAGCTGCCCATCGATCATTACATCGTCGATTTCGCCTGCCCCGCACGCAGATTGATCGTCGAGGCCGATGGCGGGCAGCACAGTGAAAGCGCCCATGATCAGGTGCGCGATGCGTATTTGACCGCACAAGGCTTTCGCCTGCTGCGGTTCTGGAACAACGACATTTTCGACAATGAAGAGGGCGTGCTGACGAGCATTTTCGATGCTTTGCAGGCCCCTCTCCCCGCTCGCCTCCGGCGAGCTTCCCCTCCCCCGCTGAAGGGGGGAGGGGCGAATTGGAGCGACCATGGCTGACACATACGACCTCATCGTCCTCGGCTCGGGGCCCGGCGGCTACGTCGCGGCGATCCGCGCGGCGCAGCTGGGCTTGAAGACCGCCATCGTCGAGCGCGAGAATTTGGGCGGGATATGCCTCAACTGGGGCTGTATCCCGACCAAGGCGCTGCTTCGGACGGCGGAAATCTTCCATTACCTCCAGCACGCCGACGCTTACGGCCTCAGCAACGAGAAGCCGTCGTTCGACATCGCCAAGGTCGT
>DASUIB010000075.1:0-3998 GCA_036273235.1 Sphingomicrobium sp. | reverse complement strand
CGAGCTGCACCTGCGCGCGATCCTGGGGCTGCCGATCCCGTCGATCGAGCTGATCGGACCGTCCGCCTCGGCGACGATCCTCGCCGACCGCGAATGCGACGATTTCTCCTATGAAGGAGTGTCCGAATCGCTCGCGCTTGGCGCGCCGGGAAGGCCGGTGGACCTCAGGATCTTCGCCAAGCCGACGACGCTCAAGAACCGCCGAATGGGAATCGCGCTCGCCCGCGGGGAGAGCGCGGACGAGGCCGTCGGGCGCGCAAAGGCCGCAGCCTCGCGGGTCCAGATTCGTTATCGCGGCTGAAGGAGATGGAAATGACCCGGATGCCGACCGCCGTCCTCCTCGCCTGCATGGCGCTTGCGGGTTGCGACAAGCAATGGGGACGGTCCGAAACCAACCAGCCGCAGATCAGGGTCGTCGGGGACGAGCAGAAGCAGCTTCACCAGCTCGACGCCTTCAACCTCGCGATCGGCCTCAAGCGCGCGATCTACGACGCCGGCTACACCTGCAAGAAGATGACCGACGCGGGCTTCGTCGGTACCTGGCAGAACCTCGACGAGTGGACCGCGCATTGCGTGTACGACGTTGGGCCTCCGCGGGATTGGGCAATCTTCGCCGGGCCCGACGGAAGCGCCCAGGTGCGCGACTGCAAGGACGTGCCGGGAAGCGGGCTGCCGCCCTGCGTCATCAAGCAGCGCCCGACGGGCAGCTTCATCTTTTCGAAAAAACCCGCCTGAGGCTCAGGCCGGGTTACACTGCCGCGTTTCTTTATATTCGCCCGACGCGGACTTTTCCTTGACCGTCGTGCAATTGCCCTGCTTCAGCTCCTCGCGCCAGCTGCCGTCCGGATTGGTGACGCGATTGCCCTTGGGCACGCGCTGGCCGTCCCGGACGTCGTAGTTCCAGCCTTTGGGCGTCTGGCCGCCCTGCTGGTCCTGGGTCGGAGCCGCAGCCGCATAGGCCGCCGTCGCGCCGAGCGCGATCGCGCCGACGAGCAGCGCCCTGATGGCGGTTTTGTTCATCACACGACTCCTCATGGTCGCCCTTAGCCGACAAGACGTGAACCCGCGCTGACGCGGTTCGGCCGTCCGGCCGTGCTGTCGATGTGGGAATTGGGACGACAGAGCGCAACAGATCGCTGTCGCGATCGACTAGCCTTGCCTCGCTTTGAACCGCCGGTTGGTCTTGTTGATGACGTAAGTGCGCCCGCGGCGGCGGATCACTCGGCAGTCCCGGTGGCGCGACTTCAGCGACTTTAGCGAATTGCGAATCTTCATTGCCGGGCGCCCGCTCGTTTGACCTGCTTGGTTGTCGGATTAGCCCTTTCGGACCGGCGGCCCACCTAGAGAGAGGCCCCGGCGAAGTCAAGGCGAGCAGTGGCACTTCAACCCCTCTCTACCGTTGTGCGGCGGTGGCGGCTGACATTCTGCTCTTCATCCTCGGGCTGATCCTCGCGGCGATGACTCTTCTCGACGTATTCGAGACCGTCGTGGTGCCCGGCGGAAGCAAGGCGTCGCTCAAGGTCGCCAAGCGGCTGGTGTGGGCGTTGCTGCCGATGTGGAAGGCGGCGCGGGGAAAGCGGCACGGCCTGTCGGGTGCCTTCGCGCCGCTGGTGCTGGTGCTGTGCTTCATCATCTGGATGGCGTTTCTCGCAGTCGGTTTCGGACTCATGGCTTATGCGGCGGGAGCCGACTTCCATCCGCCGCTCCGCAGCTTTTTCGACGGCGTCTACATCGTCGGCAGCTCGCTGGTCACGGTCGGGCTTGCGGAGAGCAACCCGTTCGGCCTTGCGCGGTGGATCGTTCTCGCCGCGGGCTTCTGCGGCCTCGCCGTCATGACCATGGCGGTGACCTATCTGCTCGAAGTGCAGAGCAGCGTGTCGAAGCGCGACATCGGAATCATCAAGCTCAACACGTCGGCGGGCGAGCCGCCGTCGGCCGTGACACTGCTCCAGCGCTTCGCCGCGATCGGCAATCAGAGCGAGCTGGGCCCGGTGCTTCGCGACGGCCGCGACTGGTGCGCGACGGTGCGCCAGAGCCATTCGAACCACCCGTCGCTGATCTATTTCCAGTCGGTCGGCACGGGCGCAGGTTGGCCGGCGGCCCTCGGCGCCTTGCTCGATCTCGCGTTGCTGAGCGAGCATTGCCTCAGAGAGGATTCGCTGCGCGGCGCGGCGGTGCTCCTGCGCGACGAAGGAACGCGCATGGCGCGCGAGCTCGCCGGCGTGATCGGGCTCAAGCCTTCCGAGGTGAGCGCCGACGAAGCGGAGCTGAGGCAGGCGGTGGAACGGCTGCAGGGCTCCGGCTATCGGCTCCGCGAGGATGCGGACTTCGCCGCCATTGCCGGGCAGCGGATGCAATATCGAAGCTGCGTCGACGCGCTCGCAAAGCATCTCGGCAAGCCGAGCTCCTCCCTGGTGCGGCAGGATTAGCCGGGCGCGGCGGCCGAGCTTCGATCGAGCAGCTTTCGCTCCCACGAAAGCGCATCTCCGACGATCCGATCGATATCCGCAAATTGGGGACGCCATTCGAGGGTCGCCAAAAGCCTTGCATTGCTCGCGAGCAGCTCGGGCGGGTCCCCCGCGCGGCGGCCCGCCATCACGCGCTTCAGCGGCCTATTGGTGTGGCGATCGACCGCGTCGAGCACTTGGAGAACCGACAGGCCTTCGCCATAGCCGCAGTTCATCACCAGATTCTCGCCCGGATGCGCGACCAGCCATTGGAGCGCGGCGACATGCGCGTCGGCGAGGTCGCTGACGTGGATGTAATCGCGGATGCAGGTGCCATCGGCCGTCGGATAATCGGTGCCATAGACGTCGACATGGTCGCGCTTTCCGACCGCGGCTTCGGCAGCGACCTTGATCAGGTGCGTGGCCCCTTTTCCGATCTGACCCGTGCGCCCTTTGGGGTCGGCGCCGGCGACGTTGAAGTAGCGTAGCGCGCCGTAGTTGAACGGATGCGCCGCTGACGCGTCCGCCAGCATCCGTTCGGTCATCAGCTTGGACGCGCCATAGGGATTGATCGGCTCCTGTGGGTCATCCTCTTCGATCGGCACGCGCTCGGGAGCGCCATAGGTCGCCGCGGTCGAAGAGAAGAGGATGTGCTTCACCCCCGCCTCCACCGCAGCGCTGATCAGCGCGTGGGAAGCGAGCGTGTTGTTGGCATAATATTTGAGCGGCTTTTCAATCGATTCCGGCACCACGATCGATCCCGCGAAATGCATGATCGCCTGGGCCTGCTGCTCGCGGATGATGCGCTCGACGAGTGCCCGGTCGGCGATATTGCCCTCGTAGAAGGGAACGCCGCCGGGAACGACCTCGCGCGTGCCGTTCGACAGATCGTCGATCACCGCAACGGGCCAGCCCGCGTCGAGAAGCGCGAGGACGGCGTGGCTGCCGATATAACCGGCGCCGCCGGTGACGAGGACGGGGACTTTATTCATCGTGAGGCGCGGTAGCCGATGGGAGGCCGAGCTGCCAAGGTTGCGGGTCGGCCGATTTCGGCTATCAGGCCGCCGAACCTCATCCCATCCAGTCCGAGTAGCAGCGCATGACACTTACGATTTCGAGCTCGTTCGACGCGGGGAATATCCGCGTGGTCAACCAGGACGGCGACAGCGTCGAGCTGGAGATCGTCAAGGACCATATGAGCGACTTCTATCAGTGGTTCTATTTCCGCCTCGCCGGCGCGGCCGGCCGCGAAGTGACTCTGAGGATCACCAATTGCGCCGGCTCGGCCTATCCGCACGGCTGGCCCGACTACAAAGGCGTGATGAGCCTCGACCGCGAGCAGTGGGTGCGGATCCAGGACACGAGCTATGCCGACGGCGTCCTGACGATGAAGCTGACTCCGCCGCAGGACCTGGTGTGGATCGCTTATTTCGCGCCTTATTCGATGGAGCGGCACCACGATCTGGTGACTCAGACCGCAGCGCTCGAAGGCGTCGACTATCGCTCGCTCGGAAAGAGCCTCGATGGACAGGACATCGACTGCCTGATCAT
>DASUIB010000074.1:0-5219 GCA_036273235.1 Sphingomicrobium sp. | reverse complement strand
ACGGTCCACGCGCCGAGCGACCCGAGGAAAGTCCGGGTAGCTTCCGGATCGAAGCGTGTGTCGTCGGCATCAATGTAGAGGAAGAATCGGTCGTTCGACGCGAGGCCGAACCGCGCGGTGCCGAACAGCGGATGGTGAAGCCGCGGCAGGCCGTTCAGCACCAGCATGCCGATCACCGGGAACAGCACGGCGCAGAGAATCATGATCTCGAAATCGACCACGAAGAATGCCGGGTAGGCGAAAATCGGCCGACCTCCGACCTGGACTGGGTAATCGACATTCACGAACATCTGCAAAGCGAGCATTCCGAAGAAGCCCACCAGTCCCCCGATCACGCTGAGCCAGCCGACGCGGTGGTCATGGAATTCGATGAGGTCGGCCATGCCCTCGATCGGGTAGGGCGTGAACGTGTCGATGCAGCGAAAGCCCGCCTGCCTCGCGCGCTTCACCGCTTCGACCAGCGACCCTTCGCTTCCGAATTCGGCGAGGAGGCCGAGCAAAGGTTCGCTCATGTCCGCGCCTCCGCTTCCTCGCGCTCGAGCACTTCCTTGTCCTCGAAGATCGAGATCGACGGGATGTAGCGGACGAACAGAAGGAAGGGCGTCATGAACACGCCGAGCATCCCGATGTAGGTGCTCCAGTCCCAGAAGGTCGGCGTGTAATGGCCGAACGAGGAGACGAGGAAGTCTTTGTAGAGGCTGGTGACGAGGATCATGTAGCGCTCGAGCCACATGCCGATCACCACCGAGGTCCCGATCAGGAACAGCGGCACCGGGCTTCGCCGGACGCTCCGAAGCCACAGCCCCTGCAGGGGTACGAAATTGAAGAAGACTGCGCCCCAATACGCCCACGCGTAGATGCCGAAGAAACGGTCGTGGATGGTCGCGATTTCGTGGACGTCGCCGGAGTAAAATCCGTCGAACACTTCGAAGACGTAGCCGTAGGCCGTCATCAGCCCGCTCGCGAGCAGCACCTTGGCGAGCACGTCGAGGTGGCGCTCGGTGACGAGGTGGCCGAGCTGGAAGGTGTGGCGCATGACGATTGCGATCATCGCCACCATCGCAAAGCCGGAGAATGCGGCGCCGAGCACGAAATAGGGCGGGAAGATGGTCGAGTGCCATCCGGGGATCTGCCCCGAGGCGAACAGCAGCGAGACTTCGCTGTGAACGGACACAACCAGCGGCACGGCAATGGCTGCAACCGTGACGTAGCAGCGTCGCCAGCGCGCCCAGTGCCGCGCCGATCCGCGCCAGCCGAGCGCGAAAATTCCGAAGAATATCTGCCAGCCGCGCGTCTTGGCGCGGTCGCGCACGGTCGCAAGGTCCGGGATCAGCCCGATGTACCAGAAGAAGAAGGACACGGTCAGGTAGGTGAGGACGGCCCAGATGTCCCATTCGAGCGGGCTTCGGAATTGCGGCCAGACGCCCATCGTAGCCGGGTAGGGGAACATCCAGTAGACGAACCACGGCCGCCCCAGGTGGATGATCGGCTCGATGCCCGCGCAGATGACGGCGCACAGCGTCATGGCTTCGGCGAAGCGGTTCAGGCTGTTGCGCCAGTCCTGCCCCATCAGCAGGAGCATCGCCGAGATCAGGGTACCGGCGTGGCCGAGCCCGAGCCACCAGACGTAGAGGTGGATCGCGAACGCCCAGTTCACCGGGATGTCGAGGCCCCAGATTCCGACGCCCCAGGCGAACAGCCAGGTGACGGAGGCGAGGAACAACGCCAGCAGCGCGAGGCTGATGATCATCGCGATCAGCCACGGCATCCGCGCAGGAAAGTGCAGCGGGACTCGCCCGACCTCGCGCGTGATGTCGCCGAGCGACTGGTCGAGCGGGAGCGTCGGAGTCCTACTCGCCATCGCGGTCCTCATCGTCGCGGACGCGCGCGAGATAGGTTGTGCGCGGGCGTGTTCCGAGCTCCGCAAGCAAGGCGTAATTGCGCGCGCTCGAACGCTGTTTGCGGACCGCGCTCCCGCGGTCGGCGAGGTTTCCGAAGCTGATCGCCTCTGCCGGGCAAGCCTGCTGGCACGCGGTCTTGATTTCGCCCTCGCGCACCGGCCGATCCTCGATGTCCGCCTGGACCTTGGCCCCCTCAATCCGCTGGATGCAGTAAGTGCATTTTTCCATCACGCCGCGGCCGCGCACCGTGACATCCGGGTTGCGCTGCATCGCAATGCTTTCCGGCTCCGCGCTGGTGTAGTCGAACCAGTTGAACCGACGCACCTTGTACGGACAGTAACTCGAGCAGGTTCGAGTCCCGATGCAGCGGTTGTAGACCATCAGGTTCAGCCCCTCGGGGCTGTGCACCGTGGCGTGGACCGGACAGCCCATCTCGCACGGCGCCTGCTCGCACTGCATGCAGGTCACCGGCTGGAACATCGTGTCCGGCTCGTCGGGCGTTCCGGCGTAATAATTGTCGACCCGGAGCCAGTGCATCTCGCGCCCGCGCGCCACCTGGTCCTTGCCGACGACGGGCACGTTGTTCTCGGACTGGCAGGCGGTGACGCAGGCGTTGCAGCCGATGCAGCGATCGAGGTCGATGACCATGCCCCAGGCAGGGCTTTCCTGGGGCCAGGCGTCGTAGAGCGTGTCCTGGTTGCGGTCTTCTTCGCGCGCGGCGGAGGGGTGCGCGGGCGTGACGGTCCGCACCAGCCCCTCGCCCTCGCCATCGAGCAGATGATGCTCCTGAGTCGTCGCGAGAAGCATCCGGCGGCCGGTCTTGGCGATGACGCCGACACCGTTCCAGGGTGCCATGACCGTGCGCAGCCGATACGCATCGTAGCCAATGCCCGTGCCGACGCGTCCGGCGCGGGTTCGCCCGTACCCAAGGAACAGAGTCACCACGCGTTCCGGCTGGCCGGGAAGGGCCCAGGCCGGACCTTCGACGGCGCGTCCGGCGCTCTCGACGCGAACGATGTCGCCGTTCTCGATCTGCATCTCGCGCGCCATTGCGGGACTGATCGCGACGACATTGTCCCAGACGGTCTTGAACAGCGGCTTGGGGAGCTCCTGCAGCCAGGCGTTGTGGGCAAAGCTTCCGTCGCGAATGGTGGGGTCGGGGCGGAAGACGATTTCGACCGCGCCATTCGGTACTGTCTCAGCCGCGGCTGGCGCAGTCGCAGCAACCGGCTGCGCCGGCGCGGCTGCTTGCGGCATCTGCACGAAGCCGAGCTTCAGCGCCTTGTTCCACGCCTGCTCGTCGCCGAGCTGCGTCGCCCAGGTTTGCTTCACGAGGTCTTGCGCGTAGGGCGGCGTGTCGGCGGTCAGCGACGCCAGGATGCTGTGCAGCGAACGCGTGTCGTAGAGCGGCTGAACCACCGGCTGGATGATTGTCGTCAGCCCGTCAGGGGATCGCGCATCGCTCCATTCCTCGAGCAGGTGCGACAGCGGCAGGTGCCAGCTGCTCCGGGCGGCGGTCTCGTCAACGTGAACGCCGGCGTGCACGCGCACCGGCACCTTCTTATAAAGCTCGGCGAAGTCGAGATCGCCCGGCGCGGCATAGACCGGGTTGGCTCCGAGCACGAACAGCGCGGAGACGCGGCCTGCAGCCAGGTCGCGCGTGAGGTCGAGGAAGGTCTCGCCCTGCTTCGGAACGAAGCCGAGCTGGGGTGCAAGGTCGCAGGTCTTGCCGACATTGCCGAGCGCCCGGTTCACCTGCAGCGCGAGGGCCTGAAGCTGCGGCGGGCAATGGCTGCCGACGGTCAGCACCGAGCGGCCGCGAGCCGATGCAAGCGCCCGCCCGGCGCGCTTCGCCCAGCCGAGCTCCGCCGGCGTCAGCTCGACTTGAGCGCCAGAAGTGCCCGTTGCAGCCGCGACGGCTTGCGCGAGCATCGCCAGACGGGAAGGCCGGATGGCCAGCCGCCTGTCGGCCTTGGCGCCGGTCAGCCCCGGCGTGGTCTCGGCCGCGAACAGCCGCTGCCGCTGTCGTGCAGGAACATCGCCGTGAGTCTCGCCCCACGCGCGGGCGTTGATCGCCTGCATCGGACCGGGGCCAAGAAAATCGTCGTCCAGACTGACGATCACCTGCGCCTTTTCGAACCGCGGCTCGAGAAGGGACGGTGGCTCTCCCCTGTACCCGGTGAGCGGATCGAAGAGATGCACGCGCGCCAGTGGAAGCGCGGCCCGAAGCTCGTCGACCTGGCGGAGCAGGGTCGGCGACGTTGTTGGGCCGATCAGCAGCCGCAAGCCCGCGCCTTTGCTGGTGCGCCACTGCGTGCGCCACCGCGCCATCTGCCCGTCGAAATCGGCCCAGCTCGCCGGATGCCTCCCAGCAAGGGGCGCCTGACTTCGGTCGGGGTCGTAAAGATCGAGGATGGCCGCTTGCGTGAACGCGGTGCTTCCGCCGCGGAACGCCGGATGCTCGGGGTTGCCGTCGAGCTTGATCGGCCGGCCCGCGGACGTGGTCGCGAGCACCGGCTGCGCATAGCCGTCGAGCAGGACCGCGGTCGCATAATGCTCGACTCGCCCCTCCAGGAATCCCTGCGGCCGGTTGACGAACGGCACGACATCGTCCGAGCGCACCGGCTTGCAGCCGGTCATCCCGGCAAGTGCGAGCGACGCGCCCATCACCCGCAGCAGCTCGCGCCGGTCGACCTGCCAAAGCTCGAACAGCGACGGAAATTCCGCCTTCAGCATGTCTCCGAAGGCATCGCTGCTCTGATACTCCCCGAGGGACCGCCAGATGCGCCGCCCACTCATCGGTGGCACGTCCCGCAGGATGTCAGCTCGGCCGGCGACTTGATCCGATATTCGGCCATCAGCTTGCGGCCGAGCGCGGCATGGTCGGCCGGCGGCCTCCACTCGAAATTATAGACCTCGTCGCGCGGCCTCAGATGCGGTGCGGGATTGCGGTGGCAATCGAGGCAGAACTTCATCTCGAACGCCTTGGCGCGATAGGTCAGCGGCATCTGGTCGATCCGCCCATGGCATTCGACGCAGGCGATCCCCTTGGCGATGTGGATGTCGTGACGAAAATAGACATAGTCGGGCACGCGGGCGACGCGCTGCCAGTCGAGCGAGCGGTTCTCGGCCAGGCTCTCGCGGACCGGCGCGAGGATCGCGGCGTTGGTCCAGATCTGCGAATGGCAGGTCATGCAGACGTGGGTCGCGGGAAAGCCCGCGTTGGCGCTCGTCTCGACCGTCGAGTGGCAATAGCGGCAGTCGATGCCGAGGTCGCCCGCGTGATGCTTGTGGCTGAACGGCACCGGCTGCAGCGGA
>DASUIB010000073.1:0-11165 GCA_036273235.1 Sphingomicrobium sp. | reverse complement strand
ACGATCGAGACCGCGAGCTGCAAGTCGGTTCGTTGTGCCACCGCGAACCCCGGAGCGAACACGTAGAGCTGGAGGAGGAGGTTGGCGGGCGCCAGTATCAGCACGAGCGAAGCGGCGCTCGCAAATGATCCATAGCCGAGCAGTGAGATCAGCTCAGGCGTGAACAGCGCGATTGCGAGGCACAGGCAAAGCTCGGCGGCCACGATCGTTTCGAAGCTGCGCGCGAGGATCGCCGGCGTGCCGGGCTCAGCATGATGTTTCATGACCAATGGGGTGATTGCCCCCTGCACTCCCAGCAGAAGCAATGCAGGAATCGATCCGAGCTGGCTCGCCCAGGTGTACACGCCGACCTCTTTTAGCGTCAGCATGCCGTTGAGAATGAACCGGCTCGCGTAGGTGCTGAGCAGGATCGAAATGCTCGCCGGCACCAACGGCAGGGAGAAGCGCAGCATCCGGACCAGCCGCGCGCGATCGATGCCAAGGCCAAGCGCGTTGCGGAGACCCGCGACGCCGGCGATCACGCCGACTGCGGCGCCGATCACCAAACCGATCAACACTCCTTCCAAAGCGTCAGCAAAAACTGCTGCAAGGCCCACAGACAGCACAAGGGTGACGACTGCGAAGATCGCGGTAACGAGCGTGTACCCACGAGGACGAAACGCCCAGCGAAACTGGTTCTGGGTGAAGACGAAGCTGGTGTTGACCGCAAAATATGCGATCGAGAGCTGGAAAACAGTGAGATAGCGGTCGCTTCCGAATAGAAGCCGATTGAGCCGTTCGGAGAATACAAACGCAAGCGCCGCGGCACCGGCGAGGGCGAGCAAGGTGAAGCTCCAGGCGGAGCTGGCCCAGCTGCGACGTTCAGCCTCCGGCGCACCCGGATAGTAGCGCGCCAGCGCCTGGCTAATCTCGAGCGGCACGACGACGTTGACGATCGCGGCAATCGTGGTGACAAGGCCGAGTGCCCCATAATCGGCTGCGCTGAGAAAGTGCGGGAGGACAATGAGCCAGACGAGCACCGTACCGCGGGCAAGCAGGTTGGCGAAGGTGTAAGCCGCGGAGTGGCCGATCAGCTGGCGGATCATGCTCGTTCGCTCAGCAAACGATCGAATTGCTCATGTTCTTTCGCGTAGATGTGGTCGCGGTTGCAATATTCGAGCGCTCGCTCCCGCGCCGCCCGCGACATCCGCGCGCGCAGTTGCGGGTCGTCAATCAGACGCAGAGCCCGGTCCGCCATTGCATCATGATCCAGGAACGGAACGATGAAGCCGTTTACGCCATCCTCGACAAACTCGGCCTGCCAGTCACGATCAAACGCCACCATCGGCGACCCGCCGAGCCCGCATTCGATCAGCGCCATTCCAGTCAACGGGGACAAAGTAATGCAGTGGGGCGTAAGCCGCGCGAGCTGCCGCTGATCGATAAGTCCAAGAAAGTGTATACGGCCTCTCATCCCTAAATCGTCAATCAGCTGTTCGAGCTGTGCTTTCATTGGGCCCGAGCCTGCCAGCAGGCCGACTCCATCAGGTCGCTCACGAATGACTGCAGCCATCGCCCGCACTGCTTCGTCGGGATGCTTCAGCGCAAGTAGCCTGCCGACGTAGAGCATGACAGGCGCGCCAGAAGTAATGGCGAAGCGCGCGAATGCATCTGGCACCGTCCGCTCCTCGGGAGGTACGAGATGGATGTCCTCAATGTTCTTCGCGACGGGTATAATCGCTGTGTACCCGCGCGCGCCGTTCGCAATCGCGAAACTCATGTTGTTGCGGCTCGCTGCGATAACGAGATTCGCGCGCGAAAGCACGAACCGCGCAATTCTTCGCTCCAGCCAGCGGAACGGCAGCAGGCGCGGCATCGCGAGCGCTCCTGTCGCAGTATAAAGGTCATCCTGATTGCCGTAAACTGCGACCACTTGCGGTCGACCTGTTAGTCGCTTCAGCAGCAGCCCTAGCAACCCCGAATAGTAACAGTCCGTCGAAAGAATCAGGTCGATCGCCTCGTCACCGATGAGCCGGCGGAGCCGGCGAACCAGTCGCCCCTGTGAGACAAGGAAATTGAGCGGCAGCAGGAACCTCGGGAGCGGCAGGGATTCTGCAACCCCCTCTATGATTGTTTGGCGTTCCGAGAATGCAATCGTCTCTATGATCCGGCTCTTCTTGCCAGCAACGTCGCTGATCGGATGAACCCCCCAGACGCGCGCGAAATAGCCACCGCTGTGGCGCATGTGGAAGAATTGATGGTGCGATTTCTGTCGAACGAGCTCTACCGTGTAGGCCATGTCGATATACAAGAGGCGACGCTCCGGTGCGGACATGGACAAACGAATTTATGGCCTTACCGCTCGCACGAACAGCTCGTGTCGGTGCGTGTCGTCCTTCGGGCAAACGTATCTCAGCTCCTCCTCGACCTTGAGCCCGACCTCTCCGATCTTGCCCAGGACCTCATAGTCACGGAAATGATGGAAGTGGACGGTGTCGTTGAGAAGATCGGCGCGCTCGGTCCAGACATAAGACAGGATGACGAGCCTGCCGCCTGGCCTGAGCACGCGCACAGCCTCGTCGACGGCCAAATGCCAGTCCATGATATGGTCGAGGCTAGTATTAAACAGGACGTTGTCAAAGCTTGCATCAGCGAACGGCAGAAACTCGCCGACCCCAATGACACGGAACGGCTCGGCGCGTGCGCAAAATGGATCGAGCCCGACATAGCTTACCTCTGGAGACAACAGTGCGGCGCTCAGTGCCGGGTCGTCGCAACCGACATCGAGCAATGTACCCCGGCACGTCTGAAGAAAATCCCGCGCACGCGCCAAGTGCCGGTGAAAGGGGAGCGACGACGCTGGAGCGTTGACGTCACCCGACTGTTTGATTGTGGCTAACAGGAAATATTGCAGGAACTGCGCGCGCGAGTGCTCAAACGGAACGGCCAACCGGTCCGTGAAGAAGGCTCGAAGCCGTTCCGGAAATAACAGCGGTAGACCTTCGCGCAACGCGTAGGATCGCTCACCGTCGGTCAAGCAACCGTCTTCCAAGAACAACGGCCGCCGACTGTCGGGTGAAACGAGCATGGGCACGCAATCCTCAAGCGCCATCAGCCGGGCGTGCGCGCCTACCAGAAGTGTTTCGGGCGCGACCGACTGATCGTCCTGAAGCAAGTTCATAAGCGAGCCATAGGCAGGCAAAGGCCGATTATTCAACCAGTTCGCCAATGCGATCGCGAATGCGCTCGCAAGGCGCATGGAGTAGCTGCACCATCCGCCTCGTATCCCCAACCAGGTCGGCGGGGCGCTCGTCATGGTCGACATCGAATTGGGGCTCTCGGCCAAGGTGGCGGGCGATCTCTTCGACGATCTCGCGAAGCGTCAGCACCTCGGGTCCGGCGACGTTGATCGTGTAACTTCCGTCCAGCTCGAGCGCCGCCCGCGCCGCGGCCGCCGCATCTTTGGCATGGACCGGATTGAGCCGCAGCCCCTCGGCGCCCGCCAGACGTACGAGGTCGCCGAAGTTCACCGCATTGATCAGCTTCGGGATCAACATGGAGCGATCCTGGCCAGGACCGTAGATGAAGAACGGCCGCAGGATGACCAAGTTTAGCCGGGTCGCGAAAGGCGCCAGCAGACGCTCGGCGGCGAGCTTGGTAGCGGCGTAGAAGGTCATGGATGCTGCGTCGGCAATCGGCGCGTCCTCGGCGAGCGGTTCGGCGCGCGGCGCGTACACTCCCCCGCTCGAAGCGTAGATGAAGTGCGTGGCCCCGGCACTCAACGCATGCTGGGCGAGCTCGAATGCAGCGAGGGTATTGACGCGTACTACCTCACCTGCCGCCTCGGGGAACTCACGGAAGCGGCGTGACTGGGCGAGATGCACGACGGCATCGAGCCGATTTGGAAGGGAGGCAGACTCCAATCCGCGAGATAGATCACCGCGCCACGCGTGCAACTCCGCCTCGCCCTCCAACAATCGAACGAGATGCGAGCCCAGCAGCCCGGTGGCACCCGTGATAAGGATGCGCCTCACGAGCCCTTCATCGCGCTGCCTGTCTCACGCATACTGCTTCAGCACTTCCTCGACGTTCAGCAGCGACCAGATCAGCAGCCGTCGATTGTGCTCGCCCTCGAGATGCTGTCCGACGAGCGAATGAACGGCCTCCCGGTCGAGATAATCGAAGATGTGCGCGTCGCCATTCATCAGCGTCCGGCGCACGAAATCGATGCTGTCGCCCTTGAACCAGCTCGCGTCTGGCGCCGAGAAGCCCTGCTTTTCCGCCTTAGCGACGTCATCGGGGATGAATCCGCTCATGACATCGCGAAGGATCTGCTTCCCGTCGCGCGTCTTCTGAAAGAACCGGGCCTGCTTTGCGCCCGGCTCATTCTCGTCGATCCGAATGACCTCCTTCAGACTGTTGAGCTTGAGCCCGACAGGGCAATTCATTGCGAAATCAACCAGATCGTTGTCGAGGAAGGGGACGCGGGATTCGAGCCCGTGCGCCATGCTGAGCTTGTCCTCGACGACAAGGAGTCCGTGGAGGAAGGTCTTGGCTTCGAAGTATAGCGAGTAGTTGACATAATCTTCCGGCGTTTGCGGGGGTTCTTCGGCGGTCGGGAAAACCGCGCGGAAGATATCGCGCGTCTGGACATCGCCCACGTCAGACCAGATTGGGGCGAAGAGGCTTTTCAGCTCGCTGTTGTTCACCAGGCGCTGCCAGAAGAGGTAATATTTGCCGACATAATCGTCGAAGCTTCGATTCACGACGGCGCGGTAATAGCGCCACGGATATCCGCCGAAGAGCTCGTCTCCTCCGCTCCCGGAAAGCACCACTTTGACGAACTTGGACGCGAGCTTGGCAGCATAGAAATTCGGATAGCTCTGGCCGACGCGCGGTTCTTCGAGGTGCCAGGCGAGCTGCGGCAGGCAGCGCTCCATGTCGCCGGCCTTGAGGACCATCTCATAATGTTCGGTCTTGAAATGGTAGCTCATCGCCTCGGCGCGATCGCGTTCGTCGAAGCCGAGCTCAATTCCCGATGCTGAGGACAGGTCGAATCCGCAGGTGAAGGTTTTCAGATAGGGGAAGCTCGTCGCGGCCACCGCTGTAATCGAGCCGGAATCCATCCCGCCGGAGAGATAGGAACCGAGCTCAACGTCGGTGATCAGCTGGCGATTGACCGCCTGGCTGAAAAGGCGCCCGAGCTCCTCGCGATATTCTTCGGCAGAGGCGGAATTTGCCGGCTCGCGGAAGCGGAAATCCCAATATTGATGGCTTTTCAGTTCCCGGGAACCGTTGGCGAGGTGAATCTCGGCATAATGCCCGGCTGGCAGCAGTCTGATCGGCTCGATCAGGGTCCGATCGGTGAAAATGTTCTGAAAAGTGAAATATTCGAGCAGCGTCCTGGGATCGAGGCGCGTCTCGATCGCGTCCGCGGCGGTGATCGCCTTCTGCTCCGATCCGAAGACGAGCGTGTTTCCCTGCTCGGCATAATAAAGCGGCTTGATGCCGTAGCGGTCGCGGGCGAGCAGCAGCCGTTTTTCCCTGCGGTCCCAAAGCGCGAACGCGAACATGCCGTTGAAGCGAGGGATCGCCTCCACTCCCCAAGCCGCCAGGGCGTTGAGCACGACCTCGCTATCGGTTCGCGAACGGAACCAGTAACCGAGCGCCTCGAGTTCGACCTTCAACTCGCGAAAATTGTATATCTCCCCGTTGTAAGTGAGCACGTAACGGTGGTCCGCGCTGACCATCGGCTGCTGCCCTGCTGGCGACAGATCGATGATCGCCAAACGCCGGTGGCCGATTCCCACTCCACCCTCGATCCATTGGCCCTCGCCGTCGGGCCCGCGATGCGCGATCGCGTTGGTCATGCGCTGCAGGACGGCCGGCGATACCGGCGCTCCGTCGAGGTTGATCAGACCGGCGATGCCGCACATGGCCTATTTCCGGAAGCGGCCGGTGTGGCACGCCTCTTCCGAATGCAGAAATTCAGGCTCAAACCCCGCCTCGCTTAGCATCGCCGCAAACTCGTCGCGCGAGTAGCGATAGGCGACTGATGGCGCGTACCAGTCGAAGTTCGTCAGCCGAGAGACATCGAATCCGTACTCGGCATTCCAGAAGCATTTGAGGAAGTTCCAGTAGATGAATCGCTGGAGGTCCTGCTTTCCTCCCTTGATGCCGAGCACCGGCATGTCTGGGACATCGATCTCGATATTCAGTTCGGACAGCAATTTGCCGAGCCTGGTCAGCTGGTCTGACAGATCCCAAAGCTGATCGCGGGAGAGCGTCTTCGCACAATCGCGCATATGCTCGTCGAGCAGCTCCCGGGGGAGTGCCTTACGGGCATAGACATAGGTGTTCAGCAGTCCTTTGGGCACGAGGATCCTCGCGAACTCGCGCAACGTGTCGGGCGGACTGATCGTGTGATGGAGCACTTGATCGCAGCTGATGAGGTCGAATGCCCCATCGCGGAATGGCGTCCTCGCGATGTCGCCGCGGACGAAGACGAGGTTGCGGATATGGCCATAGCGCCGGGCTGCGAGATGGATTGATTCGGAAAGATCCATCGCGACAACGGTCGTATCCGGACTGAGCTTCGCCAACCAGGCCGCCTTGTAACCGGGGCCGCAACCGGCATCGAGGACGAGCCTCTTTCCGGCGAGATCGGCGCGCAATTCGCCTTCTGACCGATAGCCGTAGCATTTCAGGTACCAATCATATTGCGCCTGCTTCCAGCCATCGTCCTCATCCTCTTTCCCTTGATCCAGGCCCGACCATTTCTCCGAAAATACATCGACCGTATGCTCATCATAGTCGGAGTTTACGGACAGGCCGGCGACATACACTCCATCGGCGAGGGGCGGCGAATCGGCGAAGAAATCGAGCGGCTCCAGAATGCTGCTCACACCGCCGCTCCGGCGACATTCCGGCGCGCGTCGACCTCGCCCTTGTGGGCCGCGCGCCAGGCGATCAGCCGCTGCAGGCCATCGCGCAGACCGGTTTGTGCGGTGAAGCCGATTTCATCGGTCGCCCGCCTCACGTCACCTATCCTGTTGCGGACAAGCGTAAGATTGGTTCGCGGAACATAGTTGATCGGCCGGTCGCAGCCGGTCAGTTCGAGCAAGAGCTCAGCCAATTCCCTAAGACTGGTGCGTTTGCCGGAGCCGACGTTGTAGAACCGGTCCGTCGTCGTCGCTTCCATCGCACGCACGTTCGCCTGCCCGCAATCTTCAACGGCGACGAAATCAAACGCCTCCGAGCCATCGCCGATGATGGTCGGGCTTTCACCACGATCGATCGCGTCCAGCATTTTCATGATGACGGCGATGTAAGCGCCACGATAGTCCTGCCGCGGGCCATAAACGTTCATGTAACGAAGTCCGACATAATCGAGCGCGTAGCGGTGGCGGAACGAGCGCAGCATCGCTTCGCCGGCAATCTTCGTGGCTCCGTAGAAGTTCATGTTATTGAAGGGATGATCTTCGTCCATCGGCTCGGTTACCGCATCACCGTAGACCGAAGCGGACGAGGAATAGACCAGCCGCTTGACGCCGGCCTTAACGCAGGCCTCCATTACGTTGAACGTTCCCTTGACGTTCACCTCGAAGGCGCTGCGGGGAAAGTCGTGGCACTGGAGCAGCCAAAGGGCCGCGAAGTGGAAGACGCCGTCGGCACCTTTCAGCGCGGACTCGAGGATGTCGGTCTGCAGGATATCCCCACCGATCTCATATACGCGCACCCGCGGGTCCTTGAGAGCGTTTTCCAGGTTTTCGACGCGTCCCCGGACGAAATTGTCGTAGATCACAATCTCGGCCACGTCCTCTTGCAACAGGCGATCGGCGGTATGCGACCCGATCAGGCCAGCACCGCCAACCAGGACCAGCTTGCTGCCTTCAAGTCGCATATCGACCCTTCTCAACCTCTTACTCGCCAGCCGCGACAGCATTAGCACTCTTGGCTAAGGCAGATGGCCTTAAGCATGTGCGTGGAACCCGGTCCAGCCTGACAAAGCAGCTGATGACGGGGCCCTAGTCGAAAACTTCCTTCGATTCCTGTGGCTTCTTACTCGTGCAACCACTTTGAAGTCACCCCGAACGGATCAACCCTACGGCCTGGTCGCGCTCGAAGAGATAGAGGCAGATCCGCGCAGCCTGACCCCGCGAGCCGGAGAGGCCGCCATCGCGGTCGAGAAGGAGCTGGGCGTCGCTCTGCGCGATTGGCGCCAAGGCTTCCACGTCCTCGGGCGAGGCGGCGCGGAAGCCCTCCTCGCCCGACTGCCGGGTACCGAGGATCTCTCCGGGGCCGCGCAGACGCAGGTCTTCCTCGGCGATTCGGAAGCCGTCGCCGGTCTCGCGCATCAGTGACAGGCGCGCTCGGCCAATGTCCGTGAGGCTCTGTCCGCGGATCAGCAGGCAGCTACTCTTTCCACTGCCGCGCCCCACGCGACCGCGCAGCTGGTGGAGCTGGGCCAACCCGAAGCGCTCCGCCCCCTCGACGATCATCAGCGTCGCATTGGGCACATCGACGCCCACCTCGATCACCGTGGTCGCGACGAGCACTGCCAGTCTGCTCGAAGCAAAGCGTTCCATCACGGCGTCCTTGTCGGCGCCCTTCATTCGGCCGTGGACGAGGCCGACGTTATCGTCTCCAAACCGCAGCTTGAGGATTCGCGCGCGTTCCTCGGCCGCCGCGGCGTCGCTCTTTTCGCTTTCTTCGACGAGCGGGCAGACCCAATAGGCTTGGCCGCCGCCGCTGATGTGCCGGCCGAGGCCGTTGATTATGTCAGGAAGCTTTTCCTCGTTGATCACCCGCGTTTCGACCGGCGTCCGGCCGGGCGGCATTTCGTCGATCCGGCTGACGTCCATCTCGCCATATTGAGTGAGCGTCAGCGTCCGCGGGATTGGGGTCGCGGTCATCACCAGCAGATGCGGCGGATGTTCGGCCTTGGACGCGAGAAGCAGCCGCTGCGAGACTCCGAAGCGATGCTGCTCGTCAATCACCGCGAGCCCGAGCTGCTTGTACGCGACCTTCTCCTGGAAGATCGCATGGGTGCCGACGAGAATGTCGATCGAGCCGTCGGCGAGGCCCATGAGGACGCTGTCGCGCGACCGGCCTTTCTCGCGGCCGGTGAGTATCGCGACTCGAACGCCGAGACTATCGAGCTGGCCGAGCAAAGTCGCATGATGCTGGCGTGCGAGAATTTCTGTCGGCGCAAGCAGCGCCGCCTGGGCGCCGGATTCGACTGCGGTCAGCATTGCCGCGAGCGCTACGAGTGTCTTTCCGGAGCCGACGTCGCCCTGGAGAAGCCGCAGCATCGGGACGGTCTGAGCCATGTCGCCGCGGATTTCGCGAATGACGCGCCGCTGGGCGTGCGTGAGCTCGTACGGCAGGTCGAGTCTGCGAATCAGCTCGCCGGTACCTGGAAGCGAGGTCGTTCGGTGCCGGCGCCGCGACTGACGGAGCAGGAGAAGGGCAAGCTGGTTGGCGAAAATTTCATCGTAGGCGAGACGCCGGCGCGCGTCCTCGGCTCCAGGCTCACGATGGATGAGCGCGAGCGACGCGCGCCAGGCGCTCCAGCATTCGCGCGCCACGAGCGACGGCTCGATCCACTCGGGCAGTTCGGGAGCGCGTTCGATCGCTTCGCGGACCAGCTCGCCCAGGCGCCGGTTTGTGAGCCCTTCGGTTAGTGGATAGACCGGCTCGCGGATCAGCGGCGGCGGCCCCTTGCCCAACTCGGCGACTTCGGGATGAATGATCTGCCACTCGTCGCCATATTGCTCGAGCTTGCCCGAGACGATCCGCTTCTGCCCTTGCGGCAGCGTGCGCTTCGCCCAGCCCGGATTGTTGAAATAGACGAGGCTGATCGCGTTGCCGTCGGAATCGGTCGCGAAGATGCGCGTCGGCCCGCGGCCGGAGCGGCTCTCGCGCGTGTCGAACGGCGTGAGCTCGAGGATCACATGGCGGCCGAGCAGCGACGCGTTGGCCGCCTTGGCCTTGATCCGCTCGATCGAGCCCGTGGGGAGGTGATAGAGGAGGTCGACGACGCGCTTGATGCCGAGCTTCTTGAGCAGCCTGGCGAGCTGCGGTCCCACGCCCTTCAAGGCTTCCACCTCGGTGAACAGCGGGTTGAGGATTTCGGGCCGCATGGAGGGTTGTTAGCGCGAGTCTCGCCGCTCGCAATGACGGACGAACATTACTACATGGCCGCCATGCCTTCCGATCCGGACCTGAAGCGCCTCGCCTGGCGAGCGCATCATCGCGGCACCAGGGAAGCCGACATGCTGGTGGGCGGTTTTTTCGATGCCCATCACCACCGATGGGACCTGCATGAGCGCGAGCTGTTCGAGGCGATGCTGGAGGAGCAGGACGTCGACATCATGGCTTGGGCACACGGAACCGCCGAGCCGCCGGAGCGGTTCGCCGGACCGATGATGAAGGCGCTGAAGAAGCTCGATTATATCCGGATCAGCCGGTGACCGAGCCGCTGCAGCGAGTGCTTCGCGCCAACCGGCCGCTGACGTTGGCGGGCGTGCCGTCGGGCTTCCTTCCGTGGCTCGCGGCGGATCTCGCGCGCGCGGCGCATGGAACCGGTGGCGGTGGCCGAGCCGTTGCAATCGTCGCCGACGAAGCGGCGATGCGCGCACTCGCCGACACCGTGCCGCTATTCGCGCCAGAAGTTGAAGTTCTGACGCTACCCGGCTGGGATTGCCTGCCCTACGATCGCGCCTCGCCTGCCCTGCGGGTGATGGCCGAACGGCTCGCGACGCTCGCCGCTTTGCAAGCCAAGCACAAAAGGCCGCAGCTGCTGGTCCCAACGGCAAGCGCTGCGACGCAGCGGCTGCTGACGCCGTTTCGAATCCGCCAGCTCACGGGGCGCATCGCCGAGGGTGAACGGATAGAACGCGAGGCGCTGGTCGAGCAGCTGAACGCACTCGGCTACCAGCGCGTGGATACTGTCGCCGAGCATGGCGAATATGCCGTCCGCGGATCGCTGATCGACCTGTTCCCCGCGGGCGAGGAGCTGGCGCTCCGGCTCGATTTTTTCGGTGACGAGATCGACACGCTTCGGCGGTTCGATCCGATCGACCAGCGCTCGACCGACAAGGCCGACGCGTTCACGCTCATGCCCGCGTCCGAAGCGCTGCTCGACTCCGACAGCATCAAACGGTTCCGCTCCGGCTATCGTG
>DASUIB010000072.1:0-5982 GCA_036273235.1 Sphingomicrobium sp. | reverse complement strand
AGGTCATGCCGATCTACGATGCGGCGATGCTCTACAAGCACGATGGCCGCCCTTTGGTGGTGGTGGCGGGCAAGGAATATGGCACGGGAAGCTCGCGCGACTGGGCGGCGAAGGGCACGGTTCTGCTCGGCGTGCGCGCGGTGATCGCCGAGAGCTTCGAGCGGATCCACCGCTCCAACCTCGTCGGCATGGGCGTCCTCCCGCTCCAGTTCCGCGACGGCGAGAATGCGGCGGCCTTCGGCCTTACGGGCGAGGAGAAGTATACGATTACCGGGGTCGCGGGCATCCAGCCGCGGCAGGACGTCGAGGTGCAAGTCGTTCGCGATAATGGCGAGGAGTTCGGCTTCACCGCCCGCTGCCGGATCGATACTTACAATGAGCTCGAATATTTCAAATCGGGCGGAATCCTCCAATATGTGCTGAGAAGGCTCGCGGCGGCGTGATTCTGTTTGCTGCGATTGCGCTCGCGGCGCAGCAGCCGCCCGCAACAGGGCTCGACGGTTCCTACGACTCGAACAATCCATTTGCGCGAATCATGAGGGGCGAACTGCCAGCGTCGAAAGTGTGCGAGGATCGTCAAGTGCTCGTATTCGTGCCAAAGGACTGGAACACGCCGGGCGAGCTTCTCGTCATTCCCAAGCGGCCGGTCCGCAACCTGCTGGGACTCCGACCGGCCGAGCTCCAGCGGCTGATGACGGCGGTCCAGCACGCCGCACTAGCGCAACAGCGAGCGCTCCATTCGACCGGCTTCCAGGTCATCCAGAACAATGGTGCGACCAGCTTCCAAACCGTCTTCCATATCCATTTTCATGTTACGCCCTCATTCGGGCGTCAGCCGAGCAGCAGCGACTTCCATGCGGACGTGTCGCGGGGCACACAAGATGCGATGGCGGCACGCCTGAAGGCCGCCTGGCCGACGAGGAACGGTTGCTGAGCTTCTTTGTCGAAGTCGCCGGCTGGGCCGGCGCGCTGCTGATCCTGCTCGCTTACCTGCTGCTGTCGGCGGAGAAGCTCACCGGCCAGTCACTGGTCTATCAAGGCATGAACATCGTCGGTGCGGCGGGGTTCGTGATCAATGGTTGGTGGCATGGCGCAATCCCCTCGGCCGCGCTTAACGTGCTGTGGCTACTCATCGGAGCGATCGCGTCATGGCGGATCATCAGGAAAAGAAGATCGTCGACCTCAGCCATGTGATCGAGCATGGCATGACGACCTACCCTGGCTTGCCCGGGCCGCACATCTGCGACTTCTGGACGCGCGAAGGCTCGGCCGCCAATTACGACGACGGCTCGAGCTTTCACATCGGCCGGATCGAGATGGTGGCGAACACCGGCACCTATCTCGACTCGCCGTTCCACCGCTACGCCGACGGCAAGGACCTGGCTGATCTGCCGATCGAATCGCTTGCCGATCTTCCCGCCGTCGTGGTTCGACAGCCGTGGGAAACGGAGATCGCGGTCGATGCGGCAGCGCTCGAGGGATTGGAGGTGCGCGGCAAGGCGGTGCTGGTCCACACCGGCTGGGACCGGCACTGGCGGACCGAGCGCTATGGCGAAAATCATTCCTTCCTCACCGCGGCGGCGGCCGACTGGCTGATTGAGCATGGCGCCGCGCTCGTCGGCATCGACAGCAACAATATCGACGACACGCGCCGCCGCGCCCGTCCGGTGCACTCCAAGCTGCTCGGCGCCGCCATCCCGATCTGCGAGCATATGACCGGGCTTGGACAGCTGCCCGACCAACACTTCCGCTTCTCCGCCGTGCCGCCGAAGGTCCGCGGCATGGGAACTTTCCCCGTCCGCGCCTATGCGGTTTTGGAATAGAAATGGCCGACGAGCTGTTCGCGATCGGCAACGGCTCAGCTTGACGTCGTGCTGCCTCCGTCGGGGTGGAGCACCTGTCCCGTCATGTAGCTCGAGTCCTCGCAGGCGAGGAACAGGAAGCAGGGCGCGACTTCGTTCGGCTGACCCGGACGGCCCATCGGCGTGTTCTTGCCGAACTCAGGCAGATCTTCCTTCGGCTGACCGCCCGACGGGTTGAGCGGAGTCCAGATCGGGCCAGGCGCCACGGCGTTCACACGGATTCCCTCCTTGACCAGATTCTTCGCCAGCGACCGCGTGAAGCCGACGATCGCGCCCTTGGTCGAGCTGTAGTCGAGCAGGTCGGGGGAGCCTTTGTAGGTCGTCTCCGAGGTGCAGTTGATGATCGCCGACCCCTGCTTCAGGTGCGGCCGCGCCGCCTGCGTCATGAAGAACATGCCGAAGATGTTGGTCTGGAACGTGCGGCGAAGCTGATGCTCGTCGATGTCGGCGATGTCCTTGTCCGGGTGTTGCTCGCCCGCATTGTTGACGAGGATATCGAACCCGCCGAGCTGTTCCACCGTCTGCTGGACCGCACGCTCGCAGAACTGCTTGTCGCCGATGTCGCCCGCGATTGCGATCGCGCGGCGGCCTTCCTTCTCCACGATCCGCTTGGTTTCGTTCGCGTCGTCATGCTCGCAGAGGTAGACGATCGCGATATCCGCGCCCTCCCGCGCGAAGAGCGCGGCAGTCGCTCGCCCAATCCCGCTGTCGGCGCCGGTGATCAGCGCGACCTTGCCCTTTAGGCGGTCCGATCCCTTGAATCGCGGTCCCCAATCGGGCTTGGGCTCGAGCTCGCTTTCGTGGCCGGGTTCCTGGTCCTGGTGGACCATGGTCTCCATGACGTCGGACTGGTCGTGCATCGCTCACTCCTTCGGCGCGATACCCATGCCCTCGCGCTCGAATTCATCCCCCGTCGCCTGATTCATCTCCCGGGCGCCGGACTTCGGCGCTGAGCGCCCGCGCGCGGGCTTCGGGGGCTTCGATCTAGCCTTGGTCTTCATTTCTTCTCCCCCTCGAACCACCACGTCCGGGAGCGGTTCCCCTCTTTGTCGCAGCGCTCAGCCGCGACGCCGCTTCTCGGTGCCCTGGCCTTGCTCCTGAGCAGACTTCGTCTGGCCCTGCCGGCAGCTCGCCACCAGCGTTGGGAAATCGAAATTGCTGTTGTCCATCAGCGCGGCAGGCGTTGCGGCGGTGCACTCCGCCTCAGTCGAATAATGGGTCTGCAGCGTGGCGACGGGTGTGCAGGATGTGCCACCGTCGGCGCAGCCCAGAATTGCGATGATGAAGTAAGCCGGTCCCATCGAGCATCCCCTAAGATGCTGTTTTAACCAGCGATTTACCGCTCGGTTCCGTGGCAATGCGATTGACCGGTTTGCCGTAGGCGATCCGCATTCCTACGTAGCGGCAATGGCGGCAGCGGAGATTCAGCGGGACAAGACGAAGCGGAACAGCGGTTTCGGCGCGCTTTGGCGCTTCCTGCCGATGCTGTGGCCCAAAGGGCGCCTCGAGCTGAAGCTTCGGGTCGTGGGCGCGATGACGCTGGTGCTTGCCGGCAAGGCGGCCGTGCTGCTGATGCCGTTCGCGTACAAGGCGGTGATTGACGGCATGTCGGCTCACCGCCAGCCGTTCGGCGTCGTCGCCATGCTGGTCCTTGGCTATGCGAGTGCGCGGTTCGCGGGGGTCCTCTCCGACAATCTTCGAAACGCCATCTTCGAGAAGGTCGGACAGGATGCGGCTCGGCGGCTCGCCGCCACGGTATTCCGCCACATTCACGACCTGTCGCTGCGCTTCCACCTCGAGCGGCGCACCGGATCGCTGACCAAGATCGTCGAACGCGGAACGAAGAGCATCGACATGATGCTCTACTTCCTTCTGTTCAACATCGGTCCGACCGTGATCGAGCTTACCGCGGCGTGCATCATCTTCTTCGTCAAGTTCGGGGCAGGGCTGGTCGCCGCGACGCTGGCGGTGATGGCGATCTACATCCTCTTCACTCGCTACGTGACCGAGTGGCGTGCCGAGCTTCAGCGGCAGCTCAACGATGTCGACAACAAGGCGATCGGCCGCGCCGTCGACTCGCTGCTCAATTACGAGACCGTCAAATATTTCAACGCCGAGGAGCGGGAGAGCCGTCGCTACGACGAGGCGATCGCCGCCTTTGCCCGGGCGACCGTCCGCAACGAAGTCTCGCTCGCGTGGCTCAACATCGGCCAGGCGCTGATCACCAATCTGATGATGGCCGGCGCAATGATCTTCACCGTCTGGGGCTGGAGCCGCGGGCGGTTCACCGCCGGCGACGTGGTCTTCATCAATACCATGCTGCTCCAGCTTTTCCGTCCGCTAGACATGCTGGGCTGGGTCTATCGCTCGATCCGTCAGGGCCTGATCGACATGGAAGCGATGTGGAACCTGGTGGATACGCCGGCAGAGGTGACCGACCGCCCCGGCGCGCCTCCGCTCCACGTCACTCGCGGCAACGTCCGGTTCGAGGACCTGCACTTCGCATACGAGAACGGACGGACGATTTTGAAAGGCGTCGACCTCGACATTCCAGCCGGCACCAGCTGCGCGATCGTCGGCCCGTCGGGCGCGGGCAAGTCGACCATCGCGCGCCTGCTCTATCGTTTCTACGATCCGACTTCGGGAGGAATCCTGATCGATGGCCAGGACATTGCCGAGGTCAACCAGAAGAGCCTGCGCGCCTCGATCGGAATCGTCCCGCAGGACACCGTGCTGTTCAACGACACGATCGGCTACAACATCGGCTACGGCCGCGACGGCGCAACGCAGCCCCAGATCGAGGCGGCGGCGGCAGGCGCGGCGATCGACCGGTTCATTGCCGCCCTTCCGGAAGGCTATGGATCGATGGTCGGCGAACGCGGCCTCAAGCTCTCGGGCGGCGAGAAGCAGCGCGTGGCGATCGCCCGCACGCTGCTGAAGGACCCGCCGATCCTGGTGCTCGACGAAGCGACCAGCGCGCTCGACAGCCGCACCGAAGAGGAGATTCAGAAGACGCTCGACCGAGTCTCGAAGAGCCGTACGACCATCATGATCGCGCACCGTCTGTCGACCATTGTCCACGCCGACCAGATCATCGTGCTCGACAATGGCCGCATTGCCGAGCGCGGGACTCACGACGAGCTGCTCGAGCTCGGCGGCCTCTACGCCGACCTGTGGCAGCGACAGGCCGCGGAGCGATTGGCCGAGGAAGTTGCTCAAGCGGCGGAGTGACGGCTAAGCTGCCTGACCCTGCGGCGCGCTCGGTCCGCATAGATGTTGAGCATATGACCGACCCGCAGACGATCCTCAAACAGACGTTCGGCTTCGACCATTTCCGAGGTGCGCAGGAAGAAGTGATCGCGCGCGTCCTGGCGGGTAAGCATACGCTCGCCGTGATGCCGACTGGCGCCGGCAAGTCGCTGTGCTATCAGCTTCCGGCGCTTGCTCGACCGGGCACCGCGCTGGTGATTTCGCCGCTGATCGCGCTGATGCACGACCAGATCCGGAGCGCCGAAGCGATCGGCATTCGCGCGGCATCTTTGACCTCGGCCGATGCTGATCGCGAGCGGACGATCGAACGCTTCCGCGGCGGCGAGCTCGACCTTCTCTATGTCGCTCCGGAACGCGCGACGCTCGACGGCTTCCAACGGCTCCTTGACCGAGTGGCTATTGCGCTGATCGCGATCGATGAGGCGCATTGCGTTAGCGAGTGGGGACACGACTTCCGCCCCGATTATCGCAAGCTTAGGCCGCTGCTTGACGACCATGCCGAAGTGCCGCGGCTCGCGCTCACCGCGACTGCGGACGGGCGCACGCGCGCCGATATCCTTACACAGCTCGGCATTCCGGCGGACGGACTGGTCGTCGCCGGCTTCGACCGGCCGAACATCCGCTACCATGTCCGTCACCGCGAGCAGACCGGCAAGCAGCTTCGAGAGCTGCTGTCGGGACGCCCTGGACCTGCGATCGTCTATGCGCCGAGCCGGACCAAGGCGGAAAAGATCGCGGAGCAGATCGCGAGAGACGGTCGCCCAGCGCTGCCGTACCATGCTGGTCTGGAGCCGAAGGTGCGCGCGCGCAACCAGTCGGCGTTCGTCAATTCCGAAGAGATGGTGATCGC
>DASUIB010000071.1:0-17102 GCA_036273235.1 Sphingomicrobium sp. | reverse complement strand
TGCTTCATCGGCGGCGCGTGGCAGGCGGTGGGCCTTCCACTCACCTTCATCGGACGGCCGAGGATCGCGCAGGATATCGCGAAGCACGGACTGACGGTCAGCGATTACTCAGGCTGGCAGGCGCATGTCGCCGATTGCGATTACCGGACCGACCCGACTGCGCTCGGGGAGGCGAGCACCATCCTGCTGTGCGTCAAAAGTGGCGCGACCGCCGAGGCGGCGCGCGAAATCGCTGCGCACGGCCGCGAAGGCGCGCTCGTCATCAGCTTCCAGAACGGAGTCAGCAATGTCGATGTGCTGAAGCGGGAAGTCGGAGATCGGTTCGAAGTGGTTCGGGGAATGGTGCCCTTCAACTGCGCTTATTTGGGAGACGGCCGCTTCCATAAAGGCGTGGCCGGGGCGCCCTTATATGCGGAAGACTGTCCCCGGACCCGCGAGCTTTCGAACGGCGTGGGCGCCGGGCCTGCCGCCCTGAAGCTGTCGGACGACATGCTCGGACTCGCCTGGGGCAAGCTGCTCATCAACCTCAACAACGCGATCAATGCCTTGTCTGGACGGCCGCTTCGCGAGGAGCTGAGAGCGCGCGATTATCGGCGCGTGTTCGCTGCAGCGATGCGCGAGGGGCTGCAACTGCTGCGGAGCGCCGGAATCCGGCCGGCGAAGGTCGGCGCGGTCGGGCCGCGCCTTCTGCCCGTCGTGATCGGGTCGCCCGACTGGCTGTTCAACCGAGTCTTCATCCGGAGCTGGAAGATCGACGAGAAAGCGCGTTCGTCGATGTCCGACGATCTCGCGCACGGCCGCAAGACCGAGGTCGATTTCATCAACGGAGAGCTGGTCCAGCTTGCGCATCGGCTAGAGGTCGACGCGCCGGTGAACGAGGCGATCGTCGCGCTGATCCGCAAGGCGGAAGCCGGCGCGAAGCCGCTGTCGCCGATGGCGCTGCGCGAGGCGGTGCCGGGCGGCGGCTAGCGGTAGGTCGCTTCGGGCGCGATCGCGTCGTCGCCAGGCGCCGGCGCATCGGAGGCGCGGCCCTTGGTCCAGATGTACAGCCCGGCAATGGCCGCGGCGAACACCACCAGGCTGACCGGGATCACCGACGAATAAGCGGGGATGAGCGCGAGCACGGCCGCCGGATCCGCCGATCCTGCCTTCTGCGCCGCGCCGACCGCTCCCGCGTAGACCACCCCCATGAGGCTTTCGCCGACGATTAGGCCCGTCGCCATGAGGACACCCATGCGTTCGGCGAAGGCGGGACTGCGCGCTCCGATCGCCCACCGATTGTAGAACCAGCCGAGCACCGCGCCGACGGGGATCAGCAAGTCGGCGTCGAGCGGCAGGTAGATGCCCATGCCGATGGCGAGCGGCGGAAGGTGCAAGCGCCCGTTCGACATGCGTTTCAGCAGTTCGTCGACGACGACCGCGACGACGCCGATCGCGGCGCCGAGCTCGATCATCGGCCAGTCGAGGCTGCCGCCGAGCACCCCTTGCGCGATCGTCGAAATGATCGCCGCCTGCGGCGCGTTGAGCGCATTGGGACCCGCCCCCGGCGTTCCCTGGAAACCGAAGCTCGAGTTGAGAAGGTCGAGGATCGGCGGGATGACGAGAGCGCCGAAGACGACGCCGAGAATGAGAGCGACCTGCTGCCGCCACGGCGTCGCCTCGACCAGCTGCCCGGTCTTCAGGTCCTGAAGGTTGTTGTTCGAGATCGTGGCGACGCCGAAGATGATCGCGGTCACGAACAGCGCGAAGGCGACGAGAGCCTTCGTCTCGGCTGGGGTCGCGTGGCGGAATAGCGCCGCAAGGATCAGGGCAATGCCGAGGATCGAAAGAATTCCGACGCCCGAAATCGGGCTGTTCGAGGCGCCGATGAGCGCCGCCATGTAGCCGCAGACGGCGGCGATCACGACTCCGGCGATAAGGATGTAGATGATGCTGATCCCGATCGTCGCCCAGGGATCGGCGGCGATCGGCGCCGTGTTGCCGAACGCATAAAGCAGCAAACCGATCGGGATCATCGAAATCAGGATCGAGGCCGTGACGATGCCGATCGGAATGTCGCGCTCGGTGATCGGCAGGCTGGCGCCCCGTCCCGCTTTGCGTTCGCGATTGGCCGCCAGGGCCGATCGAATGCCGGCGACGATCGGGCCGATGATTCGAAGCAAGGTCCAGATCGCCGCAACGCCGATGGTGCCGGCGCCGACCATCCGCGCCTTCAGCTTGAAGGCCGAGCTGACGAGCTTGTCGAGGTCTCCGCCGGCCTGGGCAATCAGTCCGGGATCGTGGCTCCAGTAAGGAACGATGAATACCCAGCTGATGATCATGCCGATGACCATCGCGAGGCCGACGGCGACGCCGACGAGATGGCCGACACCGATCAGCGCCATCGAGAAGCTGGTGGAAATTCCCGACGCTCCGGAGCCCACGCGGAAATTCTTCGCCGCGGCGTCGGTGACGAGCCTGGTCTTCGCAAGAATGAAATAGGCTGCGGCAACCAGTGTCGAAACGCTGATCAGCGCGAGGCCCCGCCGGTTCTCTTCCGCGCCGCCGACTCCGGCGCCGACCTTCAGCACCTCCGCCGCGGCGACGCCTTCGGGATAGGGAAGGTCCGTTCCCGTCACCAGCGCGCGCCTCAGCGGGACCGAATACATGACCCCGAGGATGCCGCCGATGCCGATCACCGCGACCGACAGCCAGTAAGGAAAGCCCGTCCACCAGCCGACCATCACCAGCCCCGGAAGAACGAAGATGATCGCCGACAGCGTTCCCGCCGCCGAGGCGATCGTCTGGACGATATTATTTTCCTGAATGGTCGAATCGCGGAATGCTTTCAGCACCGCCATCGAGATCACGGCCGCAGGGATTGAGGTCGCGAAGGTAATCCCGATCTTGAGGCCGAGATAGACGTTGGCAGCAGTGAACAGGACCGTGATCAGCGCTCCGAGGATGATCCCGCGGATCGTGAGCTCCTTGATGTCCTCGCCCGCGCGCAGAGCCTCTTCGCGTGCCATTCTATTCCCCTTTGAGATTGTCGCACTGCCCCGCCGGCGCGGGCGTCGAGTGACGGCGGATCGCGAGCCAGCGCCCATCCTCCTTCACCCACACGTCGGTCAAAAGGACGCAGTCCTCGATCACCCGGCCGAGATATTTGAGGCGCCAGCGCGCATGCACGGTGCCGATCATCACATTGTCGAATGCGGTGGCGTCGCGCACGTCGAACTCGATGGTTTCGACCTCGCGCCGCTGGATCGCGTCGAGCCAATCGTCGCGATGCATCAGGAACGGGCCGGACGCCCTTGTGCCGATGAGCACGAAATCGCGGTGCATGAGGCTGCGCAGCCGCTCGGTGTCCTTGCCGCACAGAGCGTCGCGCCACTCGCGCTCAAGTCCCGCAATGACGTCGCAATTATCGGCCACGCCAATTCCTCTCCGACCGCCTCTTTAAGGCCGAATGCGGAGAATGCGAATCCTTGGCTGGCGAGATGTCGAGCGGCTTACTTCGCGCCGATGCTCACCGCGACGTAAAGCTCGGGCGAGTTGCCGCGCTTGACCAGCAGCAGGGCGCTGGTGCGGCCGGCCCTGCGCGCCGCCTCGACCCCGGCAATCACCTGCGCCGGGCTGGCGACCGGCTGGTTGTTGACCGACATGATGAGATCTCCGCGCTGCAAGCCCTGGTCCGCCGCATCGCTGTTCGGGTCGACCCCGGTGACGATCACGCCGCGAGCGCCGGCGGGAAGGTTCGCCGCTCGGGCAAGGTCGGGCGTCAGGGGGGCGAGCGAGAGGCCGAGCGCCTTCTGCGAGACGACGGCGGTCGGGCCGGTGGGGCCTTGAGTCCCCGAATCGCCGCCTGCGATCTTGTTGAGCGCTTCGTTGGTCGGACGATCGGCAAGCGTCACATAGACTGTTCCATGCTTCGCGCTGGGCGTTCCGGGATTGCGGATGATTTCGATCGGAATTTTCGAACCGACCTTCTGGTTGGCGATGAGATAGGAAACGGTCTGGTCGGACGTGACCTGCTGGCCATTGACCTTCACGATCACGTCGCCCTGTTGAAGCCCGCCCTGCGCGGCGGGTCCGCCCGGAACCACCGTGCGCACCAATTCACCGCTGCTCTTGGGAATGCCGAGCGCGGGCGCGAGATCCTCATCGATGCTCTGCAGGCTGACCCCGATGTAGCCGCGCATCGGCCGCTGACCGCGCATCAGCGAGTCGATGACCGGCCGAGCGAGCTCCGCCGGAATGGCGAGGCCGATCCCGACCGACGCGCCGTTGGGCGAGATGAGCGCCGAATCGATGCCGATGACATTGCCATTGAGGTCGAACATCGGACCGCCGCTATTGCCCATGTTGATCGCGGCGTCGGTCTGAATGTAGCGGTCGTAGGCGCCGCTGCCGGCGATCCCGCGATGGAGCGCGGAGATGATTCCGGCGGTCACCGTGCTGCCGACGCCGTAAGGGTCGCCGATCGCGATCACCCAGTCGCCGACGCGCGCCTTGGTGCTGTCGCCCCATTGCACGAACGGAAGCCCGCGGCCGTCGATCTTGAGCAAAGCGAGGTCCGAGGTGTCGTCGCGGCCGACGATACGTGCGGGGAATTCCCTCCCGTCGGTCATCGTCACCGTAATGCTGTCGACGACGCCGCTACCGGTGAGCCCCTCGATCAAATGGTTGTTGGTGACGATGTAGCCGTCGGGCGAAATCAGAAAGCCCGAGCCGAGCGAGCCGGCTTCGCGGGTCGCCCCCTGATTGTCGTTCGCTCCGCCATTGCCCTGGTCGCTCTGCGGCTGCGTCGGGTCGAACTGGCGGAAGAATTGCTCGAACGGGTCGTTGCCTTGCGACTTCACCGGCACTCGCTGCTTGGTCGAGATGTTGACCACCGCCGGCTGAAGCCGCGCGACGAGGTCCGCGAACGACATCGGAGCGCCGGCGCGCGGAGCGAGCGAGGAAGTGCCCGGCGCGTTTTGCGGCACCTGGGCGCCGGCCTGCCCCGTTGCGAGAGAGAATGCCGATCCGCCGAGAAGCAGGGCCATGGCGACCCCGTAGGCATAGCGCACTTTTCCTGACTCCTTCGAGCTCATCGATACTCCATCATTTGGCTTGAGACGCAAGGGCGCTAATGTCCCACAGGCCTTAACGGCATTTGAACGCCGAGGTTCACTTTGAAGGCGTGTTGCGTCCAGTGAATTCCTTCAAATAGTCATTCTGCGGCGACAAGATGATGTTGGTCGGCGCGGGTTTCTCCTGACCGTCGCCGACGAAGGTCGTCATATAGGACTGCATCGCGCGGTAGAAATCATAGAATTGCGGATCCTGGCCGAAGCTCGCGGCATAGGTCTTCGAAGCGTCGGCGTCCGCCTGGGCGCGGATGATCTGCGCCTGCTTTGCTCCCTGGGCTCGGATCGAACGCGCCTCCTGCTCGCGCGCCGTGCGCATGCTCTCGAACGCGGATTGCAATGGCGCCCCATCCGGCAAATCCGTCTTCTTGATCCTGACGTCGACGATCTGGACTCCGAAATTGGCCGCTTGTGCATTCAGCGCGTTTCGGACGTCGTCCATGATCCCCTGCCGCTCGGGCGAGAGGAGCGCGGCGAACGTCTGCCTGCCGAGCTCGTTACGGACGTCGGAGCGCAGGATCGTCTGCAGCTGGCTCTGCAGATTTTCCTCCGTCGTCGAGCGGATGTACATCAGCAGCGGATCGACGATGCGGTAGCGCGCATAAGCGTCGACCATCAGACGGCGCTGGTCGGTCGAAAGGACCGGCTGCGGCTCCATGTCGACGCCGAGCACGCGCTTGTCGATCCACACGATCTGGTCGACGAACGGAATGCGGTACGACAGCCCCGCCCCGGCCGAGCCGATCGGCCGCCCTGCTTCAAAGCGGTTGAGGATCCGCTCGGGCTTGCCGAAGCGGACGACGACCGCCTGCTTCGTCTCCGGCACGATCGGAAAGCTGCCGAGAAGCAGGACGAGGATTAGGAAGCCGATCACCCCGGACAGCAGCGGTCGGCGGCGGATGGAGCCGATCATTGCTGCGGCTCCTGCTGCTGCTGTTCCTTCCTCACCTGCGGAAGCGGCAGATAGGGCGTCACTCCGGGTGCCTCGACGATCGTCTTGTCGACCTTCGAAAGCACCTGCTCCATCGTTTCGTAATACATGCGCCGCCGGGTGACCTCGGGCGCGAGCTTGTACTGCTGATAGACCTTGTCGAACGCCGCAGCCTCGCCCTGCGCCTTCGCGGTGAGCTGGAGCGCATAAGCGTTCGCCTGATTGACATAGGACTTTGCGTCCTGCTGCGCCGCCGTGACTTCCTTGAAGGCATCGTTGACCTCGGCCGGCGGATCGGCCTGCTGGATTGCGACGCCCTGCACGGCGATGCCCGAACGATAGCCGTCGAGGATGCGCTGCATGCGGTCGGTGACCTGCGTCTCGATCTCGCTGCGCTTGTCGCCCATCGCGTCCTGGAGCGTGACCTGGCTGATCACCGCTCGCATGGCGCTTTCCGCAACCTGCTGGATGGTCTCGTCGGGCTGCGCCAGCTGGAAGAGATACCATTCGGGATTCTTGACGTTCCAGCGCACCGAATAAGCGATGTCGAGCAGGTTCTGGTCGCCGGTGAGCATCAGGTCCTCGCTGCTCTGCGACCCGACGTCGACGCTTCGGATGCTTTCGACATCGACCTTCTGAACGCGGTCGACCGGCGAGGGCAATGTAAGGCCGACGCCCGGGCCGAGCGTATAGCTGTAGCGCCCGAAGCGAGTGACGACTCCGCGCTCGCCCGGCGCGATCGAATGCATGCTCGTGAAGACCAGCCAGATGGCGATGAAACCGAGGATCGCCCAGAGGATCAGTGAGCCGTCAGGCCGGCCCGGGAGCCCGCCTCCGCCGCGAAAGCGCATTCGGCCGCGGCGAAGCAATTCGTCGAGCGGAGCGACCGCGCGGCCGCCGAGTCCGCGGCCCTCCGACGGCCCGCCCCAGGGGCCGCCGTGACCGTCGCCGGCCGGCGGTTCGTCGCCGCCGCCGCTCGGGCCCCACGGCCCCTTGTCGTCGGTGAACAGGCCGCGAACGCGGCCGCCCCACCCCGGAAATATGCTCATCACGCCGATTATAGGGACCAGCACGGATGAAAAACAGTGCTTGCGCGTTCAGCACCTCGCTTGCACATGACTCATGCGCATATTAAATGCGCATGAATGGCAAGCAAAACGAGCGCAGCCCGCAAGCGCGGCACGAACGTGTCGCTCCGAAGCGATCTTGTCGAAGAGGCACGTGAGTTAGGTGTCAGCCTCTCGCAGGCCTGTGAGCAAGGATTGGCGAAGGCGGTCAAGGCGGAGAAGGAGCGGCGCTGGATCGAGGAGAATGCTGAGGGCATTCGCAGCTACAATGAGTGGGTTGCGAAGAACGGTGTGCCGCTCGCGAGATATCGGCGTTTCTGAAATGGCTCAGTTCCACGTTCACCGAGTCCGAGGCGGAAACGAGCTCGTCGTCGATTGCCAGTCGGATTTCCTCGCGATGCTTTCGACTCGTTATGCCGTCCCGCTCTATTCGAAGCCCGAGGCCGAGTGGCGATTCTCGCGTCTTACGCCGCAGCTAACCGTCCAAGGCCTTGTGTATACATTCGCCACGCCCTTGGGGGCAGCAATTGACGTGGACGAGCTCGGAATACCGATCGCGTCTCTGTCCGACCAACGAGACACGATCCTTAACGCAATCGACTTTCTGCTGACCGGTGTCTGAATCTACCGGGCTCAGGCCGCTCGCAGGGCTGCCGCACGAAGAGCGCATCCGCTCGCGCAAGCTCGCGAACGGGGTTGCGACGATCATCGTCGACGCGACCGGCCTCGGCCATTCCGAGGCGCGCGGGCTCGAGGAGGAGGTCCGCGCCGCAGCGCTCCAGACGCCCGGAGTCACCGAAGCGCGGATCGCAATGACGGCGGCGGAGCCGTCGCGAACGCTGATCGCCGTCGGCAGCGGCAAGGGTGGAGTCGGCAAGTCGACCGTCTCGGCCAACCTCGCGATCGCGCTTGCACGCATGGGCAAGAAAGTGGGCTTGATCGACGCGGACGTTTACGGGCCGTCGCAGCCGACCCTGCTCGGCAGCGATGCTAAGCCGACTGCCGAGGACGAACGGCTGATCCCCGTCGAGGCCCACGGAATCCGGTTTTTGTCGCTCGGCCAGCTGGTATCGCCCGGACATGCGCTCGCCTGGCGCGGGCCGATGGCGACCGGTGCGCTGGCCAAGCTGATCGAGGCGGACTGGGGCAATTGCGAGCTTCTGATCGTCGACCTTCCGCCCGGCACCGGCGACGTCCAGTTGTCGCTCATCCAGCGCTCGCGACCGGCGGGCGCGGTCATCGTCTCGACTCCGCAGGACTTGTCGCTGATCGACGCCCGGCGCGCGGTGGATCTGTTCAACAAGACCAAAGTGCCGGTGCTCGGAATCATCGAGAATATGGCGACCTACGTCTGCCCCCATTGCGGCGAAGAGTCGCACCCGTTCGGGTGCGGCGGAGCGGAAGCTGCAGCCGAGGAGATGGGCGTGCCGTTCCTCGGGCGATTGCCGCTGTCGCTCGCAATCGGTGAGGCGTCGGACGCGGGCCTTCCGCCGGCAGCGATCGGCGGCCCCGGGGCCCAAGAATTCGAGGCGATTGCCGCGCAACTGCTGGCTACGGTGACGCATTGATCGCTCGAAAGGACGCCGCTTATGCCCCTGACGCATGACGAGGACATTGCCGAACTTCTGAAGAGCGCACGCGCAATCGCCGTGGTCGGCGCGTCGGACCGGCCCGACCGCCCCTCCTACGGCGTGATGAAGTTCCTCCAGCAATGGGGCTATCGCGTGCTTCCGGTGAACCCGCAGATCACCGGCGAGCATGTGCTCGGCGAGTTCGTGTGGCGCGAGCTCGCGCAGATCGGCGTCCCGATCGACATCGTCGACATCTTCCGCCGCCCCGAAATGGCCGGGGAAGCGGTCGACCAGGCGATCTTCGTGGGCGCGAAAGCGGTGTGGATGCAGCTCGGCGTGATCAACGAAGAAGCCGCCGCCCGCGCCGAAGCGGCGGGCCTGAAGGTCGTGATGGACCGCTGCCCGCATATCGAGATCCCTCGGCTGCGAGTGCCGAAAGTCCCGGCGGGCTAGGTCAGGCCTTTTCCAGCGTGCATTGCAGCGGGTGCTGGTTCTCGCGGGCGAAATCGATCACCTGCGTGACCTTGGTCTCGGCGACCTCGTAGGTGAACACGCCGCAGACGGCGACTCCCTGCTGGTGGACCTGGAGCATTACTCGGGTCGCATCCTCGATGCTCATGCTGAAGAATTGCTGCAGGACCAGCACGACGAACTCCATCGGCGTATAATCGTCGTTGAGCATCAGCACTTTGTAGTTGGACGGCTTCTTCGTCTTGGGCCGCGTACGCGTCGCGACACCGGTCTCGATCTCCTCGATTCCGTCGTCATCGGGCCCAGCCGCCATCCTGATCAGTCGGTCAGTCATTCGTCACTAAGATATGGCAAGCCGCAAAAACGCGGCAAGACGGCAGTTTGCGTCACGGCCGTAAAAAAATGGCGGCCGCCCCGATTTGGAGCGGCCGCCGACAGTCGTTGCCTGGCTTTAGGAGGGGAGAGGGTCAGGCAACGAGGGTGTTGAAGCGCTCGGCATTGGCCGTCGCACGGTTCGAAAGCGGCTGAAACGCCTCGCCGGCGAGCTTCACCAGCGATTCGGTCAGCTTGGAGGTCTCGGCGACCGCACGGTCGAACGAGGCGCGGGCGAACTCGCCCTGAAGCTGAAGGTACTCGGTCGGGCTCTTTGCCTCGACGAGCGAGCGGATCGCGTCCGCCGCCTGCTCGACATTGTCGCGGCTCGAAGCGACCACGCCCTGGCCGATCGAGCGCGCGCCCTCGGCGGCCACTCGGCTGGCCTCGACCACCGCCTCGACATTGGCGCGGGCGAGATCGGCGAGCTCCTCGGCGACCTTCTGGCTCTTCTTGGCGAGCTCCTGGCTGCGCTCGTTCGCCTCGGCGAACAGCGACTGGAACGGCGCGAACGCCGGGACGGCCTCGAAGCCTTTGAAGAAATTGCTGGTGGTCACGGTTTCAATCCTTTCCTGGGCGACGCGCGCAGTCTTGCGAGCGGCCTTGTTTGTCTTGCGAACGGTGCGGCGCGCCGCTGCCTTCTGGGCAGTCGCTTCGCGCTTCGACTTGCGAGCCGTCGCTGCGCGGGTGCGCCTGGCGGTCTTCTTGCTCTCCGCGGCGATCGTCTGGACGGTGTCCGCGACCGCTTGGGCGACCTTGGCCGGCGCCTCGGCAGCCTGAGCCTCTAGCTTGGTTTCGTTTGCCATTCTTTCCTCCGAATATGTTGCACTGCACAATATAGGGTGCACCGCAGCATTTCAAGGCCTAATTTGTGCGGCGCACCATCGCCTTGCTTGACGCGCGTGGCTCACCCGAAGCAAGAGCGCTCATGGACCCAGCCACCGATCCGCCGAGCCGCCAGCGCCGCGGCCTCCTGATCGTCCTCTCCTCGCCCTCGGGCGCGGGCAAATCCACGATCTCGAAGATGCTGCTCGACGCCGACAAGGAAGTGACGATGTCGGTGTCGGCGACCACGCGGCCGAAGCGGCCCGGTGAAATCGAAGGCGTCGATTACCAGTTCGTCGCCGATTCCGAGTTCGACCGGATGATCGAGGCGGGCGAGTTCGTCGAATGGGCGCACGTCTTCGGCTTCCGCTACGGAACGCCGAAGGCGCCGGTGAAGCAGGCGCTTCGAAGGGGCCGGGACATTTTGTTCGACATCGACTGGCAGGGCGCGCGCCAGCTCGAGCCCGATTTCGGCGAGCACCTCGTCACCATCTTCCTGCTGCCGCCGTCGATGGCCGAGCTCGAGCAGCGCCTCCACACCCGCGGGACCGACTCCGAAGAGGTGATCGCCGACCGCATGCGGCGGGCCGCGGACGAAATCGATCACTGGGCCGAGTACGAATATGTGCTCGTCAACCGCGACATGGAATCCTGCCTCGCCCAGGTCCAGGCGATCGTCACGGCGGAGCGGTCAAAGCGGGTGAGACAGACCGGGCTGGTCGAATTCGTCCGCGACCTGATCGGGTCTCAGCACTGATTAGCCCCTCCCCCTTGTGGGGAGGGGTTGGGGCGGGGGCCGGCTGCGTCTGCAGCCGAAAGATTTTTTTGTTGCGACGCCTTCGGCCTCGCGCCCCCTCCTCAATCCTCCCCACGAGGGGGAGGAAGAACTAGTCGAGCAGCTCGAGGAACCGCGCCGCGGCCATGAAATCGCGACGCCGGTCGTCGAGCGCCGTTTGCCCTTCCGCGTCGGCGCCCCATTGCTCGAGCTGCCAGCGCTCGTCGACGCTGACCGCCTCCCACGCTTCCTCTGCGGAGAGGGCCTTGTCGAGAACCGCGAGCCCGGCAACCAGCGACCCGCCGATCGTCACCAGCGGAGACAGGCCCGCGAGGCGGAAAGCGTCGAGCGACCCGACCGCATGCGACAGCCGCTCGATCGTCGCCTGCGGCTGGGGCACGTGCATCAGCCCTGAGGTGATCGCGAAATCGACGTCGTAGCGCCGGCGGGCCCAGGCCAGCAGCGGATCCCATGCGGCTCGCTGCCGCTCGACCAGCTCGGGCGGCCAGTCGCTCCGGTAGCAGGCGAGATCGGCTTGGGCGTAGGTGGCGAACCCGCCGGCGAACGCCTGGCGCTCGGGGGCGACGCGGTCGATCGCCGCATTGGCGAGTCCGGTCAGCGGCATTGCGCGGGGCTCGACGCCTCCCTCGACCGATCGCCATTCGTCGGCGATCGCATTCGCCAGCGCTTCGGTCGGCACCAGCAGCGCCGCTCGAGCCGGCGTCCGAAGCGGCCGCTCATCGAGTTTCACCGTCCAGCCGCCGTCTTCTTGCGCGACTGCGACCTCCTTCCAGAAGCGCTTCACTTATCCGGCTCTTTACGGTCCCAAACACGCTTGAGCAGCCGCGGTGCGAAAAAGGAGTCGATCACGCCCGCGATCGCCACGACCGCACCGAGTTGGGGTGCGCCGCCCCGCCGCACCAGGTTGGTGTAGATGATCGCCACGCCGAGGAAGAAAATGAGCAGCCCGCTGAAGCGCACCAGCGTGTAGATGAGCAGCCGCTTGCGCCAGAGGTCGTCATTGTCGTCGCTCATCGCCGCCTCCCCTGTTGCCTCGAGCCGCGCGAGCGGCGCTCACCCCGTCTGGTCGGCGGCTTGGGCCTTGAAGCGGAACGCCGCGCCCGCGGCGGCTCGGCGATCTCCCGGTCTCCAGCCGCCGGATCGAACCCCAGCGTGGCGAGGCTGTCGGCGAAATGCTGCGGCAGATCGGCGGTGACGTCGATGTGGCCACCATCGGGCGCCTCGATCCGCAGCCGCCGGGCGTGGAGATGGAGCTTGCGGCTGACCCCGCCGGTCAGGAAGGCTTCGGCACCGCCATATTTGGCGTCGCCGACGATCGGATGGCCGATCGCCGCCATATGGGCGCGGAGCTGGTGCGTACGGCCGGTTAGCGGCTGAAGCTCGACCCATGCGGCCCGGTTGCCGGCGCGGTCGATCGTTCGCCAGCGGGTCTTGGCGGAAAGTCCGCTCTCAGGATCGACATGCATCTTCTCGCCGCCGGTGCCCGGCTGCTTCGCGAGTGGCGCGTCGATCAGGCCCTCAGCGGCGTCCGGCACGCCGACGACCAGCGCCCAATAGACCTTGCGCGCCGTGCGGCCAGAGAAAGCCTTGGCGAAATGCCCCGCCGAGCGCGCGCTCTTCGCAACCAGCAGCGCTCCGGACGTATCCTTGTCGAGCCGGTGGACGAGCTTCGGCCGGCCGCCCTCGCCCGCGAGTCCGTCGAGCAGCCGGTCGAGATGTTGCGTCGTCTTCGTTCCGCCCTGAGTGGCAAGACCGGGCGGTTTGTTGAGCACGAAGGCTTGTTCGTCCTCATGGATCACCATGCTGCGGACGAACTGCTCTTCGTCCGCCGTTGGCGGCTCGCGCTTCGGCTGCGCACGTGTCGGACGCGCCGGCTGCGCCTCGAGCGGCGGAATGCGGATCTCCTGCCCCGCCTCGATCCGGTCGCCGGGCACAGCGCGCTTGCCCGCGAGGCGAAGCTGCCCGGTCCGAGCCCAGCGCGAAACGATGTTGAAGCTGACCTGGGGCATGTGCCGCTTGAACCAGCGGTCGAGGCGGATTCCGTCGTCGTCGTCGGTTACGGTAAAGGTGCGCGCTTCGGGCATTCGGGGCGCCGTAGCAATTCCTCCCCGGAACGGGGAGGGGGACCAGCGAAGCTGGTGGAGGGGGCGTGGTGCCGGGTTCCGCCCCCTCCGTCAGCGCTCCGCGCTGCCACCTCGCCGTTCCGGAGAGGATCGCCAAAACTCGAACGCCTGGCCCTGCACCTTGCGGATCAGCTTCGCGGCTTGCGGCCCCTCCCACAGACCAGCGTAGCCGTGCTTCTTCGCGCCGCCCATCCACCAGCCCTGCCCCGGAAGCCCGTCCGACTGGCGCACCACGAGCACCGCGAGCTCGGGCTCGCCGCGGGCTTCGGCCTCGTCGTCGACGAAGCTCAGCACCTTGCACAACTGGCGCATCTTCGGGCGGCTGAAATCATGACCGAGCAGCGCCAGCACCTCCGAATAGCTGATCGCCTCTCCCGCTTGCGCAGAGGCAATGAGGATCGCCCTCACCTCGGCGGGATCGGCGAGTAGCCCGGCTTCGCTCACTGAGGCTGCTGGGTGAAATCCACCGGGGTCAGCTCGAACACGTCGAGCTTCGCGTCGCTCTGCGGCCACGGGATCACCAGCCGCCAGCGGAAGGCGCCGATCCGCTCCAGGACGCCGGCCATGTTGCGCTTGGGATCGTCGCCGTAAGCCAGCGGCTGCTCTTCGTCTCCGAGCGTCAGGCTGCCGAGGAAGATCATGCGGTTGGGATCGTCGTCCTCCCACAGCCGTCCCGCGGGCCGCTGGCTGCCGGTCTGCTTGACGATGGTGAGTTGATCGTCCTCGACCTGGACGTAACAGAAGAAGGGTTTAAAGCTTTCGAACGGCTTGCCCTTGGCGGTCGCTTTTCCGAGCGTGATCAGGCGGCAATTATAGCTTCCCGGAGTCGGCGCCGGCCGCGGCAGGCCGGACCGCGGCAGCAGCAGCTTCCCCTCATGCGCGATCTCGGCCGAATCACTCTTTTTCGCATCGGTGAGCGCTTCTTCCCAAGCGAGACCCAATCGTGCGAGCCGGTCCTGATCGGCCGCGGTCGCCACGGCTTTCCACACCTCCGATTTGAGCGGCGGCCCGACTTCCACGCTCGGGTGGACGCCCGGTGGAAGCTTCGACCTGGCCGCGCATCCGCCGAGGAGCGCCAGCGACAGCAGGGCTCCGGCCGCGATTGACAGCCGTCCGACATGCATGATGGAAATCATCACTCTCCCGCTCCCGCTCGATTGACATGTTTGACAGCCGATGCCGTGGGTTTCAACAAAGCTCCGGTTCATCACGATCTTTCACCGCAAGCTAAGCCCGGTTAGGCGAGCGGAAGATGAACAGCCCCTCCCGAACCGCGTCGACGCGCTCAGATAATCATCAGGCCGCCGGTTTCGCTTTCGGGCTTGGCGCCTACGGTCTCTGGGGCGTTCTGCCGATCTATTTCGAGGCGCTCCGCTCCGTTCCCGTGTTTGCCATCGTCGCGCATCGGGTTCTCTGGTCGCTTCCTCTTCTCGCAATCCTGGTTGTGGTGGGAGGCGGCTGGGGAAAGGTTCGTGCCGCGGCGGAGCGGCCCCGAACCGTCGGAATGCTGCTTCTGACCGCGCTCCTGATCGGCGGCAATTGGCTCCTCTACATCTATGCGGTCACCAGCGGCCACATCCTCGCGGCGAGCTTCGGCTATTATCTGAACCCGCTCGCGAATGTGCTGCTCGGCCGTTTCGTGCTGCGCGAGAAGCTGAGCGGCGTGCAGTGGGCGGCGGTCGCGATCGCCGCAGCCGGCATCAGCGTCCTCGCCGTCGGAGCGCTCGGCCAACTGTGGCTGAGCCTCGCCATGTGCATCAGCTTCGCGCTCTACGGGCTGTTGCGCAAGATCGTGCCGGCCGATGCGCTCACCGGCCTCGCGATCGAGACCGCGATCCTGTTCCCGCTCGCGGTGGCTTGCCTCGGCTGGATGGTGATCGCGTCGCGGCGGGTGCTCGGCTCGAGCACGCGCGACACCGAGCTGCTGCTGCTCGCCGGGTTCGTCTCGACCACGCCGCTGCTGCTCTTCGCCGCGGCGGCCAGGCGCCTGCCTTATTCGACGCTCGGCATGCTTCAGTTTCTCACGCCGACGCTGCAGTTCTTGATCGCCCTCCTCGTCTACAAGGAGCCGGTGACGACTGCTCATATGATCGCCTTCCCGGTGATCTGGGCCGCACTGGCGCTCTACGTCGTCGCATTCCTCCGCGCGCCGCGGCTCCCCCAGGCGCCCGAGTGATGCTACAGCCGCATCGATGTTCAACCTCGTCTCCCTGATCATCGGCTTCGTCGCGCTGGTCTGCGCGCTGGTCGCTTTCATTCCGCTGCTCGGCTGGGCCAACTGGCTGATCATTCCCCTGGCGATCATCGGCGCGGCGATCGGGATGATCTCGCGCGGAACGGCGGGCCGGAACCTTAACCTGTTCGTGATCGTGATCGCGATCGTCCGTTTGATACTGGGGCACGGGATCTTTTGAGCCGCGATCCGCGCATCGACGCCTATATCGCCGAGGCCGAGCCGTTCGCCCGGCCGATCCTCGAAAAAGTCCGCGAGCGCGTCCACTCGGTCCTTCCGAACGTCGAGGAAGCGATGAAATGGGGCATGCCCGCCTACACGCTCGACGGCAAAATCATCGTCATGACTCCGGCGTTCAAGGCACATGCCGCGCTCAATTTCTGGCGGGGGCAGGAGATCGGCGACGGAAACGCGAAAGCGGGCGCCATGGGTCAGTTCGGCAAGCTCGCATCAGTAGACGACCTGCCTTCGGACAGCGAGCTCGACGCGCTGATCGGCGAAGCCGCCGCACTCGCCAAGATTGCTCCAGTACCGCGGAAACCCAAACATGCGCCCAAGCCGCCGCCCGAGATACATCCCGAATTCGCGGCTGCGCTGGATAAGGCGCCGAAAGCCAAGGCGGCATTCGAAGGCTCCGCGCCGAGCCACCGCCGCGAATATCTCGAATGGATCGCCGAAGCGAAGCGCGACGAGACCCGCCGCAAGCGGATCGCCACCGCGATCGAGTGGCTGAGCGAGGGAAAGAAACGCAATTGGCAATACGAGAAGTGTTAGCTCCTCTGCCTCGCTATTCGGAGCCCGTGGACTGCGGCCATGCCATGGAGCGGAAACGCCAATTGCCGTGACCGGCGCGCTGGTATGAAAACCGGTACTTGCCCTTGGCGAGCATCACCTTGCCGGAAGCCCGATCCCGCAACCGTTCGGTGAAGACCCCCTCGTCCAGACAATCGCCTTGCATCGAAGCGAGAATCTCGCCGTCGCGCAAGTGCAGATCGGAGTCGAAGGTTTCAAACACATGGACGAACAGATTCCGCAGCGGCACCGCGCCGGAAATTCTGGTCCCATCGGGCTGAGTGAAGATCGCGTCCGGCGTGTACAGCGCAAGCACGCGCAGATCCTTGTGCTTCATATCCATCTCGAACGCGCGCTTGATCTCACGAAGGTTTGAAGGGGCGCATGACTGATGGTCGGTTCGGACGGGTTGGCCGTAAGCGGTGCCGGTGAGGACAAGCGCGGCTGGTAACATCAGGGCTCGGCATTGCAAATTCATTGAGTTCCTCCCCCTTCCAGCGAATTACTTCGTCATTCTGAGCGCCGGGCCGAACGCAGTCTGCACCTCGCCTTCGACCGAAAGCCGCACTGGTCGTAGTAGCGCCTCATGCGTTGTGGCATCCGCGAGCGAGCCCCAGACCTTCAGCGGGATTTGACATAGGATCCCGGCGCGTCCTCGATCGCCTTCAGCTTGCCCTTGCCCGGCACGCGGGCGCCGCTCGCCTTCACGGTCGCGCCGTCCTGCTTCTTCAGCCATTCGAGCCAATCGGGCCACCAGCTTCCCTTGTGCTCGGCCGCGCCGGCGACGAACGAATCGAGCGTCTCGCACGG
>DASUIB010000070.1:0-5965 GCA_036273235.1 Sphingomicrobium sp. | reverse complement strand
GCGGTTGGTAACCGAATCTATGCGGGGGCTTTTGCCGAGATAGATCGCCAGCCCGCCGGTCCGGCTCAGCGCCGGAGCGTCGAGCTTGAGCCAGCGCGGCTTGCAGCCACGCGGAAGGCGGCGGCTCGAAACCGCAATGTCCGCCTCGGCGCACGCGCGCGTCAGGTCGGCCCAGGCGATGCTATTGCCCGAGCGGGTCGCAAGGACACGCCAACGGCGGCCGCCGCGCTTCACTTGGATCACGCAGCTGTCGTAAGAACAGTCGGCGAGCGGCGAATCCGACAAAAAGTTGGGATCGCCATCGTAAGCGGCGGTTTCCGCCAGCAGCTGCTGGATGAAGTCACCGGTGCGATCGCGAAGGATCGCCGGCCGGCCGTCCGCCGCCACCACCGCGAGATGCATTCCGTCGTCGGTTACCAATAGGTCCGGTGTCGGCGCGAGCGCCGCGCCGGCGGCGCCGATCGCGATCGGTGCCAAGCCGAGCAGGCGGAGCCGTGAACTCCACAGGCACAGCCAGATCCCGCCCGCCACCATCGCTCCGAAGGCCCAATCGGGCATCGTGGGGAGCATCGTCACCGCGCCGCTGGCGGTGCCGACGAGATGCGAAATCCACAGCAGCACGCCGATGGCTTTGCCGCACAGGTACCATAAAGGCGCACCGAGCCCGTCGATGTCGAGCAGAAGCGCACCGCCTTCGAGGGGCATGATCACCAGGGTGGTAAGCGGCAGGCTGACGAGGCTGGCGCCGATGCCGTACAGACCCGCGCGGTGGAAATGATAGAGCGACAGAGGGATCAGTGCGAGCTGGACGACGAGGCCGGTCGCCAGCATCGCGAGCACGGCGCGGCCGAGGCGCATCGCCACGCCCTCGTCCCGGCGCGCGAAGGAGCGCCGCGCCCAGCCCGTGGAATAAAGCGCGATGATTGCCGCGACCGCCGCGAAGCTCAGCTGGAAGCTTGCTCCGGCGAGCGTCTCGGGCCAGATCAGCAATAGCGCGAGAGCGGCGACCGAAAGCAGCCGCAAGCTGATCGCCTCCCGCCCCAGCGCGATCCCGCAAAGAACGAGCAGAGCGGCGATGCAACCGCGCACTGCCGGCACCTGCATTCCGGTGAGCAGAGTGTAGGCGATGCCGGCGAGGGCCCCGGCCGCGGCGGCGACGAGCACCAGGTTCAAGCGCAGCGCCAGCCGCTGCGAAAGCGCGAGGAGCCTCAGCGCGACGAACATCACGACTCCGATCACGGCGGCGACGTGGAGGCCGCTGACCACGATCAAATAGATGAGCCCGGCGCGGCGCATCGCGTCGGCATCGTCCTTGGCCACCGAATGCTGGTCGCCGGTCGCAAGGGCTGTCGCAATCCCGCCGGCCGGTCCCGGCAGCCGGTCGCGGATGTGCTGGCCCAGGCGCGCGCGAACTCCGTCGAGCGTGTGCCAGCTCCCGGCTGACACCAGCTGAATCGGGCCAAGGCTCTTGCCCACCGCGCCGATTCCCTTGAACCAGGCGTCGCGCGCGAAGTCGTAGGTTCCGGGAAGCGCCATCGGCGGCGGCGACGTAAGCCGGGCGCGCATCCGAACGACCGCACCGTCGGCGATCCCTTGCGGCGCGTCCTGCTCCGGAATGGAGACGCGCACAAGTCGCGGCAGCGACGGCACGGCGGGCGTGAGCGTGAGGCGAACGACGCCCCGCGCGATCAGCGGCTCGACCTTGATGACGCGCGAATCGAACGTCACCACCGCTGCCCGGTCGAGCCGTGCCGCCGCGACCCAGCTCGACCGCGCCCAGATGAGCGCGCAACCAAGCGTCGCGGCCATGGCGAACCAGCCGAGCGCCCTCCCCGCCCGACCGGTGCCGAGCGCGAATCCGATCAGGGTCAGGGCGGCGCCGAGGCACAGGAACGCCTGCCATTGGCGAGGCTCATCGAGGACGAACCATGCGGCGATCCCGCTTCCCAGGCCGACCGCAATCCATGGCGGAAGCTGCGTGCGCTCCGCCTCGAGGAGCTTCTCAAGCCCCTCGGCAGCGGCGGAAAACCGCGCCTTCCAATAGCCCCGAGCACGCTGTGGAAGAGGCGCTTCCCCTATGTTAGGGGCGCTCGTCCATTGCATTGCAGCAGGAACAGAAGAGGAAAGCGCGCCGAAGCGCAAGCATGAGTTCACGTTCCCCCGATTTACGGCCGATCGTCACCCGCTTCGCGCCCTCGCCCACCGGTTTCCTTCACATCGGCGGAGCTCGGACTGCCCTCTTCAACTGGCTGTTTGCGCGGCACCATGAGGGCAAGTTCCTGCTGAGGATCGAGGATACCGACAAGGCACGCTCCACGGGGCAAGCGATCGACGCGATCCTCGACGGAATGCACTGGCTCGGTCTCGATTGGGACGGGCACGAATATTATCAGTCGCAATTCTGGGCCCGACACGCCGAGATCGCGCACCGGATGCTGGAGCGCGGGCAGGCCTATCGCTGCTACATGACCCAGGAAGAGCTGGCGGCGCAGCGCGAGGCGGCGCAGCGCGAGCGGCGGCCGTTCCGGATCGACAGCCCGTCGCGCGAGGTGACGGAGCCCGACGGCGACAAGCCCTTCGTCATCCGCCTGAAGGCGCCGCGCGATGGCGAAACGATGATCGACGACCAGGTCCAGGGCCGGGTCACGGTCCAGAATAGCGAGATCGACGATTTCGTCCTTCTCCGCTCCGACGGGACTCCGACCTACATGCTTGCCGTCGTGGTCGACGACCACGACATGGGGGTCACCCACGTGATCCGCGGCGACGACCATCTCAACAATGCCTTCCGCCAGCTGGCGATCGTCCGCGCGATGGGCTGGCCCGAGCCGACCTACGCCCATGTTCCGCTGATCCACGGGCCCGACGGGGCCAAGCTCAGCAAGCGCCACGGAGCGCTCGGAGTCGACGCTTACCGCGATGAGCTGGGAATGCTCCCCGAAGCGGTGTTCAATTACCTGCTCCGGCTCGGCTGGGGCCATGGCGACGCGGAGATCATCAGCCGCGACCAGGCAATCGAGTGGTTCGACCTCGACCATGTCGGCAAGTCGCCGTCGCGCTTCGACTTCAAGAAGCTCGAGAATTTGAACGGCCATTACATCCGCGAGGCGGATGACGGGCGGCTCGCCGACCTCGTCGCCCCCCGGCTCGATCTTTCCGCGGAGCAGAAGGCGTTGCTGATCAAGGCGATGCCGGAGCTGAAGCCGCGCGCCAATACGCTCGTCCAGCTCGCCGACAGCGCCCGCTTCCTCTTCGCGTCGCGGCCGCTGGATAGCGACGAAGCCGCCTCGGCGCTGCTCACGGACGATGCCCGTTCCCTGCTCGCCGCGGCGCATCGCAAGCTCGCTGCTCTTGCGAATTGGGACGCGGCATCGTTAGAGGCCGCCATCCGCGACGTCGCCGAGGCGAGCGGCGCCAAGCTCGGTAAGCTTGCGCAGCCCCTCCGGGCCGCCCTCACCGGGCGACCGACGTCTCCGGGGATTTTTGATGTTCTTGCGTTGCTGGGCCGCGACGAGAGCCTCGCCCGCATCGCAGATCAGATGGAGCCGAAGGAATGACCGACAAGAACGTCTCGATGGCTACGCCGGGGGGCGACTTCGATGCCCCGGTCCTCGACGGAACGGTCGGTCCCCAGGTGATCGATATCCGCAAGCTTTACGGAAAGACCGGCATGTTCACCTACGATCCGGGCTTCACCTCGACCGCGAGCTGCGAGAGCAAGATCACCTACATCGACGGCGAAAAGGGAATCCTCCTCCACCGCGGCTATCCGATCGGCCAGCTCGCCGAGCAGTCGACCTTCATGGAGGTCGCCTATCTGCTTCTTCACGGCGAGCTTCCGACGGCCAAGGAACTCGACGAATTCACCTACACCATCAGCCGCCACACGATGGTTCACGAGCAGCTCGCGACTTTCTACCGCGGCTTCCGCCGCGACGCGCACCCGATGGCAATCATGTGCGGCGTCGTGGGGGCGCTGTCGTCCTTCTATCACGACAGCACCGATATCACCGATCCCGAGCAGAGGATGATCGCCTCGCACCGGTTGATCGCCAAGATGCCCACGATCGCCGCGATGGCCTTCAAGTACAGCCTCGGCCAGCCGTTCATGTATCCCCAGAACAGCCTTAGCTACACCGGCAACTTCCTTCGACAGACGTTCGGCGTTCCGGCTGAACCCTATGAGGTCAATCCGGTGATCGAGCGCGCGATGCGGCGGATCTTCATCCTCCACGCCGACCATGAGCAGAATGCGTCGACCTCGACGGTTCGCCTGGCCGGTTCGTCGGGCGCCAACCCCTTCGCCTGCATCGCCGCCGGGATCGCCTGCCTGTGGGGACCGGCGCATGGCGGCGCCAATGAAGCCGCGCTCAACATGCTTCGCGAGATCGGGACGACCAAGCGCATCCCCGAATATATCGCCCGGGCCAAGGACAAGAACGACCCGTTCCGGCTGATGGGCTTCGGCCATCGGGTCTACAAGAATTTCGATCCGCGGGCGAAGGTGATGAAGGCGACCGCCGACGAGGTCTTAAAGGAGATCGACATCTCCGATCCCGTGCTCGACGTCGCCAAGGAGCTCGAGCAGATCGCGCTCCACGACGATTATTTCATCGAGAAGAAGCTCTATCCGAACGTCGATTTCTATTCGGGCGTGATCTTGAACGCGATCGGCTTTCCGACCGACATGTTCACCGCGCTCTTCGCCGTCGCGCGGACGGTCGGCTGGGTCGCGCAATGGAACGAGATGATCGCCGATCCCGACCAGAAGATCGGGCGGCCGCGCCAGCTCTATGTCGGCGCGACCGAGCGCGATTATGTGCCGGTCGACAAGCGCTAACGCAGCTCCCTGAAAGGGAGAGCGTCCGATTCGCCGCGCGTTAATCTTGATGTTGCTGGTCTTCGCGGGGTGTGAGACCGCCCACGCCGCGCCATTTGCGCTTAATGGCATCGTTGAACTGCCGGTGACGATAGCGCGTGGCGCAACGCGACGAATTTCCCACAAGCTCACCCTGACGGTCGAGCCCTTCGCGGACGCCGATGGGATATGGTCCTGGGAAGTCGCCGTCCGTGATCGCGGCAAGAATGGTGAGAACCTGCTCTACGAGAGCCGCCAATGGCATGGTCCGTACCCGACGATGGTCGATGCCTGGACGATCCAGGAGCATTATTTTCCCGCTCGTAACGAGCTGCCGGTTCGCGGTTACCCGTGGCGCGTGACGATCGAGTGCGTCGCATGCGGCGTCGAGGGCGAACATACGAAGGAGCACTTTGTCAGCGGTACGATTCGCGTGCGCTGGCGCGCGCGTTAAACGGTCGGCAGAGTCAGCGTGAAGCGCGCGCCTTCGCCGGGTGCGCTGTCGAGGCTCACATCGCCCCCCATCGACCGCGCGAGCCGGCGCGAGATCGCAAGACCGAGGCCCGTGCCGCCCTCCTTGGTGTGAGCCCGCTCGAACCGTTCGAAGATGCGCTGCTCGTCGCCCGCGGCGATCCCCGGCCCCTGGTCCGAAACCGTGACCGACGCCGTCCCGCTCGTTCTGGCGAAGCTCAGCCGAACGTTGCCGCCCTCAGGCGAATAGCGGATCGCGTTGACCATCAGATTGACCAGGATCTGGATCACCGCTCGCTCCTCGCCGCGTGCGCGCAGCGGCTCGGGCTGGTCGAGCTCGATCCTGACGTCGCGCTCCTCGGCCGAAGATTCGAGCATGATCACCGCTTCGGCGGCGAGCGCGGCAAGGTCGACGAAGCCGTGGCTGCTCCCGGGGTCCTCGCTCATCGCCCGAAGCACCGACATCAGGTGCCGGGCGGCCGAAGCGATGTCGTTGCCGTAGCTCGCATAGTCGCTGCGCAGCGGCCCGTCGGAACGGGCGACGATCCGCTCGGCGCTCTCGATGATCTTGTCGATCGGCGAACGGAGCAGCTCGTCGAGCCCCTGATCGAAGCCGAGCGGCCGCTTCGCCGCGGC